>DAHUZI010000090.1 GCA_027306595.1 Candidatus Dormiibacterota bacterium | reverse complement strand
GGCCAGCAGCTCGGCTGCCTCCGCGACGCCACGGGCGAAGGCGGCCTGGACGACCAGGTCGGTGTGCCCGGCGAGGACCAGGGAGGCGCGGGCCAGGCAGTAGTCGCCGGCCAGGGTGGCGAGCCCGACCGGCTCCTCGCGGGCGGCCGCCGCATGGTGCCACTCCAGCGCCCGCTCGACCAGCTCGGCCGCCGCGGCGGCGTGCACCGCCCCCACCCCGGCCCGGGCGCCCGCCGCGGCCCGCAGGGTCAGCCTGGCGGGCAGGCCCAGGGTGGTCCGGGGACGGCCCAGCCCGCGCGACCAGGCCAGCCGGGAGACGACGTCCTGGGTCTCGATCAGGAGCGGCGCGCCGATGACCATCGCCCTCCATGTGAGAGGAGCCGCGGACTTCGTGTCACGGCAGGACCAGCCGGGCGGGGGGTCAGCGGCCGCCGTCGGCGGCGCCGGGCCCGGCCGCGCGCAGCCAGAGCCCGGCCAGCCCGAGCACCAGGAGCGCGAGGATGAGCCAGCCCACGAAGAGGCCCCACGGCGCCGCCGCCCTGATCGCGGGGAGGACGGCGACGGCGACCGCAACGGCGGTGAGGGCGAGCAGGGCGGCGAGGCCCCACGGCGAGGGGCGCGCCAGCCGGCGGGCGAGGCGATCGAACCCGTGCTCGGGGACGACGGCGAGCAGGCCGGCGGCCACTGCCACGCCCACGACGGCGCCCAGGACGGCCGCGATCACCGCCTGTCCGCCGAGGCCGGGTCGGTGGCGGGCCGGCCGCCGCCGGGGCCGGTGCTGACGACGTACGCGACCAGCAGGAAGGCCACGGTCGCGGCCAGGAGGCTGACCACGCTCACCGCCCCGCCGACGACCGGGCCGGTCGTGGCGTTGAGCTGGCCGAGCTGGGCGCCCCCGGCCGCGACCAGGGCGAGGGCCAGAGCGATCACAGCCGGGCGACGCTGGCGCCAGGCCGCCCGGACCGCGATCACGATCGCGAAGCAGCCGAGCCCGGCGATCGCTAGGAGCGCGAGCCCCACCAGCCAGGGGAACGTCATGCCGCCAGTGTCCCCCCCGCGACCACCCGGTCGCCGTCGTAGCCGACCGCGGCCTGCCCGGGGGCGACCAGCGGCTCCGGGGCCGCGAAGGCCAGCCGCGCGCCGCCCGCGGGGGCCGGCGCCCAGGTGGCGGCCACCGCCGCCCCGTGCGCGCGCAGCTGGACCAGGACCCGAAGCGGGCCGCGCGGCGGGGTCCCGTCCAGGTAGACGCAGTCCTCGAGCGTCGCCTGGCTGGTGCAGAGCGCGGTCCGCGGGCCCACCACCAGGCGGTTGCGTTCGGCATCGACCGTGAGCACGTACTGGGGCGCCTGCTCGGGGCCGGTCGGGCGCAGGCCGAGCCCCGAGCGCTGGCCCACCGTGTATCCGGCCAGGCCACGGTGCTCGCCGACGACTGCGCCGTCGGCGGTGACGATCGGGCCGGGGCGATCGCTCGGGCCCAGCCGGTCACGCAGGAAGGCCTGGTGGTCACCGCCGACGAAGCAGAGCTCCTGGGAGTCGGGCTTGGCGGCGAGGCCGAGGTCGAGGGCGGCGGCGATCCGCCGCACCGTCGGCTTCTCCAGCGCGCCCAGCGGCAGACAGACCGCCGCGCGCGTGGCGGGGTCGAGGTGGAAGAGGGTGTAGGACTGGTCCTTGCGCTGGTCCACCGCGCGGTGAAGGGTGGTGCGGCCATCGCGGGCGGTGCGGACCCGGGCGTAGTGGCCGGTGGCGAGATGGGTGGCCCCGATGGCGCGCACGCGCTCGAGCAGGGCCGCGAACTTGATCCACTGGTTGCAGCGGATGCAGGGGTTGGCGGTCCGGCCCCCGCCGGCGCTCGTCACGAAGTCGGCGACCACAGTGTGGGCGAAGGGCTCGCTGAGGTCGAGGACGTAGTGGGGCACGCCGAGGCGGGTCGCCGCCCGGCGCGCGTCCTCGACGGCGTCGACGGAGCAGCAGCCGCCCCCCGTGACGGGGGCCGCCCCCCACAGCCGCATCGTCACCCCGAAGACGTCCATCCCCGCCGCCCGGGCGAGCGCGGCGGCGACGGCGCTGTCGACGCCGCCGCTCATCGCCACGGCGACCACGCTCCCCGCCGCCAGCCGGCGACCGCCGAGGCAACGGGCGCGGACCGCTCCACCGCCGCTGCGAGCCACCGCCCGCGCGATCGCCGCGGGCGCGAGCGGGCCGGCGCGGCGGCCGCCGGGCCGCTCAGACGGCGAGCTCACCCTCGACCGGGTCGACGCGCACGCCGAGCGCCTCGCAGTACCGCAGGCCGCGCTCGATCTCGTCGGCCTCGCCCTCCACCTCCAGCACGACCCAGCCCTCGTCCCGGCTCACGTCCGCCCGGCGGATGTTGGTGATGAGCGCGAACTGGTGTCCCAAACGATGGATCACGGGCTCGCCGACGAGCTCCGGCGAAAAGTGGAGGGTCACCCGGCGGCGGGCCAACCGGTCAGACGCCCCCGGCCACCGCGGGCACGATCGAGAGCTCGTCGCCGTCGGCGAGCGGGGTGCCCAGCCCGTCGGCGAAGCGGATGTCCTCGTCGTTGCGGTAGAGGGTGACGAACGGCTTGAGCTGGCCGTCCGTCTCGTACAGGCGGGCGGCGAAGCCGGGGTAGCGCCCGTCCAGGCGGGTGAGCGCCTCGGCGACCGTGCCGCCATCGATCTCGACCTCGGGCGCTCCGCCCGTGAGCGAGCGCAGCGGCCCGGGCACGCGCACGGTCACCGGCACGGGGCGCACCAGCAGCTTGCCATCGTGGGTCAGTATACGGAGGCCCGCCCCGCCCGCCGGGCCCGCCCCGCCGGCCCGGTTCAGCCGGCGGCCCGGCGGGCCGCCGGCTGTCCAGCCTCGAGCAGGCCCCCGGGGTCGGCGGCGAGGACGGCTCGGAGCCGGGCCGGGATCGGCTCGGGCACCCGGGTCCGGCCCTCCAGCGCCCCCACCGTCTTCAGCCCGTGGCCGGTGATGTAGGCGACGACGGTCGCATCCCGGGACCACCGGCCCTGGCGCGCCAGGCGGGCGAGGACGGCCACCGTGACCCCGCCCGCGGTCTCGGTGAAGATCCCCTCGGTGCGAGCCAGGAGCTCGATCCCCTCCAGAATCTCCTCCTCCTCCACCGCCGTCACCACGCCCCCCGACGCTCGGGCGAGCCGAACGACGTCGCTGCCGTCGGAGGGATTGCCGATCGCGATCGAGCGCGCCACCGTCCGCGGCTCCCGCACCGGCACGATGTGGGTCTCGCCGCGCTCGAAGGCGGTCGCGACCGGCGCGCAGCCCCGCGCCTGGGCGCCGGTGAGCCGGGGCGGCCGACCGGGCTCGACCAGCTCCAGCTGGCGGAGCTCGTCGAGCGCCTTGGCGTGCTTGACGAACTGGCAGCCGGACGCGACCGGGATCACGATCTCGTCGGGCATCCGCCAGCCGAGCTGCTCGCAGGTCTCGAAGGTGAGGGTCTTGCTGCCCTCGCTGTAGAAGGGGCGGAGGTTGATGTTGCAGAAGCCCCACGGCATGCGGTCGGCCAGCTCGCTGCAGAGCCGGTTGACGTCGTCGTAGGTCCCCCGCACCCGGACCATCACCGGATCGAAGACCGCCGTCGGCGCGACCTTGCCCGGCTCGAGGTCGTCGGGGATCACGACCAGCCCGCGCAGGCCGGAGCGGGCGGCGTAGGCGGCGACGGCGTTGGCAAGGTTGCCGGTCGAGGCGCAGGCGAGCACCTGGAAGCCTTGCTGCCGGGCCCACGACGCGGCCACGCTGACGACCCGGTCCTTGAAGGAGTTGGTCGGGTTCTGGCTGTCGTTCTTGAGGTAGAGGCGGCGCAGGCCGAGCTGCTCGCCGAGCCGCTCCGCGTGCACGAGCGGGGTCAGCCCCTCGCCCAGCGACACCGGCGCCTCCTCCGCCTCATAGGGCAGGAGCATGCGGTAGCGCCACATCGACGTGGGACCGGCCTCGATGGCGGCGCGGGTCGCCAGCGGCGCCACCTCGGTGTAGTCGTAGGCGACCTCGAGCGGGCCGAAGCACAGCTCGCAGACATGGGTCGGCCCCAGCGGGGCCCCGCGCCCGCAGGCGCGGCAGCGCAGCCCGACGATCCTCGCAGGTGCGGTGGTCATGGCCGAAGTCTACGAGCGCCGGGGCTTCGGCTCAGCCGGCCCCCTCGGCGGCCGGCGCCGCCGGGAGCCAGAGCCGAAGGGGCGCGGCGCGGTCCGGCGCCGGGGCCAGCCGCCCAGCCTGGTAGGCGTCGTAGACGAGCTGGGACCAGGACTCCAGCTGGAGGTAGAGGCTCGCCAGCGCCGACGCCTCGACCACCTCCCCCGCCAGCTTGCGCGCCTCCCGCACCGCCACCCGGGCGGTCCCGGCCTCGACGAGAAGGACCAGGCCCACGTGGACCCGCCCCACCGGGGCGGTGTCGTCCTTGACCAGGCCGACCAGGGTCGCCGGCACCGCCCGGTCACAGATCACCTCCTCGCGCCACTCCCTCAGCGTCCCCGCGGCGACCGGGTCGGCCCCCTTCCGGGCGTCGTCGCGGTTGATGTGGCCGCCGACGCCCAGGGTGTACTGGTGGCGCAGCCGCACCTCGCTCGAGGCGGTCAGCCGGCGCATCACCAGCAGCCCCCGGTCGGTGCACACGACCATATGGGGGATGATCTGCTGCCAGCTCGGGTCCTCCTCCACGTCGGCGCGAGGCCGGAACTCCCCGGCGCCGGCGATGGTGGCCAGCGTGGCCTCGAGGCCGTCGGTGCGCACCCCGTGCCAGCTCCCGTCGGTCAGCAGCCGCGCCCGGGGCACGACCAGCACCGCCTCCCGCCCGGCGGCCTGGCGCACCGGAGGCCGGACCGCAGCTGCCATCGCCGGCCAGGATACGGGCGCTCGCCCCGTGGCGCGGTGACCCGCCGGCCCACGGCGGTGATCGTGGGCGCCGGCCTCGCCGGCGGGCGCGCGGCCGAGACCCTGCGGGCCCAGGGCTACGACGGTCGGCTGGTGCTCATCGGCGCCGAGCCCGAGCGCCCGTACGAGCGCCCCCCCCTCTCCAAGGCCTACCTCGAGGGGGTGAGCCCGCGCGCCCGCCTCTTCCTGCGCCCGGCGGACTGGTACCACGCGCAGGAGATCATCCTGCGGACCGCGACCGCGGTCGTGGAGCTGGACCTCGGGCGCCAGCTCGTGCGGCTCGACCGTGGCCGGCCGATCGGCTTCGACACGCTCCTGCTGGCGCCGGGGGCGCACCCCCGGCGCCTTCGCGTCCCCGGGGCGGAGCTGGCGGGGGTCGTCGCCCTGCGCACCCTCGCCGACGCCGACGCCCTGCGCCAGGCGCTCGCGGCCCGTCCCCGGGTCGCGATCGTCGGGGGCGGCTTCATCGGCTGCGAGGTGGCCGCGACGGCCCGCCGCGCTGGCTGCGCCGTCACCCTCTTCGAGCTCGGCCCGAGGCTGCTGGCGGCGGCGGTGGAGCCCGAGGCGAGCGACTTCGTCGCCGCGCTCCACCGGGCCCACGGGGTGAGCGTGTGCGTCGGGGAGAGCGTCGCCAGCCTCCACGGCGCGGGGCGGATCGAGGCGCTCGTGACCACCACCGGTCGGGTGGTCGACGCCGACCTCGTGCTCGTGGCGGTCGGCGTGGACCCCCGGACCGAGCTGGCGGAGGCCGCCGGGCTCGCCTGCGACGGCGGGATCACGGTCGACGCCCACTGCCGCACCGCCCACCCCAACATCTTCGCCGCCGGCGACGCCGCCAGCTGGTGGCACCCGGGGCTGGGCCGCCGGCTCCGGGTCGAGCACTACGACAACGCCCAGAACCAGGGCGTCGCCGCCGCCCGGGCGATGCTCGGCGGTCCTGAGCCGTACGCCCCCATCCCATACGTCTGGTCGGAGCAGTACGACGCGACCCTCCAGTGGGTGGGCGACCCCCGGGGCGCCGACCGGTCGGTGGTCCGCGGCGCGCCCGAGGCCGGCAGCTTCGCGGTGTTCCACCAGGCGGGCGACCGGGTCGTCGCCTGCCTGGCCGTCAACCGGTTCCGCGACCTCACGGCCGCGCGCCGGCTGATCGCCGCGGCCGCCCAGGTGGCGCCGGCCAGGCTGGCCGATCCCGACACCGACCTGCGGCAGCTGGTGCGGGCGGGCAGCTGAGCGCCCTCAGTCGCAGACGGCCCGCAGGGCGTCGAAGAACCCCGGGTACGAGATCGCGACCGACTCGGCCCCCTCGATCTCGGTCGGACCGTCGGCGACGGCCGCCGCCACCGCCAGGGCCATCGCGATCCGGTGGTCGGAGCGGGCCGAGACCCTGGCGCCGCGGAGGCGGACCGGCCCTCGGACCCGCAGGCCGTCGGGGGAGGGCTCGATCTCCGCCCCCATCGCCCGCAGGCCGGCGCAGATCGCCTCGATCCGGTCCGACTCCTTCACCCGCAGCTCGGCGGCGTCGCGGATCTCGGTCACCCCCTCGGCCTGTGTGCCGAGGACGGCGACCAGCGGGAGCTCGTCGATCGCCCGGGGCACCAGGGCCCCGGCCACGACCGTCCCCACCAGCGGCCCCGACCGCACCGAAACCGATCCCGTCGGCTCCCCGGCGGCGGGCTCGGAGGCGAGCTCGACCGCGATCCGGGCGCCCATCGCGCCGAGGACATCGAGCAGCCCAGCCCGCAGCGGGTTCAGTCCCACGCCCTCGAGGCGGAGTTCGGCCGCGGGGTGCATCGCCCCCAGGGCGCGGAACGCGGCCGCCGACGAGAGGTCGCCGGGGACCGTGAGCCCGAACGGCTCCGGCTCGCCGGGGGCGACCGTCACCCGCCAGGGCCGGCCCTCGGCCGCGGCCTCGACGCGGCAGCTGATCCCGGCCAGGGGCAGGATCCGCTCGGTGTGGTCGCGGGTGGCGACCGGCTCCTCGACCGTGACCGGCCCGCTCGCGCTCACCCCGGCGAGGAGCACCGCCGTCTTGAGCTGGGCGCTGGCGACCGGGGGGCGGACGGTGACGTCGCCCGCCAGCGGGGCGCGACCGCAGACCTCGAGCGGTGGCCGACCGCCGTCGCCCAGGCAGCGGACGGTCGCCCCCAGCGGACCCAGGACCGTGGCGACCCGCGCCATCGGCCGCTGGCGCAGCGAGCCGTCGCCGTCCAGGACGGCCAGGATCGCGTGGCCGGCGAGGGCGCCCGCCCCCATCCGCATCGTGCTGCCGGAGTTGGCACAGTCGATCGGCCCCTCGGGGGCGAGCCAGCGCCAGCGGCCGCGGCCCAGCACCCCGACCTGGCCCGGCCCGCGGTCGAACGTCGCGACGCCGACCGCCTCGAGGAGGTGACGCGTCGCCGCGACGTCGGCGGCGTCGCTGCAGTGGCCGAGGTAGCTACGGCCGGCCGCGAGCCCCGCCAGCAGCAGCGCCCGGTGGGAGATCGACTTGTCCCCCGGGACTCGAAGGCTCCCCCTGACCCACGGGGCCGGCTCAATCCGCACCGCCCACCCCCGCCCCGCCCGCCGCCGGGCCATCCACCAGCCGGGCGTGCCGGGCCCGGGCGTCGCCGAACCAGGCGGTGAGCGCCTCCGTCGCCGGCGGGAGTCCGGGCGCCGCCGCCCGCCGGGCCGCGCGCAGCCCGGCCCGAAGGGCCTGGAGCGCCCCCTCGGCGGCGGCCAGGGCCAGATCGAGCTCGTCCGCGTTGCTGGCCGCGATGTGGGCGGCCATCGTGGGATCGCCGGCCGCCATCCGGGCGACGTCGCGGAAGCCGCTGCCGACCAGGCGCGGGCCGAGGGGGTCGTCGCCGACCCGCGCGGCGGCGGCGGCCGCGCAGACGTGGGCGAGGGCGAGGGGCAGGTGGCTCGTGGCGGCGGTGAGATGGTCGTGGCGGTCGGCCGCCAGGACGAGCGGCCGCGCCCCCAACGCGGTCAGGCAGGTGAGCCAGGGGCCGAACGGCTCGAGCGCGTCGGGGGCGGCCGGGTCGGGGGGGGTGAGCGCCCAGACCCGGTCCCGGAACAGGTCGGGGGTGGCGGCGGCGAACCCGCTCCGCTCCCGGCCCGCCATCGGGTGCCCGCCGAGGAACCCCACGGGCCCCAGGAGCCGGTGGCCCCAGTCGCAGACCAGGCGCTTGGTGCTGGCGGTATCGGTGACGAGCCGGCCCTCGCCCCCGCCGATCGCCGCCAGCCGTTCGAGAAGGGGGCGGACCGCCAGGACCGGCACGGCCAGCACCAGGCAGTCGCCGGTGGCCGCCTGCTCGAGGGGGACGGCCTCGTCGATCGCCCCCGCCGCCCGAGCCGCCGCGGTCGCGGCGGGGTCGCGGTCGACGCCGAGGAGGCGGACGCCGGGGAGGCCCCGGCGCAGGCCGAGGGCGATCGACCCGCCGATGCAGCCGAGCCCGACGATCGCGACGGTCGCCGGGGGCGGCCCCGGCCGGCTCACCCTCGGGCGACGGCCCCGGCGCTGGCGGCGGGCCCCGATTCGAGCCGCGCCAGCGGTCGGCCGACGGCCTCGGCGACGGCGGCGACCTGACGCATGAGGGCCTCGAAGGCCGGGAACGCCAGCGACTGGGGGCCGTCCGACCAGGCCTCCTGGGGGTGGGGGTGGACCTCGATGATGAGGGCGTCGGCCCCGGCCGCGACCGCCGCCACCGCCATCGGGGTGACCAGCGCGCTGCGCCCGGTGCCATGGCTGGGGTCGACCACGACCGGCAGGTGCGACCACTCCTTGAGGAGCGGGACACAGGAGAGGTCGAGGGTGTTGCGGGTCGCCGTCTCGAAGGTCCGGATCCCGCGCTCGCAGAGCATGACCGCATAGTTGCCGCGGGAGAGGATGTACTCCGCCGAGAGCAGCCACTCCTCCAAGGTGTTGCTCGCCCCCCGCTTGAGGAGGGCCGGGACCCGGGTCTCGCCGACCGCGGCGAGGAGGTTGAAGTTCTGCATGTTGCGGGCGCCGATCTGGAGGATGTCGGCACTGGCGGCGACCGCCTCGACGTCGGTCGGGGTCATGACCTCGGTCACCACCGGCAGCCCGGTCGCGGCCCGGGCCTGCTCCAGGATGCGCAGCCCCTCGAGCCCCAGACCCTGGAAGGTGTAGGGGGAGGTGCGCGGCTTGAAGGCGCCGCCGCGCAGGATCCCGGCGCCCGCCGCCCGCACCGCGTGGGCGGTCTCCATCAGCATGGCCTGGTTCTCGACCGCGCACGGTCCGGCCATGACCACGAGCTCGGGGCCACCGATCACCACCGGCCCCACCCGGATCTCGGTGTCCTGCTGGCGGAACTGGCGCCCGGCCAGCTTGTACGGGCGGGTGATCCGGACCACGTCCTCGACCCCGGACAGGTTCTGGAAGCCGGCGCGCAGGTCCTCGCTGATCTCGTGGCCGATCACCCCGATCACGGTCCGATCCTCGCCCTCGGAGAGGTGGGCGTGGAGGCCGTGGTGCTCGACGAAGGTCACGACGTCGGCGATCTGCTCGGGGCTGGCCCCGGCGGCCATGACGACGATCACCGCCTGGCCTCCGCCCGGTAGCGGTCGAGGTCCTGGCGGATCGCGGTCGCCCCGCGCAGGTAGTGGTGGCGCAGCGCCGAGGCCGGCCGGTCGGTGTTCACGAGGAGCAGGATACGGATGCAGTGCGGGACCGCCCGCAGGTTGTCCCCGGTGACCACCATCTCGTGGCCGCAGAGGAGGGGGACATCGAGCCAGCCCAGCCGTCGGGCCGCCACCGCCGGGAACTCGGCGTGGAGGTCCTGGGTGGTCGTGAACCAGGCGGCGGCCACGTTGCCGGCCTCGAGACCGTTGCTGGCGATCAGGGTCTGGAGGAGCTCCTCGGTCGCGGCCACGATGAGCTCCGGGCGGTCGGCCTCGACGGTCGTCGCCCCCCGGACGCCGCGCACGGCGGTCACCGCCACAGCTCCTCCCACTCGGCCGGCCCCGGCCGGGCTCGGCGCCCCAGCCCCCCGCCGGCAGGGCCGGCGTCCCCTTTGAGCCTACACGAACGGGGCCGGACGGCTGGCCCCGGTCAGCGACCCGCCAGCTCGGCGACCACCTCCCGGACCGCCCGCACCGGGTCTGGCGCGACCGCCACCCGGTCGAGGAGGGCGGAGGCGACGACCGCCCCCTCGGCCCGGCCCCGCAGCCCGGTCACGTGGTCGCGCCGCGACAGTCCGAACCCGAGCACCCGCGGGAGCCCGGTCGCGCGCCCGACCCGCTCCAGCAGCGCCAGCGCCTCGGGGGCGACCTCGTCCCGGGCGCCCGTGGTCCCCACCCGGGCCACGCAGTAGACGAAGCCGGTGGCCCTGGCCACCGCGCCGGCGATCCGCTCCGCGGTCGAGGTCGGCGCCACCATCGCGACGTAGGCGAGACCGGCCGCGGCGGCGGCGCCGGCGACCTCGCCGGCCTCGTCGGCGGGCAGGTCGGGCACCAGGAGCCCGTCGACCCCCGACCGGGCGGCATCCTGGCAGAAGCGCTCGGCGCCGTACTGGAGGACCGGATTGAGGTAGGACATCACCGCGAGCGGGATGGTGAGCCCGCCCGCCCGCGCCTCCCTCACGGCGGCGAGCGCCGTGGCGACGGTCGTGCCCTGGCGGAGCGCCAGCTGGCCGGCCAGCTGGATCGTCGGCCCGTCGGCCAGCGGGTCGGAGAACGGGATCCCGAGCTCGACCCCCCCGGCCCCGCCCGCCTCGGCCGCCAGGAGGCAGGCGGCGGTCGCGGCCGGGGACGGGTAGCCGGCCATGACGTAGGGCACCAGGGCGACCGGGCCGCCGGCCGGGAGCGCCGCCCGCCAGCGGTCGGCCCCGGCGGCGGTCACGCCCCCTCCCGGTCGGGCCCGGCCCCGGCGGCGTCGGCGGCGAGAACGGTGTCGAGGTCCTTGTCGCCCCGCCCGCTGAAGGAGACGAGCACCCGGGCGTCGGCCGGGAGCGTGCCGGCGAGCTCGCCCGCGGCGGCCAGCGCGTGGGCGGTCTCCAGCGCCGGGAGGAGCCCCTCGAGCCGGGCGCAGCGGTGAAACGCGGCCAGCGCCTGGCGGTCCTCGACCGCGGTGTAGCTCGCCCGTCCCGACGCTTTCAGCTGGCTGTGCTCGGGCCCCACCCCGGGGTAGTCGAGGCCGGCGGAGATGCTGTGGGTCGGCTGCACCTGGCCATCGGCGTCCTGGAGCAGGAAGGAGAGGGCGCCGTGGAGGACCCCGGGGCGGCCCGCGCCCAGCGTGGCGGCGTGGTGTCCGCTCGCCAGCCCGAGCCCGCCCGCCTCGACCCCCAAGAGGCGGACGCCGCCGTCGGACAGGAAGCCCGCGAAGATCCCGATCGCGTTGCTCCCGCCGCCGACGCAGGCGACGACAGTGTGCGGCAGCCCGCCCGCCTCCGCCAGCATCTGGCGCCGGGCCTCGACCCCGATCACGGCCTGGAGGGTGCGCACCAGCCACGGGTACGGGTGCGGCCCCACCACCGACCCGATGACGTAGTGGGTGTCGGCCACGTGGGTGGTCCAGTCCCGGATCGCCGCCGAGGTCGCGTCCTTGAGGGTGGCCGAGCCGCTCGCGACCGGCTCCACTGTGGCCCCCAGCAGCCGCATCCGGCTGACGTTCATCGCCTGCCGCTCCATGTCCTCCACCCCCATGTAGACGACGCAGGGGAGGTCGAAGCGGGCGCAGGCGGTGGCGGTCGCCACCCCGTGCTGGCCGGCCCCGGTCTCGGCGACGATCCGCCGCTTGCCCATCCGGCGGGCGAGGAAGACCTGTCCGAGGGCGTTGTTGAGCTTGTGGGCCCCGGTGTGGAGAAGGTCCTCGCGCTTGAGCCACAGCTGGGCGCCGCCGTGGTGAGCGGTGAGCCGCTCGGCGAAGTAGGTCGGCGTCGGGCGCCCCGCATAGGTGCGCAGGAGCCGGCCGAGCTCGGCCTGGAAGCCGGGGTCGGCGAGGGCGGCGGGGGCGGCAGCGGCGAGCTCGTCGAGGGCCGGCATCACGGTCTCGGGCACGAACTGGCCGCCGAAGGCCCCGAACCGTCCCCTGGGCGGGGGCGGCACGAGGACCGGCGCGCCCGCCTCGACCTCCGTCACGGCCGGCCCCCAGCGGTCGCCGCCGGAGCCCGGGCAGCCTCGAACGCCAGGCGGGCGGCGGCCGCGAACGCCCGCACCCGTTCGGGGTCCTTGACCCCCGGCGCGAGCTCCAGGCGGGTCGAGGCGTCGACGCCGGCGGGCCCGACGGCCCGGATCGCCTCCGCCACGGTCGACGGGCCGAGCCCGCCGGCCAGCCAGAGGGGCCGGTGGCGGGCGACCGCGTGAGCTCGGGGCCAGTCTGCCCGCTCCCCCGTCCCCCCCGGCCGGTCGGGGGTCCCGGCGTCGACCAGCACCAGCTCGCCCGGCCACCAGGCGATGAGGGGCTCCAGCGGATCGGATGCCGTGCGGAGCCGGAACGCCGGGATCAGCGGGCGGTCGACCCGGGCGACGAGGGCGGGATCGACGGTGCCGCGCCGGCAGTGGAGCTGAAGGGCGTGGAGCCCCACCTGGTCCGCGACCCGGTTGAGCTCGCCCGCCCCGGCGTCGACGAACACGCCAACGCAGTCGACCCGGTCGCCCACCGCCAGCACCACCGAGCGGGCGGTCTTCAGGTCGACCCACCTTGGGCTGGCGGGATCGAAGACGAGGCCGACCGCGGTCGCGCCGGCCTCGGCCGCCACCTCGGCGGCGGCGGGGTCGCGCAGCCCGCACACCTTGATGCTGCCACCGGCGGCGCTCGCCGCGCCCGGCCTCATCGCTCGCCCGCCCCAAGCGCGGCCGGCCCGGCGAGCGGGACGGCTGGGCCGGCCCCCCGCCCGGCCTCCACCAGAACGCGGCAGACCGCGGCCGGGTCGGGGGCTCGCATCAGCCGCTCCCCGACCAGGACCGCGTCGACGCCGGCGGCGGCCATCCGCCGCACGTCCTCGGGCGAGGCGATCCCCGACTCGGCCACCACCACGATCCCGGGGGGGAGATGGGGGCGGAGCCGCTCGGTGACCGCGAGATCGGTCGTGAGCCGGTCGAGGTCGCGGTTGTTGATGCCGATGCAGGTGGCGCCGGCGGCGAGGGCGGTCGCCACCTCCGCCTCGGTGTGGACCTCGACCAGCGCCGCCATGCCGAGCGCGGCGGCTGCGTGGAGGCAGGCGCCCAGGACCGGCCCCGCCACCGCCGCGACGATGAGGAGGATGGCGTCGGCGCCCGCCGCCCGCGCCTCCGCGACCTGGTAGGGGTCGAGGATAAAGTCCTTGCGCAGGCAGGGGAGCCCGCTCGCCTCGCGGGCCGCGGTGAGGTCCTGCAGCCGGCCGCCGAACTGGTCCGGCTCGGTGAGGACCGAGAGGGCCGCCGCCCCCGCGTCCGCGTAGCCGCGGCCGACGGCGATCGGATCGAGCTCGGGGCACAGGGTACCCCCCGACGGCGAGCGCCGCTTCATCTCAGCGATGACCTGGAGCGCCGGCCCCCGACCGGTCAGGAACGGCCGGGGCGGGTCGACCGCGCTCCGGGCCCGCGCCAGCCCCCACACGATCGCCGCCGGCTGGGCCTGCCGCGCCGCGTCGACCCGGCGGCGGGAGCCGTCGAGCAGGGGGCCGAGGGCGCCTGGGGGCGGGCTCATGCCGGCACGCCCGCGCGGGCCCACCAGGCGCGGGCGTCGGCGAGGAAGTTGCGCACCAGGGCGGGTCCATCCACCGTGAGGATCGACTCCGGGTGGAACTGGACCCCGAAGCTCGGGTCGCGGCGGTGGCGGATGGCCATGATCACCTCGCCGTCGGCGGTCGCGGTGACGCCCAGCTCGGGGGGGAGCCGGGCCGGGTCGACGACCAGGGAGTGGTAGCGGGTGGCCGGAAACGGGCACGGCAGCCCCTGGAAGAGGTCGCGGCCGTCGTGGTCCACCCTGCTGACCTTGCCGTGCATGACCGTGGCGGCGCGGATGACGTGGCCGCCGTAGGCGACGGCGATCGCCTGGTGCCCGAGGCACACGCCGAGGATGGGGACCCGGCCACCCAGCCGCCGGACCAGCTCGACCGAGATCCCGGCGTCGTCGGGGGTGCCGGGGCCGGGGGAGATGACGATGGCGCTGAGCCGCTGGCGCGCCACGGTCTCCACGTCGGTGCGGTCGTTGCGGACCACGATCGTGGTCTCGCCCAGGGTCTGGAGGAGCTGGACGAGGTTGTAGGTGAAGGAGTCGTAGTTGTCGAGGACGAGCACGGCGCCGGCGGGCCCCGCCCCCAGGTCGAGGCTCACGGCGCCAGCTGGAGGCCGGCGTTGGCCATCGCGATCGCCCGCAGCTGGGCCGACACCTTGTTGTCGATCTCGAGCGCCTCGTGGTCGGGGTCGCTGTCGGCCACGATCCCGGCCGAGGCCTGGGCGTGGGCGACCCCGTCCTTCACGACGATGGTCCGGATCACGATGGCGAAGTCGAGGGCGCGACCGCCGAACCCGACGTGGCCGAGCGTCCCGGCATAGACGCCCCGGGCCTCGGGCTCCAGCTCCGCGATCAGCTCCATCGCGCGGATCTTGGGCGCACCGGTCACGGTCCCGGCCGGGAAGCACTCGCGCAGCACCCGAAGGGCCGAGACGCCGTCCGGGATCTCGGCCTGGACCTGGCTCACCAGGTGCATGACGTGGGAATAGCGCTCCACGACCATGAGGTCGGTGACCCGGACGCTCCCGGCGACGGCGACGCGGCCGAGATCGTTGCGGCCGAGGTCGACGAGCATGACGTGCTCGGCCCGCTCCTTCTCGCTGCCGGCCAGCTCGGCCTCCAGGGCCAGGTCGCGCTCGGGGCTGTCGCCGCGGCGGCGGGTGCCCGCGATCGGCCGGTAGGTCGCGGCCCGATCCTCGACCCTCACCAGGGGCTCGGGGCTGGCCCCGATGACGTGGAGGTCGGGAAGGGCGAGGTGGAACATGTACGGGCTGGGGTTGATATGGCGGAGCGCGCGGTACAGGTCGAAGGGCGGGCAGCGGAGCGGGACCGAGAACCGGCGGCCGACCTGGATCTGGAAGATGTCCCCCGCCAGGATGTGCGCCTTGGCCTCGAGGACGGCGCGGCGGAACTCGTCGCGCGACCAGTTGGGGGTTGCCGGCAGGGGAGCCTCGGCGCCCGCCCGGGCCGCCGAGGCGAGCCCGAGCGCGCGCGGGCGCTGCAGGCGGCGGAGGAGCTGCTCGAGTCGCGCGACCGCCAGCCGGTACCCGTTCTCCACCTTGCGATGCTGCCGGGTGTCGATATGGGTGACGAGCAGAAGCCGCTGGGCGAGGTGGTCGAAGATGAGCAGCGTCTCGGCGATCCCGAACCAGGCGTCTGGGACCTGGAGCCGATCCTGGCGGGGGGGGGGGAGCCGCTCGTACCACCGACTCGCCTCGTACGCGAGGTAGCCGATCGCGCCGCCGTGGAACCGGGTCGGCAGCCCCGGCACCTCAGCCACCACCCGGTCACCCACCAGCTGATCGACCACCTCGAGGGGGTCGGTGTAGGGGAGCTCGCGCACCCGTCCGTGGGCGGTGTGCCGGCAGACGCCGTCCCGGAAGTCGAGGGTCTCGACGAAGTCGCGGCCGAGGAACGAGTAGCGGGCCCAGCGCTCGCCGCCCTCGACGCTCTCGAGGAGGAACGCCGGCGGCTCTGCGCCCAGCCGCAGGAGGGCCGAGACCGGGGTGTCGCAGTCGGCGAGCACCTCGACCACGACCGGGATGCAGTCGTGGTCGCGGGCCAGGAGGCGGACCTCCTCCAGCGACGGACGGGCGGGCGGGAACGCGGCCACGGCGACAGCTGGGCTCAGCGATCGACCGGGGCGGCGGGATCCGCGCCGGATGGGGCCCCAGCGCTCACGCCAGCACCCGGAACGTCGTGAGCGGCCGGTCGATGGCAAGGTCCTCGCGCTCGACCGCGAGCACCTCCGCGGCCGCCGGCCCCTCGACGAGCCGCCGCTCGACCCGGTCGACCGCGTCGGGGGGGCCCTCGACCACGGCCTCCACCCGGCCGTCGGGGGTGTTGCGCACCCAGCCGTCCACCCCGAGCTCGCCGGCGGCGCGGGCCGCGAACATCCGGAAGCCCACCATCTGGACCCGCCCGCCCAGTACGACCCTG
Organism: Candidatus Dormiibacterota bacterium; assembly: GCA_027306595.1. Classification (GTDB taxonomy): domain Bacteria; phylum Chloroflexota; class Dormibacteria; order Aeolococcales; family Bog-877; genus DAHUZL01. The sequence continues at coordinate 7,226 of DAHUZI010000090.1, read as the reverse complement.
CGCCGGATGCGCGCCTCCCGGGGCGCGCGCGCCCCGGCCGGATCGGTTCCCACCCTTGGAGCGTAGCGAAACCGGGGCCGGGGCCGCGGCCCCGCACCGCCGGATGTGGCCGGGCGCTCACTTGAGGGTCGCGGCGTCCCCCTCCTCCACCCGGGCGAGCATGAACAGGAGGTCGGAGAGCCGGTTCAGGTAGCGCAGGACCTCGGGGTTGCCGAGCTCGCCGGCGCGGGCGACGGCGACCGCGCGCCGCTCGGCCCGCCGGACCAGGCCCCGGGCGAGGTCGAGGGCGGCGGCGGCCGGCGTCCCCCCGGGAAGGACGAAGCCTCGGGGCAGGGGGTGGCTCGCCTCCAGGGCGTGGACGGCGGCCTCCAGCCGGTCGGTGGCGTCGGGGCCGAGGGTCGGGAAGTGGGCGAGGAGCCGGTCGCGCGCGTCCCGCGCCGTCGCCAGCTCCGCCCCCACCGTGAACGCCTCGCGCTCCAGCTCCAGCAGCTCCGCCGCGAGCGCCGGGTCCGCGGTCAGCGCCCGGGCGAGCCCCATCGCTGCGATGGCCTCGTCGAGCGTCCCGTACGCCTCGGTGCGCAGGTCGTCCTTCGGCACCCGTCCCCCGTAGAGGAGCTGGGTCTCGCCCCCGTCCCCCCCGCGGGTGACGATGCTCACCCGGCGGCCGCCCGCGGCGCCCGCTCCTCCTCCACGTACTTGGTGGCGGCGACCGCCGCCGTGGTCGCGTCCCCGACCGCCGTCGTGACCTGGCGCGTCAGCTGGGCGCGGACATCGCCGGCGGCGAAGATCCCCGCCACGCTGGTCTGCATCACCTCGTCGGTCCGGTAGTAGCCCTGGGCATCGTGATCGACGTGCGCCGCCACCAGGCCGGTGTTGGGGAGGAAGCCGATGAAGATGAACACCCCGCCCACCGCGAGCGGCTCCTCCGCCCCGGTGCCAACGTCCCGCAGCCGCAGCGCGGTCACCCGCTGGCCGTCGCCCTGGACCTCCTCGACCACCCGGTTGAGGGCAAACCCGAGCTTCGGGTTGGCTCGAGCCCGGGCCACCACGACCGGCTGGGCGCGGAACTGCTCGCGCCGGTGGACCACCGTCACCTTCGACGCGTACCGGGTGAGGAACACCGCCTCCTCGAGGGCGGCGTCGCCGCCGCCGACCACGGCCAGGTGCTCGCCGCGGAAGAAGGCGCCGTCGCAGATCGCGCAGTAGGAGACGCCCCGCCCGGCGTACGCCAGCTCACCGGGGACCTCCAGCTTGCGCGGCTCCCCGCCAGCGGTGATGATCACGGCGTCGGCGCTGTAGGGGGGGCCCTCCTCCACCTCGATCCGGTGCCCGCCGCCGGCGAGGGGGACGATCCGCGTGACCCGCGCGGAGACGAGCTCGGCCCCGAACCTCAGGCTGTGGTCGGCCATCCGCTGGGCCAGCTCCGCCCCGGTGATGCTCTCGAACCCCGGGTAGTCCTCGATCAGCTCGGTGTTGAGGAGCTCGCCGCCGGGGACCTTCGCCTCGAACAGTGCGGTCCGCTTGAGGGCCCGGGCCGCGTACATCGCGGCCGTCATCCCCGCCGGGCCGGCCCCGATGACGGCGATCTCGTAGTGCTGGTCGTCCATGGGTCAGATCCTACCCGCGCCGCCCGTGCCGCCAATCCCGCCATCGGCCCAGGTCGCGCCGGAGAACGGCGACCGGGATCGCGAAGGCCCCAGTTCCGGTGCGGGCGGCCAGGGTGAGCACCCCGACCACCTGGCCGCGCTCGGTCAGGACCGGGCCGCCGCTGTTCCCGGGGAAGATGCGAGACGGCATCCGGATCAGGCCGCTGTAGTCGCGCGGCCGGGCGCGGGCGGCGGAGAGGACGGTTGCGGCCTCGTCCAGCCCCACGATCCGTGAGTCGGTGACCGGTGGCCGCCCGGTCGCCCCCTGGGCCGCGAGGACGACCACCGGCTCCCCCACGGGCGCCGCCGCCCGGGCGAGCGGGAACGGCCGCTCCCGCAGCCCGAAGACGTGCAGGAGGGCAAGGTCGCGGCGGGGATCGGCGCGGGCCACCACCGCGGTGTACGCCTGCTGGTCGGCGGCGAGGACGTGCACCGTCACCCCGGCGCGGACGACGTGGTCGTTGGTGACGAAGTCCCCCTGGCCGTCGATCGGCCAGGCGGTGCCCAGCTCCTCGGTCGTGCGCCCGAGGGCGACGACGGTCACGACCTCGGGGAGGTCACCAGCCGCGATCCGCGACAGGACGCGCAGCGCCACCCGGCTGGGTACCCCGGTCGGCTGGTCGCCGCCCGCGCGGCTGGCGGCCCAGAGCCCGATGCCAAGGGTCGCCGCGCTCGCTCCGACCAGGATGAGCGCGGCCGCGGTCGCCGCCCGTCGCCAGCCGCGGCGGCGGCGTCCGGGCCCCGGCGACGGGCCGGGGACGGCCCGGGGCCCACCGGGTCCGGCGACCCACTGGAGCGGGGGCGCCGGACCGGCGTCCAGGCCCTGCGGGGTCGGCTCCTCGTCGTCAGACGCTGCCACAGCGCTCCACCGCTCCCGGGCCGGCGACCTGTCGGCCGCCGCCCGATCCCGCTGGTGCCGGGAGCGGGACTCGAACCCGCACGCACTGACGTGCACAGCGCCCTGAACGCTGCGTGTCTACCAATTCCACCATCCCGGCCGGTGCCCGCTGATGCTAGCGCAGCGCCCCCGCCTGGTGACCGGGGCCGAGGGCACCCCGGCGGCGTTCGCTGCGGGGCGCCGCGGCGACCGGCGGGGTCAGCTCAGCCGGATCTCGATGAGGGCGATGAGCGCGAAGAGGAAGCCGAGGCCGATCGAGGCCCGAAAGAGCGTGCGCTCCAGCCCCCGGCGGGTGCGGTAGCCGCCGCCGCCGTCGGTGCCGCCGCCGATCGTCCCGCCGAGCCCGCTCGACTTGGGGGTCTGGAGCAGGATCGTCACCGTGATCAGGATGGCGACCACCACCTCCAACCCGCCCACCAGCGTCGTCATCGCGCCTCCTGCTCCCCCGCCACCTGGCCGGGCGGAGTATAGCCGCCGGCCGCCAGGCGGTCGGGGGCCTGAGGGTCGAGCGGCGCCTCGTCGAAGCGACGGGAGGGCTCGTCCAAGGTCCAGGCGGTGGCGAGGGCGACCCGGCCCCGCTCGACCGCGAGAACCACGTAGTAGTAGCCGGGCCAGGCGCGGTCGGTGTCGAACTGGCTGGGCCGGGCGGGGTGGTCCGGATGGGTGTGGTAGAAGCCCACCACCTCCTCCCTGCGCTGGCGGGCGAGGCGGTCGGCGCGGAGGATGTCCTGGGGGTCGAGCTCGTAGCGATCGAGTCGGCGCTCGGTGACCAGGTTGCGCCCGGGCACGACCAGGGTCACCCGGGTCACCGACCCCGGCCGGCCCACCAGCACCCCGCAGCCCTCCTCGGGATAGGCGGCGGCGGCGGCGGCGAAGAGGCGCGCGGCCTCGGGCCCATCGACCACCAGGCTCATCGGTGCGGGCCGCCGTAGAGGCCGGTGCTCAGGTACCGCTCGCCGCGGTCGGCGAACACCACTACGACCACGCCCGTTCGGAGCCCCTCGCGGACCAGCGCCTGCACCCCCCAGAGGGCGAGCCCCGACGAGTGGCCGGCGAGCACCCCCTCGCGCCGCGCCAGCTCCCGGCCCAGCGCGTAGGCCTCGCTGGTCGGGCCGAACATCCGCCGATCGGCGAGCGCGGGGTCGTAGATCCCCGGGACGATCGCGGCGGCCATGTGCTTGAGGCCCTCCAGGCCGTGGAAGGGATCGTCGGGCTCCAGGCTGATGCACTGGACGGCTTGGCTGTAGTCGTGGAGACGGCGGGTGCAGCCGACGAAGGTGCCGCTGGTGCCGAGCCCGGCGAGGAAGTGGGTCACGGTCCCCTGGGTCTGCTCCCAGATCTCGACCCCGGTCGTGTCGTAGTGGGCTCGCCAGTTGGCGGGGTTGTTGTACTGGTCGGGGGCGAAGTAGGTGTCGGGGTCGGCCGCCTGGAGCGCTCGACAGCGCAGGATCGCCCCGTCGCTCCCCTCCTGGGGGTCGCTGAAGATGATGCTGGCCCCGTACGCCTCGCAGAGCCGGCGCCGCTCCTCGCTCACGTTCCCGGGCATCACCAGCGTCACCCGGTAGCCGAAGGCCGCCCCCAGCATCGCGTAGGCGACCCCGGTGTTGCCGCTGGTGCTGTCGAGGATGATCTTGTCAGGCGTCAGGGCGCCGATCCGCTCGCCCTCCCGGATCATCCGGAGCGCGGGCCGGTCCTTCACCGAGCCGCCCGGGTTCAGGAACTCGGCCTTGGCGAGCACGGTGAGCCCGGGCGCCTCCCGCTCGAAGAGCCGGATCCGCAGGAGCGGCGTGCGCCCGACCAGGTCGGCGATCCCCTGTCCTGAGGCGGCGCTCACGAGGGCGAACGGCGAGGCCGACGATGACCCACCCATATTCCCGAGTTTATCAGTCAGGAATTGGCCGCGTGGCCGGCGGCGGCCGCAGACGCCATCTCGGCCGCGCCCCCGACCGCCCGCCCGCGAAGTAGGGCCGACCGGCCGGCATACAGCGCCGTCTCGCCCAGCTCAGCCTCGATGGCGAGGAGGCGGTTGTACTTGGCGACGCGCTCGCTGCGGGAGGGGGCACCCGACTTGATCTGGCCCGAGCCGATGGCCACCGCAAGATCGGCGATCGAGGTGTCCTCGGTCTCACCGGAGCGGTGGCTCACGAAGGTCCCGTAGCCGGCCTGGCCAGCCAGCCGGACCAGATCGAGGGTCTCGGTGACGGTGCCGATCTGGTTCAGCTTGACCAGGACCGCATTGGCGACCCCCTCCCGGATGCCCCGGCGCAACCGCTCAGGATTGGTGACGAAGATGTCGTCGCCGACCAGCTCGAGCCGGTCCCCGAGCCGGGTGGTGAGCTCCGCCCACCCCTCCCAGTCGTCCTCGGCGAGGCCGTCCTCGAGGAGGACGATGGGATAGCGCGCGGCCCAGTCTGCCCAGCGCTCCACCATCGCGTGGCTCGAGAGCTCCTGCCCCTCCCCCCGCAGCCGGTAGACCCCCTCGGCGAAGAGCCCCGAGGTGGCCGGGTCCAGGGCGATGGCGACCTCCTCGCCGGGGCGGTACCCGGCGCGCTCGATCCCCGCCACCAGCGCCTCCACCGCCGCCTCGTTCCCGGGCAGGTCGGGGGCGAAGCCGCCCTCATCGCCCTGGCCGGTCCCGAGCCCGCGCTCCTCGAGGACGGTGCGCAGGGCGTGGAAGACCTCGGAGCCGGCTCGCACCGCCTCCGCGAAGGTCGACACGCCCACCGGGGCGACCATGAACTCCTGGAAGTCCACAGTGGACTTGGCGTGGGCCCCGCCGTTGAGGACGTTGAAGAACGGGACGGGCAGGACCCGCGCCCCCGCCCCCCCCAGATAGCGGTAGAGGGGAATGTCGAGGGCGGCGGCGCCGGCGCGGGCGACCGCGAGGCTGACCCCGAGCAGGGCGTTGGCCCCGAGGCGGTGCTTGTCCGGCGTCCCGTCGATGTCGATGAGGTGCTGATCGACCAGGGCCTGGTCGAGTCCGTCGAGGCCGATGATCTCGGGCCCGAGGGTATCGTTGACGTGGCCGACCGCCTGGAGCACCCCTAGACCGCGGTAGCGCGCCGGGTCGCGGTCTCGGAGCTCGACCGCCTCGTGGCGGCCGGTGGAGGCCCCACTGGGCACCGCGGCGCTGGCCACCGTCCCGTCGCCCAAGGTGATCTCGACCCGCACAGTGGGATTGCCGCGGGAGTCCAGGATCTCGGAAGCGCGGACGTCCGCGATCTCGGTCATCGGGTCGTGCACCGGCCCATTATCCGGAGCGGCCCCGCCACCCGGGTGCCGGGATCGGCCGAAGGCGGCCAAGCTCCGAGGACCGGTACCCTCGGCCGGTGCGCCAGAAGCTCCCCCGGCCGACGGTCGGGCAGTGGGTCCTCCTCGCCGTGGCCGTGCTCGTCGTGGTCGCGGTCTTCGCCGACGTCCTCACCACCTTGCCCAAGACCCTGGTCTCCGGCACCGGGCCGCCCGCCGCCCAGCTCAACGGCCGCCTGCCGGGCCAGCCGCTGGTCGTCGGTCGGCCGGCGACCATCGTCCTCGCCCTGGTCGTGACCGGCGGGGGGACGATGAGCCCGGCCTGCGTGGCCGGCAACCTCACCCCCCTCTTCGAGGTGGTCCGCACGACGATGCTGGGCACGTCGGCGGGCCGTTGGCGCGACGGCGAGAGCTGCGCAGGCATCCTCGAGCCCCAGGCGACCGCGCCGGTGGTCATCACGGTGATCCCCCGGTACGCCGGCCGCTACACCCTGCGCCTCTATCCGACCGTCAAGGGCCGCCGCGTCGGCAGCGGGACCACAGGCGTCGTGGTGGTCCGCCCCCGGCCGCCGGCCGCCGCCTAGACCGAGGGGACGCCGAAGCCAGCCGCCGCCGCCGCCTCGAGCAGCGCCGCATGCACCGCCGGGCTCCCGGCCAGGACGTCGCCGCTGGCCAGCGCGCCCCCGCCCCCGTCCCAGCCGCTGACCCGGCCCCCCGCTTCGGTCACGAGCAGCATCCCGGCGGCCACGTCCCAGGGCCGCAGCCCGAGCTCGAAGAAGCCGTCGAAGACCCCCTGCGCCGTGAGCGCGAGATCGATGGCGGCCGCCCCCGCCCGGCGCCCGTCCTCGACGCGGGCCAGGACCTCGGCCAGCATCCGCAGGTAGGCCGGGCGTCGTGCCGCCAGCCGGAACGGGAACCCGGTCGCGACCACCGCCTCGGCAACGGGCCGGGCGGCGATCCGCAGCGGCCGGCCGTCCTGGTCGCGCGCCCCGCCGCCCCGGTGGGCGAGCCAGCTGCGCCCGAGGAACGGCGCCGCCACCGCCCCGGCGACCGGCTCACCGTCCTCGACGAGCGCTACCGAGACGCCGACGAGGGGGAAGCCGCGGGCGAAGTTGGTGGTGCCGTCGAGGGGGTCGACGACCCAGCCCGCGATCGGTGCCTCGCGCCGGTCGGGACCCGGCGGATCCGCCTCCTCCGCCAGGACCGGCAGCTCGGGGGTCGCTGCCGCGAGCAGCTCGACGATCACGCGCTGCGCCTCGCGGTCGGCGGGTGTGACGTAGTCCCCCTGGCCCTTGCGCGTCGTGGTGCGGGCCTCCAGGTCCGCCGCCCGGACCACGGCCGCGCCGGCCTCGGCGGCGTACCGGGCGACCGCAGCGGCCCGGCGCCAGCGGGCGGAGTCGGCTGCGGCGGGCGCGTCCCTCAGCGCCGGCCCC
>DAHUZI010000089.1 GCA_027306595.1 Candidatus Dormiibacterota bacterium | reverse complement strand
GATGGCGGGCGAGGACACCCGGGCGCTCACCGACATCCTCCGCGCCGGCGGCACGGTGGTCTACCAGCCGACAGCGGTGACGCAGCACTTTCATCGGCGGCACAAGCGGCAGCTGCGTCGCCAGATGTTCGGGCTCGGGGTCGGGCTCACCGCCTTCTACACCAGCCTGGTCGTGGCCGACCCGCGGGTGGTGTCGGAGTTCGGGCCGCTGCTCCCCAATGCGCTCCGGGACTTCGCCGGATCGGGAGGACTGCGCAGCGGCCTGCTGCCCGCCGACTTCCCCGCGGACCTCCGCTGGGTGAACCGCTGCGGCCTGCTGGTGGGCCCGCCCCGCTACCTCGGCGCCGCCCTGCGGGCGCGGATGCCGCGTCGCCACGGCCGCATGGGGGCCCCGGCGGACGGCGAGCCGACCCGAGTCGGGGCAGTCGCGTGACCGGCAGCGGCGGCCCCGGGCGTCCGACCATCGGCGTGGTCATTCCCACCTGCGGGCGTCCCTCCCTGACCCGGGCCGTCGCCAGCGTGCTCGGCCAGACGCTGGCCCCCGACGCCGTGGTGGTCGTCGTCGACGGTCCCGCCGACCTGCTGGCGGCGGTCCCCTTGCCCCCGGACGCACGGATCCGGGTGTGGCCGGTCACCCCGGCGCGAGGGCCGGCGCACGCCCGCAACACCGGCGCGGAGATGGTCGGGACCGACCTGGTGGCCTTCCTGGACGACGATGACGAGTGGGCCCCGGAGAAGCTCCACGTTCAAGTCGGCCACTTCCAGGAGATGCGATCGGCCGGGGTGCAGCATCCCGTCGTGGCCTGCCGGAGCATCGTCCAGGATGAGGAGGGCCGGGAGATCACCCGGGTGCCGCGGCACCTGATACAGCCGCACCAGCGGGTGGGCGACTATCTCTTCCGCCGCCGCCAGCTGCGCCCCGGAGGCTCCGCGCTGGGCGCCTCCATGGTGCTGTGCGAGGTCGACCTGGTTCGGCGCACCCCCTTCGATCCGAGCCTCGCCCGCCACGAGGATTGGGACTGGATCCTGCGGGTGGGCGAGCTCGCCGGCGTGCGGGTGGCCCACGCCGACGCCATGCTGCTTCGCTACACGCGCCAGCCGCGCTCCCGATCCGGCACCGCCCGGGTCCCCGCCAGCCTGGCCTTCCTGGCAGCCCATTCCGACGATCTCACGCCCCGCGAGAAGGCGGACTATCTGCTCTGCGTGGCCGGACACTCCGCCATCGTCCGAGGCGATTGGGGCGGGCTGGGGACGGTGGTGGCGACGGTGCTCCGCCTGCGAGCGGGCAGCGTCTGGGCGTGGCTGGCCCTGGCGGCGGAGCTCGTCCTGGCGACGCAGCGGCGGGTCACTGGGTGGGTCCGTGGTCGCGGGAGGACGGTCGCGGGCGGGAGGGCCGCGCCGTCAGCGCCCGATGGCACCGAGGAGCGGGCGCCCAGGCGGTACGATTCCGATCGCTCGGCGCCGGCCGGCGGGGCCGGGGGGCGATTCCCCCGGCCCCGATGACACTCGGGGCGGAGCCGCGCATCGGGTGTCCTCCGTCGATGGGATGGCGCAGCGTGGATCGCCGCTCGGTGTCGAGTGACGGGGCCTGCCCTTCGGGTCTCGGCCCGTGAGCCGTCCCGTCCGAGGCGGGCTCGGTGCCGTCACGCCCGCCGCGGCGCGCCGGCTGATCGTGAACGTCTACAAGGACTCGCTCGCCCGCACCAGCGGGCTCGTCCTCACGACCACGGTGGTGACGGCGACCCTCGGCTTCGGCTTCTGGGTCATCGCCGCCCGGACCTATCACTCCCGGGCGGTCGGCACGGCCGCGGTCACCGTCTCGTTGATGACCGTGATCTCGCTGCTCTCCATCCTGGGGACCACCGCGGCGCCCCAGCAGCGGCTGCCCGCTCGCCGTCGGGGCAGGGAGTGGAACCTCACCGTCACGGTGGCGCTGGCGGCCGCCTGCGGGGCCGGGGTGCTGACCGGGGTGGTGGGATGGGGACTGGGGGCGGCGATCCTTCACGACGCGGCGATTCGCTCCCCCGCGTACGGGGCGGCCCTGGTGGTCGGGGTGGCCGTCACCAACGGCGGCATGGTCCTGGACGGGGTCTGGCTGTCGGAGCGGGCCGCCTACTTCCCCCTCCTCACCAGCACCGTGATGAGCGTCGCCAAGATCGGCCTCCTGCTGATTCCCCAGCTCCGAGCCCATGGGGCACTGGGAATCCAGATCGGGTGGACGACCGCCACCCTGGCGGCCGTGCTGTTGGAGCTGTCGATCCTGGTGTGGCGCCGCCACTACCGGGCGAGGCGCCGGGGTCTGCTCGGCGAGGCCCGTGCGATGCGCCGGATGATGGCGGGCAACTACGTGGTCGGCCTCGGCGCCAGCGCCCCGGCCTATGCGGTGCCGGTGGTGGTGGGAGCGGCCGTGTCGGCGAGCAGCACCGCCTACTTCTACTCCGCCTGGCGGATCGGGAGCATGTTCTTCCTGCTGGCGACGGCGGTCTCGAACGCCCTCTTCGCGGAGGGCTCGCGGGAGCCCGACCGGTCGATCCGCCGCGCCCGGCAGGCGATCCTGGTGGTGGTGCCGGTGCTGCTGCTGGCGACCGTCGTGATGGTGGTGCTGGGACCCTCGATGCTCGAGGCCTTCGGCCCCGAGTACCGGCTCCGAGCCCTCGGCATCCTGCTGCTGCTGATCGCGGCAGCGATCCCGGATGCCCTGACCGCGGTCTACCGGACGGTGCTGCGTCTCCGGGGCCGCTACGCACAGGCGGCGGCCTTCATGTGGGGCATGGCTGTGGTCCAGATCACCCTCACCTGGGTCCTGCTCCCGATCTGGGGCATCACCGGCGCCGGCGCGGCCTGGCTTATCGCCGAGTGCTGCGGGGTGGGGGTGTGGCTGGTCGACGAGGTCTGGCATCCCCATCGCCGGCGGCGGGCGGCGAAGCCGGCGAGCCGTCGCGGGCGGGAGATCGACGCAGAGGGGACCACCCGGCTGCCCGCCGGCGATGAGGTGGCCCCGCCCGGCGGAATCCCGCTGCCGTGACGCGTTGGTCGCCGTCGGCGCGAGTGGAGGGCTGGTGCGGTCGCCCGGCGAAGCGCGAGAGAGGAGAGGTGACGTGAGAATCGTTGTCGTGGGTTGCGGTCACGTCGGCGTGACGACGGGGGTGTGTCTCGCCCACTGCGGCTACAGCGTGACGCTGATGGATGTGGACGAGCGCCGGGTGCGCGACCTGGCTCAGGGCACGCTGCCGTTCTTCGAGGAGGGGCTGGAGCCGCTCCTGGCCGGCAACGCGGAGCGGCTGACCTTCACCACCGACATCGGGGCGATCACCGCCGCCGACGTGTGCATCCTGGCGGTCCCCTCGCCCAGTCCCCGCAACCAGGCGGGGGCCGTCGACCTCAGCTTCGTGCTGGCGGCCGTGGAGGGCATGGCGGGGGTGCTCACCGAGCGCACTCATCCCGATCCCCTCCTCATCGTCAACAAGTGCACGGTGCCGGTGGGGAGCGGCCAGCTGATCAGCGAGGTGCTCCGCCGCGCCCTCGATGGGGCGCCCTCGGGCGTCGCACGCGAGGTGGAGTGCCGCCCCCGCTACGTCGTCACCAGCTGTCCCGAGTTCCTCCGGGAGGGCGACGCCGTCCAGGACACCCTCCATCCGGACCGCCTGATCCTGGGCGCCGACGATCCCGAGGCGGGGATCCGCCTGGAGAGGCTGTACGAGCCGATCATCACCCGTTCGTTCCCGCTCGTGCCCGGGACTCCGCCCGCGAGTCCCCCGCGACCGGCGGTCATGCTCACGACGCTGGTGGCCGCCGAGATGATCAAGTACGCCGCCAACTCGTTCCTCGCGACCAAGCTGAGCTTCATCAATGAGATGGCGGGGCTCTGCTCGGCGGTCGGCGCCAGCGTCGATGACGTGAGCGATGGGATCGGCCTGGACCGGCGGATCGGGAGCCGCTACCTGCGGGCTGGGCTGGGATGGGGCGGCAGCTGTCTGGGCAAGGATCTGCAGGCCCTGATGGCCACCGCGCGAGAGTACCAGCTCGACACGCCCCTGCTGCGGGCGGTGGTCACCGTCAACGACCGCCAGCGCGGAGTCGTGCTCCGGCTGCTGCAGGAGGAGCTGCGGGTGGTGCGCGGGACGCGGATCGGCCTCTTGGGGCTCGCCTTCAAGGCGGGGACGGACGATCTGCGCGACGCCCCCAGCCTGGAGATCGCGGATCAGCTCATCGCCGCCGGCGCCAGCGTGGCCGCCTTCGACCCGGCGGTGACAGCGGTGCCGCGCCCGGAGCTGGCTGTGCTGGAGTCGGTGGAGCAGGTGGCGATCGGGTCCGACGCGCTGGTGATCGTGACCGAGTGGCCGGAGTTCGCTCGGCTCGACTGGATCCGCCTGGCGGACGTCATGCGTCGGCGCGTGCTCATCGACGGCCGCAACCTGGTCGACCGGGCGGCTGCCGAGGCGGCCGGCTTCCGGTACCGCGGCATCGGGCGGTGAGGTGGGCGCGGCCATCCGGGCAGGGCGGGGTCGACGGGAGGGTCCGCCCCGGCGTCCCCGCTATCGGGCGCCGGCCGCTGGCGCTCCCGGCGCCGTCTCGGTGGCGGTGGCAAGGTGCCAGAGCCGACCCAGCTCGGTGTCGACAGCCCTCGGCACGAAGCGGGCCAGCCCTCCGCACGGGTAGGGGGTGAGCTCCCCGACGTAGACGATGCCTCCCCCACTGTAGAGGTCGACGCGGATGAGGTCGTAGCCCTCTGCCATCGTGCGCACAGCGCTGAGCATCAGCGGCCGGGTGGAGGGCTGAGCGCGGATGGGCGCCGGCGGCAGGCGGCCCCAGGAGCCCGCGCTCCGCACCGCCAGCGCGTGCCACCCGGTGGTGTACAAGCGCCACCGGTGATCGGTGAAGCGGTCCTCGTGGACCTCGATCAGCGCGGGCTCCCCATCAAAGGCGAAGACCTTGACGTCGTGGGGCGCGATCCCCTCGTCGCCCAGCATGACTTCCAGCATGAACAGGGGGCGAGCTCCGGAATACGCCCACTCGCCCCGTTGGGATCGGCCCGCGCGGGCAGGCAAGTCGCGGGTGGCCGCTCGCAGCGCAGGGACGTTGGCGGTGGATCCGCTCCCGAAGTGGGTCAGACCGCTGCCGCAGGTGGGCTTGAGGACCCACCGATCGGGGAGGCGGATCGAGGCCAGCTCGGCGAGGTCGGCACCGCACCAGACGGTCTCGGGAACTGCCAGACCGAGCTGACGGGCTCGCTCCTTGGTCGCCAGCTTGTCACAGGAGACGCGGATGAGCTCCCGGCGATCGTAAAGGATGCGCCAGTTGACCTTCTCGCTGCAGGTGACGGGGTGGCGGAAACGCCCGAACCGGTGCGGGGGGGCCAGGAAGAGCAGGTTCCGCCCGAGCGGAGCCGGCATCCGCGCGGCCACGTCGTGGAGCAGGCGCTCCCGAGCGCCCTCGATGACCGGGCGACGGTCGCGGGTTGTCATCGGTGTGCCCGGGCAAGCTCCCCGTTCCATCGGCTGGTACCCCATTGAAGGAAGTCACGATGGGTGGCGGGGACCCGGCCCGCCGGGCCCCTCCCTGGGGTCGGCAGGGAGGGTGGTGCCCGGCGGGGAGGGCGCCTCCGGCGGAGGTCACCCGGAGGCCGCTGACGGAAAGAGGCGGCCGGTCGGATCGGCTCCGTTACCCGGCAAAATCCTTGGTGAACTCGGACGCGGACAGCGGGTACTGGGTGATGATCGAGGCGTCGGCGTCGAAGTACACCTGGAAGGCGACATTGTTGGCAGGGTTGTCGACGACGCTGGCGACGTAGTCGATGAAGGCCGGGTCGTCGAACCCGTTCAGGCCCCACTCGTCGATCGACACTGGCTTCCCCTGCGAGGCGGCGAAGGCGATCACCGGAGGCACGGCACTGTCCGAGACGCCCGTGTGGGTCCCGCTGTTGTAGTCATAGAAGTCGAAGCCGATGTTGGTGACATAGGCGTCGCCGGGATAGGTGTCGAACTCCGTGCGGCCGGGCTCCGCGGTGCCCGCATTGACGCTCCACACGTACTGGAAATTGGCTCCCGGCACCGCCGCAAATGCGCTGTAGGCGGCCCGGTAGGTGGCCACGTATTGACTCGCGGTCATCGCCTGCGTGCCCCACGGGAACCAGTTGCCGTTCATCTCCCACATGATGCGGAGGATCGCGTTGCCGAAGCCGTGGGCCACCAGGGTCGTTCCGATCGCGGTCGCCTCCGCCGGGGTGACGTTGCCGACGCTGAGCATCAGCTGGGCCCCGCTCGCCGACAGCTCCGACCAGAAGGTCGGGGTGGGGGTGAAGGTGTTGAAGTCGGGGCCGTAGGCATAGTCGCTGAAGATGCTCGGCCTGACGCCGAGGGTGGACGCCAACGCGCCCATGTCGGAGGGACTCTCCGTGGCCACGAAGACGCCGAGGGACGAGGACGGGGGAGAGCCGGGGCTGGGCGTCGACGTCGGCGCCGAGGTTGGGTCGGGCGATGCCGACGGTGTGGGGGTCGCCGTGGGGGAGGGGGTCGCCGTGGGGTTGGGAGTCGCCGTCGGGGA
>DAHUZI010000087.1 GCA_027306595.1 Candidatus Dormiibacterota bacterium | reverse complement strand
CGGTTCGGCCAGTTCAGCGACTTCTTCGAGACCTTTTTCGGCGGTGGGCGGGGGGCCGAGCGCGATCCCCTCGCGGAGCTCGACGTCGACGAGCTGCTCCGGCAGGCGCGCGCGGGGGGTCCGGCGGCGACCGGCCCCAGCCGCGGCCGCGGGCACGATGCCACCAGCGACATTACCATCCGCCTCGGGGAGGCGATCGCCGGCGGCCACCGCACGATCCGGGTGGCGCTGGCCGACGTCTGCACCGCCTGCGGTGGGCGGGGCACGGTCCCGATCACGCCGCCGGAGCGGGACCGGGAGACGGTGACGATGACGCTCGCCCCGTGCGCGAGCTGCGGCGGGAGCGGCACCGTGGAGCGGCAGCGCACCCTCAGCGTCACCATCCCCCCCGGCGTCACCGAGGGCTCCAAGATCCGCATCGCCGGCGAGGGCGGCACCGGCACTGCCGGCGGGGCGGCCGGCCACCTGCTCCTCACCGTCCACCTCGAGCGCGACCCCCGGTTCGAGGTCAGGGGGCGAGACCTCCACGGCGACCTGCTCGTGCGCGACTATCGCGCCGCTCTCGGCGGCGCGGTGACCGCCGAGCTGCCGACCTCGCGGATCGCGGTGACCGTGCCCCCCGCCTGCCCCGCCGGCAAGGTCTTCCGGCTGCGGGGCAAGGGGATCCCCGGGCTGCGCCCCAGCGACCCAGTTGGCGACCTGTACCTCACCCTCCGGATCACGATCGCCGTCCAACCGGGGGCCGAGGCCCGCCGCGCCTACGAGCTCCTCGCGGCCGCCGACGGGGTCCCGGCCGCCGAGCGGGCGGCCGTCTAGCCGGCCGCCGCCCATCCTCCATCGGGCGGCCCGGTGCCGCCGCCGCTGGTCGTTGCGCCCCGTGCGCGGGCACGGGCCCGCTCGCCCGACGGGGGACGCCGGCCGACCGGCTGCCTCGTCATGGTGCCGGCCGCCGCCCCGTCCGGACGGCCGGGCGCGAGGTTTCGTCTGCTGCCGAGGGGCGGAATTGCCCTGGCTCGGGTCCCGCGCCCCCCCTAGCGTGGGGGTCAGCGCGCGGGCCGTGCGCCCATCGGATCGAAGACGGCCGGAGGCACCGCAAGTGAGCCATGGCAGCTGAAGAGTCGCTCGTCATCATGGTGACCCACGGACCGGATCACGCCGAGATAGCGACCATCCCGTTCGTGATGGCGGCGGCCGCGCTGGCCTCGGAGGTCAAGGTCGTCATGGGGTTCCAGGCCGACGGGGTGCGGCTGGTGGAGCGCGGGGTCGCCGAGGGGGTCGCCGCGCCGGAGTTCCAGCCGCTCGCCTCGCTGCTCGACACCGTCCGCGAGCTCGGCGGGCGGCTCCTGGTCTGCGGCCCGTGCATCAAGAGTCGAAGGATCGCGCCGGAGACGCTGGTCGAGGGCACAGGTCGTGGCCGCCGGCCAGTTCGTCGCCGAGGTGACCGCGGCCACCAGCAGCCTCGTGTACTGACCGGTCCCGCCCGCTGCACCAAAGGAGCTGCCGTGGCCATGGCCCTCCCCGACACCGACATCGCCAACCTGCACCCGGCCGCCGTGGTCGACGCCCGGGGGTCCGCCTGTCCCGGTCCGCTGCTCGAGGCCAAGAAGGGAATGAGCACGGTCGCCCTGGGGGCGGTGCTCGAGCTCTGGTCGAGCGATCCCAACACCAAGCGCGACGTGGAGGCCTGGGCGACGAAGGTCGGGCACGGCTTCCTGGGCTTCGCCCCCGGTCCGGGGTACGACCGCGTCTTCGTGCGCCGGGGCCGGTGACGTGGCGGCCGGGGCCAGCCGCGCGCCGGCGGCAGCCCCCAGCGGCGCCGACCGCGAGGCGCCACGAATCCTGGTCTTCTCGACCACGCTCATCTCCGACCCCGGCATCGACCTCGCCGGCAGCTCCCATCTCCACTACTCGCCGGCCACCCAGGTGATCAGCCTGCCCTGCAGCAGCGGGATCCGGCCGGCCTGGATCCTTCGTGCGCTCACCGGGGGCTTCGACGGCGTCTTCATCGCCGCCGACGGAGCCGAGTGCGCGTACCTGTCCGACTGCGGCGCCCGGTCGGCCGCGATCGTGGCCGAGGCCCAGCGACGGATGGCCGAGCACACCATCGCCCCTGCTCGGCTCTCGATGGCGGCGATCTGCTCGGTCTGCGCCGAGGCCTTCGCCCGCCACGTCCGCGAGTTCAGCCGGAGCCTGGACGCCGCAGCCCGGGTGCGCGGGGCGGTCGCGTGAGCTACGACGCGCTGGTGGTCGGCGGCGGCATCAGCGGGATGGAGTCGGCGATCACGCTCGGGGACATGGGCTACCGGGTGCTGGTGGTGGAGAAGCAGGCCAGCATCGGCGGGACGATGATCCTGCTGAGCAAGGTCTTCCCCACCCTCGACTGCGCCAGCTGCATCGCCACCCCCAAGATGGCGGCCACGGTCCACCACCCCAACGTCACGGTGCGAACCCTGGCCGAGGTCGAGGCCATCGAGCCGACCGAGGACGGCCGCTTCCAGACCCGCATCCGCAGCCGGGCCCGCTTCATCGACGAGGCCCTGTGCACCGGCTGCTCCCTCTGTGAGACCGCCTGCACTGTCGCCGTGCCCGACCAGTTCAACGCCGGGCTGATCGGCCGCCGGGCCGCGTACATCCCCTTTCCCCAGGCCGTGCCGAAGAAGGCCGTCATCGAGCGCGCCGGCACCTCGCCGTGCACCGCCGGGTGCCCCGCCGGGATCAAGGCCCACGGGTACGTCGCCCTGGTCCGCAGCGGCCGGTACGAGTCCGCCTACGAGCTGGTGCTCGAGGCGACCCCGCTCGTCGGGAGCCTGGGGCGGACCTGCTACGCCCCCTGCGAGACGGCCTGCACCCGCAACCAGCTCGACGGGCCGGTTGCGATCCGCCGGCTCAAGCGGTTCGTCGCCGACCGCCACCTCGCGCCCGAGCCCGCCTCGCCCCCGGCCCCCGACCCTGGGGGCGGCCGGGTGGCGGTGATCGGCGCCGGCCCGGCCGGGCTCACCTGCGCCTGGCAGCTGGCCCGATCCGGCCACCGGGTCACGATCTTCGAGGCGAGCTCGGAGCCGGGCGGGATGCTGCGCTGGGGGATCCCCGACTACCGCCTGCCCCCGGCAGTGGTCGCGGCCGACGTCGCCAACGTCACCCGGCTCGGGGTCGAGATCCGTACCGGGGTCCGCATCGACGATCCGGTCGCGCTCCGGGACCGCGGCTACGACGCCGTCTGCATCGCCACCGGAACCCCGGTCGCCGCCGCGCTCCCGGTTGCGGGCGCGGAGCTGGACGGGGTGACCGACGCCCTCACCTTCCTGCGGCAGGCAAAGCTGGACGCGGCCCCGGACCTCGTTGGCCGCAGCGTCGCGGTCGTCGGCGGCGGCAACGTTGCCATCGACGCGGCGCGCTCCGCCCGCCGGCTCGGGGCGGCCCGGGTGCGGGTGGTGAGCCTCGAGCGTCGTGACGCGATGCCCGCCTACCCCTGGGAGGTCGACGACGCGGAGTCGGAGGGGGTCGAGCTCCACGGTGGCTGGGGGATCGCGGGCTTCGTCGGCGACCGGCGGGTGCTCGCCGTCGCCCCGCGCCGCGGCACCGAGGTGGTGGACGCCACCGGGCGCTTCGCTCCCCGCTACGACGACCAGGTCACGCGGCAGGTGGACGCGGACCTCGTGGTGGTCGCGGTGGGGATGACCCGCGACGACTCGCCGCTGGCCCAGCTGGTCCCGACCGAGCCCCAAGTGGCGCCGCTCGCCGACCCCCAGACGCTGGCGACGGCGGTGCCGGGCCTCTTCGCCGCCGGCGACGTCGTCACCGGGCCGTCGATGATCACGACCGCGGTCGGGCAGGGCCGCCGCGCCGCCGCCATGATCGACAGCCTCCTGCGGGGGCGGCCGGCCGACGCCGCCGCGTTCGACCGGCAGCTGCCGGCGGTGGACCCCGCCGAGGTCCTCGGGCGGCAGCGCCGCCACACCGAGCGGCCGGCGCTGGCCGCCCGGGCGATCGATCCCGCTCCCCTCGGGTTCGCGGAGCTGGAGCCGCCCATGTCCGAGGCGGAGGCGCTCCAGGCCACCGGCCGCTGCCTCGACTGCGGGGTCTGCTCCGAGTGCCACGCCTGCATCGAGGCCTGCCCCGCTGACGCCATCGACCTCGGCCAGGCGGACGAGGTGGAGTCGATGACGGTGGGGACGGTGGTGCTCGCGACCGGCTTCCGCCTCTTCGCCGCCGATCACAAACCCCAGTACGGGTACGGACGATTCGCCAACGTCGTCACCGGGATGGAGATGGATCGCCTGCTGGCGCCGACCCGCCCCTACGACACCCTGCTCCGTCCCGGGGACGGCCGGGTGCCGGAGCGGATCGCCTACATCCTCTGCACCGGGTCGCGCGACCAGCAGGTCGGCAATCCCCTCTGCTCGCGCATCTGCTGCATGTATTCGATCAAGCAGAACCAGCTGCTCATGGGCGCCCTGCCGCTGGCCGACGTCACCGTCTTCACCGTCGACGTGCGGGCGGCTGGCAAGGGGTACGAGGAGTTCTACGTGCAGGCGGAGGCGATGGGGGCGACCTTCGTCCGGGGCCGGGTGGCCCAGATCGAGGAGACGGCGACCGGCGACCTCCTCTGCCACTACGAGGACCTCGAGGGCGGCGGCGCGCGCCAGGCGGAGTTCGACCTCGTGGTCCTCGCCGTCGGGGTTCTGCCCAACCCCGACGCCCACCGACTGTTCCCGGACGGCCAGCTCCGGCTGGACGCGCAGGCCTTCGTCGACGAGGTGGACCGCGACCTCGACCCCGGCCGCACCAGCGTGCCGGGGGTGTTCGTGGCCGGCACGGCGGCCGGCGCCAAGGACATCCCCGAGGCGATCCTCCACGCCGGGTCGGCAGCGGCCCAGGCCGCGGCGCACCTGGAGCGGATCGGACCCGACCGATGAACCAGCGGCTGGGCGTCTACATCTGCCACTGCGGGGGGAACATCTCCGACACCGTCGACGTCGACGCCACGCTGGCCGCGGTCGCGAACGAGCCCGGCGTGGTGGTGGCCCGGACCTCGATGTTCACCTGCTCGGACGCCACCCAGGAGGCGATCGTGCACGACATCGAGCAGGAGCACCTGGACGGGATGGTGGTCGCGTCCTGCTCCCCGACCCTCCACACCATGACCTTCCGCGGGGTCGCCCGCCGCGCCGGCCTCAACCCCTACCGGTACACCCAGGTCAACATCCGCGAGCAGTGCGCCTGGGCGCACACCGGCGACCGCGCCGGCGCGACCCGCAAGGCGATCCGGCTCGTGCGGGCCGGGATCGCCCGGGCCCGGCTGACCGAGGCCCTCGAGCCGACCGTGGTCCAGACCGTTCCCCGGGCGCTCGTCGTGGGCGGCGGGATCGCGGGGCTGCGGGCGGCTTTGGGGCTGGCCTCGATCGGGCTCGGGGTCGTCCTGGTCGAGCGCGAGCCGGAGCTGGGCGGCTACGTCGGCCAGCTCGGCTCCCTCTACCCGACCGGGCGGTCGGGGGGCGAGCTGATCCGGGAGCTGGTCGAGCAGGTGCGACGCCAGCCCGCGATCACGGTCCACACCGCAGCCCGGCTCGTCGCCAAGGCCGGGACCTTCGGCGACTTCCGGGTCACGATCGCGGTCGACCAGCCGCCCGCGGGTCCCGGCGGGCCCGCCGGCTCCGATCCCGCCGCGGCCCCACCGCCGTCGGTTCGAGCGCAGGTCGGGACGATCATCGTCGCCACCGGCTTCACCCCGGCCACCCCCGAGCTGGGGGCGTACGGGTTCGGGATCGAGGGGGTGGTCACCCTCCCCGAGTTCACCCGGATGGTCGACGCCGGCCCCGGGCCGCTCACGGCCGGCGGGCGATCGGTTCGGGCCATCGCCTACATCTACTGCGTGGGCCGCCGCGACCCGTCGGCCGAGGGCGCCGGCCAGGGCTGCGCCCAATACTGCTGCACCGCGACCGTTCACACCGCCCTTCGGGTCGCCGGCCGCGACCCCGACGTCCGCCAGTACCACCTCTACCGGGACCTGCGCACCTACGGGCGCTACGAGCTTCTCTACGACGCCTCCCGGCGCCAGGGCTCGGTGTATCTGCGCTTCGCCGCCGAGGATCCCCCTCGGGTCAGCCGCGACGGGGCGAGCGGGCGGCTGGCGGTGGCGGTGTCCGATCGCCTCGAGGCCGGGGCGGCGGTGGAGATCCCCGTCGACCTCGTCGTCCTTGTGACCGGGATGGCGCCGAGGCCCGACCCCCAGCTCGCCGAGGTCCTGAAGGTCCCGGTGGGGCGCGACGGCTTCTTCCACGAGGTCCACCCCAAGCTCCGGCCGGTCGCGACCGTGGTCGACGGGGTCCTGGTCTGCGGCGCCTGCCAGGGACCGAAGGGCGCCGGGGAGAGCGTCGCCTCGGCGCTCGCCGCCGTCGGCCAGACCGCGGCCCTGCTCAAGCGCGGCTCGGCCGAGCTCGATCCCCAGGTGGCGGTGGTCGCCGCCCCCCGCTGCACCGGCTGCGAGCGCTGCCTCGCCGCCTGCCCCTTTGGCGCCATCGGGCTCAGCCCGACCGCAGGGGGATCCGTGGCGGTCATCGATGCCGCCGGCTGCAAGGGGTGCGGGGCCTGCGTCCCCACCTGCCCCGAGGGCGCGATCGACCTCCTCGGCCACACCGACCAGGAGGTGACCGCGATGATCGACGCCCTCGCGGGTGGGACCCCGGCGTGAGCGCGGCGGCGCGGGATCCGATCGAGGTCGTGCGCGACGAGATGGCGATGCACGCGCCCATCCGCCGGGCGCTCGCCGACGGGCCGCACACGATCCCCGAGCTGGCCCAGGCCCTCGGCCGCCCCGCCCGCGAGGTCCTTGTATGGGTCATGGGGATGCGGCGGTACGGCGAGGTGGAGCCGGTGGGGGAGGCCGGCTCCGACGGCTACGTCCGCTACCGGGCGATCCAGGGGGCGGGACGGTGACCGCCGTCGTCGGCGCCGAACTGGCCGAGGCCGTCGGCCGCCTCGGCCCGTTCGACGCCGCCGCCTGCATGAACTGCGGCGTGTGCACCGCCGTCTGTCCGATGGGGATCGCCTGGTTGCCGCGCCGCCTCCAGCGCGCCGTGGTCCTCGGGCTCGAGCAGGAGGTGGTGGCCGCGACCGAGCCCGTCTACGCCTGCCTGCTCTGCCGGCTCTGCGAGGTGAGCTGCCCGGCCGGCGTCCACATCACCGAGAACGTGCGCACGCTGCGCCGCTACCTCAATCGCCGGGTTTTCGGGCTGTAGGGCGGTGACGCTGCCGATCGGACCGGTGATCGGGATCCTCGCGGACAACCTGCGCCTGCGCGGCTCGGTCCTGCCCATCCCCGCCCGCCGCTCGACGAGCTGGGCCCGTCAGCTGGGGCTGCCGGTCGGAGGCCCGACCGTCCTGTACAGCGGCCAGATGGTCCAGCTCATCCCCTACATCGAGGCGATGGTCGCGATCGAGGAGCGGCTCGGCGGCTCACCGCTGGCCCGGCTGGCGCCGCTCGGTCGCCGGCTCAACCGGGTGGTGAGCCTGGTGCCGCTCATGGCCCGGCCCCCGGGCCGGGCCGTCGCCGAGTACGACCGGATCCTCGTCGACGTGGCGACGCTCCTGAGCCGGGCCGGGGTCGCGTTCGGTGCCCTCTACGCCGACGACCTCTACACCGGCGCCCTCGCCCACGACCTCGGCGCCGACGAGGCGGTGGCGGTCCAGGCCCGCCGGATCCAGCAGGTCCTGCGCCGCTACAAGGTCCGGGAGGTCATCACGGTCGACCCCCACACGACCCACATGCTGCGCACGGTCTTCCCCAGGATCCTGCCCGACTTCGCCGTCGCGGTCCGCAGCTACCTCGAGGTCCTGGCCGAGCGGCCGCTGGCCGTCCCGGCCCCGCTGCCTGGGGTGCGCACCCTCCACGACGCCTGTGTCTTCGCCCGCTACGAGAGCGTGGTCGAGGAGCCCCGCCGCCTGCTCGCCCAGACCGGCCTTCGGGTCCTCGAGCCGGAGGCCGCCGGCCGGCTCACCGAGTGCTGCGGCGGCCCGGCCGAATCCCTCTTCCCCGCTCGGGCCCGCGCCATCGCCGGCCAGCGCGTCGCCCAGCTCCGCCGGGCCGCGCCCGACGCCATCACGATGTGCCCGCTCTGCCTGGTCAACCTCCGCCGGGCGGCCGACGGCGCGCTTGGGCTCGAGGACATCTCCAGCGTCCTGCGCCGGGCGACCGGCGGCTGACGGCTCCCCCCGGGGCCCGGCCGGCCCGGCCGCGACCCGTGCGCTCGGGCGCAGGTGGGCCGAACCGTCCGGGGCGGAGCCGTCGCCACCTGGGGGTCGCGGAGGGGGAGCTGGGTCCGCGTCCGCGTGCCCCGACCGGGTCAGCCGGCCGTCCTCACGGCCAGAGGTCGTCGTACACGGTGCGGCGGTGGCGCACCGGCTCGGCCGGCTGGACCCAGTCGACCACCCGCCGGCGGGTGGCGCGCCCGCCCAGCTCGAGCCCGGTCGGCCACCCCGCCC
>DAHUZI010000085.1 GCA_027306595.1 Candidatus Dormiibacterota bacterium | reverse complement strand
GCGCCCGCCGCTCGGGCGGGAGCGTCGCCCGGGCGAGCCCGGGGGCCAGCTGCGCCCTACGGGGCGGCCTCGGCGGCCGGCGGCGCCGTCGGTCCCCGCGGCCCCCCCGGTCCGACCGCCCGACCCCCATCGGCGGGCGGTGGCTCGGCGGCGAGGGCGACACAGTACCCGAGGACGGTGATCTGACCGACCGCGAAGGCGAAGAAGAGGACGAGGAAGAAGAGCGCGAAGGTCTGCCCGTAGGTGGCGAAGCCGCGTTCCAGCCGGAAGGTGAGCGGGAAGAGGAGGGTGAACCCCTCGAGGAGCACGCCGGCGGTGACCGCGCCGGGCAGGATGCGGCGCACCCGGTGCCGCCGGTTCGGCACCACGACATACACGATGGCGAACAGGAGCGTCCCCACCACGACGCCCGCCATCGCCTGGAGGATGAGGGCCAGCGGGCCGGCGGCGAGCCCGCGCGGCACCTGCGGCAGCGAGGCCAGGCCGGCGAGGAGGCTCGAGCTGAGGACGACCGGTCCGGCGAGGGCGGTGAACACGACGATCATCGCCACCGCCATGCGCTTCTGGGAGACAAAGCCTCGCGGGCGGCGCCCGGCCAGCGTCGACAGGCCCTGGTCCATGGCGCCGAAGAGGCCGCTCCCGCTCCAGATGAGCCCCAGGGTCCCGACCCCGGCGAGGATCCCGCGGTGCTGGCGGAAGGCGTCGAGGGCGGCGACTACCTGCCTCCCGTCGCTGCCGGGTAGCAGGCCGCGGATCTCCCGCCGGAGCAGGGCCGTGGCGCCAGGATCCTGGAGGACGAAGCCCAGAAGGCCGATGGCGAGGATCGCCATCGGGAAAAACGCGAAGAGGAGGTTCCAGGCGATGAGGGTCGCCCACGTCCCGCCCAGGCGGTCCAGGTACCGGCGCAGAGCCCGCAGCGACAGCCGCCCGGACAGCCGGCCCTCGAGGCGTCGCCACCGGCCCACCCCCGCAGGGTATCGGGGCGATCGGCTGGGTTCGAGGGCCCTCGGGGGCGTGCCGGGGCTGGGCCCTGCGACACTGGCGGCGTGACGGGCGGCCTGGCGGTGGAGGTGACCGGCCTGGTGAAGAGCTACGGCCCGGTCCCGGCCGTGGCCGGGCTCGACCTCGCCGTCGCCGCCGGTGAGGTGGTCGCCATCCTCGGGCCCAACGGTGCCGGCAAGACCACCACCCTCGAGGTGATCGAGGGTCTGCGGGCGGCAGACCGCGGCACCGTGCGGGTGCTGGGCGAGACCCCGGCCCGGGCCCGCCGCCGGCTCGGCGTCCAGCTGCAGGAGGGCGCCCTCTACGCCGACCTCACCTGCAGCGAGACCCTCCACTTCTTCGCCCGCTGCTACGGGCTCGAGGTCGAACCCGCCCCACTGCTGACGCTGGTCGGGCTGCCCGGGCTGGATGATCGTCGCACCGAACGGCTCTCCGGCGGGCAGAAGCGCCGGCTGCAGATCGCCCTCGCCCTCTGCAACAACCCTGAGCTCATCGTCCTCGACGAGCCCACGACCGGCCTCGACCCCCTGAGCCGGCGCCAGACCTGGGAGCTGGTCCGCAGCCTGCACGCGGAGGGGCGGACCATCCTCCTCACCACCCACTACATCGAGGAGGCCGAGGCGCTGGCGGAGCGGGTGGTGATCGTCGACCACGGCCGGGTGATCGACGAGGGATCTCCCCAGGCCCTGGTGCAAGGCCTGGGCTCGGCGGTCACCGTGAGCCTCTCCGCCCCCGCGTCGGCCCAGCTCGATCGTCTCCCCGGCCTGGTCGCCGCCGACCACGACGGTGAGCGGTGGTGGCTGCGCACGGCCGAGGTCGGCCCGCTGCTGGCCGCCCTCACCCAGCTGCTGGGGCCGAGCGGTCTCCGCGACGTCCTGGTCCAGGGTCCCACCCTGGAGGATGTCTTCCTCGCCCGCACCGGCCGGCGGATCGAGGGCCCCGGGCCGGGAGGCGCGGCGTGAGCCGTCCCCCGTCAGCCCGCGGCACCGGGCTGGCGGAGCTCACCCGCCCGGCCCCGTACGGGGCGGTCGGGACCTTCTGGCACCTCGTCCGCATCAACCTGCTCATCATCGGCCGCAACCGGCAGATCCTCGTCTTCAACGTGCTCGTGCCGCTCCTGATGATCCTCATCTTCGGGGGGCTCTTCCAATCCCACGCCACGGAGGTGGCGATCTCGGCGCCGGATCCCGCCTACGCCGTCCTCCGACAGGCGCTGCCGTCCAGCAGCTTCACGGTGGAGCGCGTCACCCCGCCGGGCGCCCGCCGGGCGGTGTCCGATGGCACGGTCAGCTTTGCCATGGTCGTCCCCGCGAGCTCGGCGCGGCCGGTGCGGGTGACGGTGGTCGAGAACGCCGCCAACGTCACCGACAACGGGGCCCGGACGGCCGTGGCCCAGGCCGCAGTCGCCCGCCTGAACCAGGTCCTGCTGGGCACCGAGCCGCAGGCGGTGCCGGTGGTCGCGATGGTCTCGGGCGGGTTGCAGTCGGTGACCATCGCCAGCAGCGACTACATCCAGTTCCTCACCCCGGGGGTGCTCGCCTACGCCGTCTTCACCGCCGGTGTGCTGGGCGCGGGGCTGCGAACCGTGTCCGACCGGGAGCGCGGGACGCTCAGGCGGGTGCGGGCGACCCCCCTGCCGATCGGCGTCTTCCTCGCCACCCAGATCCTCGCCCAGCTGGTCCTGGTGCTGGTCCAGGCCGTGGTCCTCCTCGGGGTCGCGCGCGGCCTCTACGGGGTCGGGATCGGGCCCCACCCCGAGGGGCTGGCCCTGATCACCGTGGTCGGCGCGCTCTGCTTTCTCGCCTTCGGGTTCCTCATCGCCGGGGTGGCCCGGGGCGAGCAGGCGGCCCTCACCATCGGGAACCTCTTCTCGCTCCCGCAGCTGTTCGTGGCCGGGATCTTCTTCCCCCTCAGCCAATCCCCGGCCTGGTTGCAGGGCATTGCCCGGGTGATGCCGCTGCGGTACTTCAGCGACGGGCTTCGGGGGCTCATGGCCGAGGGCAAGCCCCTGGGCGGGGTCTGGGTCGACATCGTCGTCCTCGCCGGGGTCGGGGCCGCCGCGCTCGTGGTGGCCGTCCGCACCTTTCGGTTCGACCCCGTGGGCGCGGGCGCGTGAGCGCCCCGGCCGAGCCGCAAGCGGGGGGGCCGCTCGCGGGGCTGCTGGTCGTCGACTGCTCCCGCGTCCTCGCCGGGCCGTACGCGACCATGCTCCTCGCCGACCTCGGCGCCCGGGTGATCAAGGTCGAGCGCCCTGGCCGCGGCGACGACACCCGGCGCTGGGGCCCGCCGTTCGTGGGCCCTGCGGGCGACCCCGAGAGCGCCTACTTCCTCGCCACCAACCGCAACAAGGAGTCAATCGCCCTCGACTTTGCCCGCGCCGACGACCGCGCCATCCTGCGCCGGCTCATCAGCCACGCCGACATCCTGGTCGAGAACTTCCGGCCCGGCCAGCTGGATCGCCACGGGCTCGATCCCACCACGCTCCGGGCTGCCCACCCCGGCCTTGTCGTCCTGTCGATCTCGGGGTTCGGGCCGGACGGCCCCGAGGCCGGGCGTCCGGGGTATGACCACATCCTCCAGGGCGAGGCCGGGCTCATGAGCGTGACCGGGCCCGGCCCGGGCCAGCCCGTCCGGATCGGCGTCCCCATCGTCGACATCCTGACCGGGAGCTTCGGGGCGCTCGGGGTCCTCGCCGCCCTCCACGAGCGCGAGCGGACCGGCCGCGGCCAGCACGTCCAGGCGTCGCTGCTCGGTGCCGCGATCGCCAGCCACGTGTATCAGGGCACCCGCTGGCTCCTCGCCGGCGAGATCCCCGAGCCGCTGGGGAATCGCCACCCGACCATCGCCCCCTATGGGGCCTTCCGCTGCGGCGACCGGCTCATCCAGATCGCGGTCGGCACCGAGGCGATGTGGGAGCGGCTCGCGTTGATCCTGGGGCTGCCGGCCGACGACCCCCGCTTCCGGACCAATGGGGCCCGGGTCGTCAACGTCGAGTCCCTGACCGCCGCGATCGAGGCCAGCCTGGCCACCCGGCCGCTCGAGGCCTGGCTGGCCGACCTCGAGGCGGCCAGCATCCCCTGTGGCCGGATCCGCGCGATGGACGAGGTCTATGCGTCGCCCCAGGTGGCCGCCCAGGGCCTGGTGGTCGAGGTCGACCATCCCACCTTGGGTCGGATCCGGCTCCCCGGTCCCCCCCTGCGAACGCCGCGGGGACCGGCGCGGCACCGGCCGCCGCCCCGCCTCGACGAGCACGGGGCGGCGATCCGGGCCTGGCTGCAGGCCACGGAGGCAGACGGCGGCGGCGAGGGCGGCCGGCGCCCCTGAGCGGCGCCGTCCAGCCCAGACCGTCGCGGCCGCCGCGGCCCGGATTGGCCCGCGGGGAACGACCAGGCCCACCCTCCGGCCTACGCCAGGACGCTGGCGGAGCGGTCGATCTCCTGGGCGGAGCCGAGGACCACCACGATGTCGCCGGCCCCAAGCGGGAGGTCCGGCGGGGGGCTGACATGGAGCTGCCCCGTGCGCCGCCGAATCGCCAGGACCCGGGCCGCGTCGGCGGCCAGGAGCCCGGCGTCCGCCAGGGTCCGGCCCACGATCGGGCCCGCCTCCGGGACCTGCATCTCCTCGACCCCGATCTCGGCACCGCCCGCCTGCAGGGTGTCCATCACCTCCAGCACCGCGGGGCGCAGCGCCATCTCCGCCATCCGGTGCCCCGCCATCCGATACGGGGAGAGGACGCGGTTGGCCCCCGCCAGCTCCAGCCGTCTCACCGATTCGGGATGACCCGCCCGGGCGACGATGTACAGGGTGGGGTGCAGGGCGCGGGCCGCCAGGGTGATGTACACGGCGCGCTCGTCGGCGTCGACCGCGCAGATCAGCCCGCGGGCCCGCTCGATGCCCGCCGCGCGCAGGATCTCCTCCGAGGCGGCATCGCCCTCGAGATGGAGGCGCTCCTCGCGTCGGAGCCGCCCCAGCGCCTCCTGGTTGTTGTCGATCGCCACCAGGGGCACCCCCTGCCGCTCGAGCTCCAAAGCGATGCGGGTGCCGATCCGTCCGTATCCGCAGAGGATGAAGTGGTCGCGAAGGTCGTCGATGCGCATCGCCACCTGCCGCTCCCGTCGCCACGAGCCGAGCTGGCCCTCCGCCAGGACTTGGGCGAAGAGCCCGAAGGCATACAGCATGGTACCGACGCCGCCGACGATCAGCCCTGAGGTGAAGATCCGGCCCCCGGGGGACAGGGGGTGGACCTCCTGGTACCCGACGGTGGTGACGGTGATGAGGGTCATGAAGAAGCTGTCGAGGAGGTCCCAGTGCTCGATCCGGACATAGCCGGCCGTCCCCACCGCGAGCACCACCACGAGGAAGAGCCCGGGCCGTCGGAAGCGGAGCAGGGGGTGGACGGAGCGGGTCATGGCGGTGGGGGGACGGTTGCGGCCGGCACCCGCCCCGGCAGGGTCGACCAGCAGCCGTTGTAGCGGGCCCGTGCCCGCGGCGCAACCTGAGGCGGCGGGTTCCGTGGAGGTCCCGGCCATCGGATGCCGCCTTGGTGGGGTCCAGGTCGGTTCCTCCGGCTGGGTCTCGAACCCATCGGGGGGAGCGGGCACCGTCCCGAGCCCGGGACGGCCCGTTCGTCACGGACGCCCCAGGGTGGCCCTTTGCGGAAAATCTGATATCATGACGATATGGAGCTTCGCTCTCCGGTGCCACGCTTCGGACGACACCCTGCCCGCTCGACGAGCGGACGGCAGTCGGGCCGACCCGCACGCGACCCACGCCGCCTCCGGGAAACCGCCGGTTCGGAGCGGCTGGGCACGCGGGCCGGGCCTCGCCCCGCCCCGGTCGGACGCGGCGCAGCCGGCAGGTGGCGGGATGGCGGCGACCGGGATCACGGGACGGACGGAACATCACGCGAGGAGAAGCAGAGATGTCGGAGATGACCATCACCAGTCCTGGACCGCCTGCAGCGCGGCCGTCCATGATCGAGCGGGGTCGCAAGTTCGCCCCGGGCATCGCCACCCTGGCCCTGTGCATCGCGGTCATGCTGCTCGCGATCGGGCTGCTGATCGGCGGGTCGGTCGTGGCCAATCGCCGAGGGGGGGCCGTGCCCGGCGGGACGATGATCGGGGTGGCCCTGCTGGTGATCGTGCTGGACGCGATCGCCCTGAGGGGGCTCACGTCGGTGATCTCCGGGGAGGCGAGGGTGGTCCAGCTCTTCGGCCGCTACTCGGGAACCATCCGCCGCCCCGGCATGTGCTGGGTCAACCCCCTGACGGAGCGGCGCCGCGTCTCAACCCGAATCCGCAACTACGAGACCCAGGTCCTCAAGGTCAACGACGCGGACGGTAACCCGATCGAGATCGCCGCAGTGGTGGTGTGGCGGGTCGAGGACACCGCCCAAGCGCTGTACGACGTCGACGATTTCGTTCGCTTCGTGGATATCCAGACCGAGACCGCGGTCCGCCACGTGGCCAGCATCCACCCGTACGACAACCGTGGCGAGGGTGTGCTCTCGCTCCGCCAGAACGCCGAGGAGATCACCGGCGAACTGACCGCCGAGATCGCCGCCCGGGTGGCACCTGCCGGCGTCCGCGTCATCGAGTCCCGGCTGACCCGGCTCTCGTTCGCCCCGGAGATCGCTCAGGCGATGCTCCGCCGCCAGCAGGCCGAGGCTGTCGTCTCGGCCCGGCAGCGGATCGTTGAGGGCGCGGTGGGCATGGTGGAGATGGCGCTGGACCGCATCGAGGAGAAAGGCATCGTGGAGCTGGACGCAGAGCGCAAGGCGGCCATGGTCTCCAACCTCATGGTGGTGCTCTGCAGCGAGCTCAACACCCAACCGATCATCAACACCGGCTCTCTTTACCAGTAGCTCCGGGGCAGAAGGCCAGTGGCGGAACGCAAGAGCGTCTTGCTCCGGCTTGACCCGGCTGTTCACGACGCGCTGGTGCGCTGGGCCAACGACGAGTTGCGCAGCAGCAATGCCCAGATCGAGTTCGTGCTCCGACGAGCCCTGGCGGCTGCCGGGCGCCTACCTCCGAACGCCAGGCCGATCCCAAGCCGGGGTCGGCCGAGGGGGTCGGCTGCCCCGAGAGGCGAACCGGTCGCGCACGACGTCGCCGGACAGCTCAACGTGGGTGGAGGCCGCCACCCCGAAGCCGAATAGGCGTTACA
Organism: Candidatus Dormiibacterota bacterium; assembly: GCA_027306595.1. Classification (GTDB taxonomy): domain Bacteria; phylum Chloroflexota; class Dormibacteria; order Aeolococcales; family Bog-877; genus DAHUZL01. The sequence continues at coordinate 19,087 of DAHUZI010000085.1, read as the reverse complement.
CCACGGTGCCGACTGGGTCGGCCGACGGCAGGCGACGCGATGCGCCGCACGCGTCCGGGCACCGGAGGCCGTGTGCACGAGCGGGCGATGGTGGGGAGGAACGCGTCGGGAGCCCTTGTCCCGAGGAGCAGGGGTCGATTCGTGGCGCCGGTCGCCCTACTGCTCACGACCTGGTGTCGAGCGTCAGGGAGGGGCTGTTCCATCACGACCCCGAGGTGGCTCGATGCGTTCCCGGTGATGGCGACCATGAGCCCACCCTGCGGCTTGAGCCGCTTCCTCGCCGGGCGGAGACGGCGAACCTTCATCGGCTCGCGTCCAGGGATGTGGTGTATGAGGGGCGGGGAGCACGAGCTGCCGACAACGGTGTCAGGCGGACGGGCGAGATGGGGAGACGAAGAGCCACCGCGACATCCTTCTGGCTCGCGCGTCCAGCCAACAAGGAGGCGTCGGCGGGTCCGATGCCGGGATGGACCGTTGTGCCTTGGGGGCGAAGCCGCTCGCGGACGCGGACCGGCTCCGGGCGAGGATGCAGCCGATGGCGGAGTCGAAGACCGTGGGCTGCGGCCGAGGGGCGCCCCGGGATACGGCTAGCGGCCGCACCGCCGGGGCACCGACCGCGAGGGGCATCGCGACCGGCGCTGGGACCCGCGGGTGGGGTCGATCGCCCGGCCCGCGCCCAGGTGCCGGCACGGGAGCGGCGTCCCCGACCGGCTGCTGGAGCCCCGCTTTCCGGCGGAGCAGGCGCTGGGGGCGGTTGGGTCCGATGGCGTGCCCTTCCCCCTGCCCCGGGGGCGTGGGCGAGCTTGGCGGTGTCGGCACGGTGGGGCCGGGGCCCGAAGGTTCGCCCGCTCCGCCGCACCAAGGGGTGTCCGCATCCGCACCCCGCACCCGGCCCCGGAGTTCCCCGGCGTCCTGGAGCGGCCTGCCGAGGCCCGCCCGCAGCACCCTCTGCACGTCGTCCTCGACAGCGCCGCCGCCCACAGGACCCTGGCGGTCCGCGCGTCGCTTCTCGGGGGCGCGCCCGCGCCCAGCTGCACCCCGCCCGAGCGGTTCGAGTCGGCCTCAGCCCGTGGATCGCAGGGCCTCGAACGGGAGGCGACTCCGGTCCGGCAGCGAGCTCGTCGCCGGCGCCCACGCTTCCGTCGAGCTCCGCAAGCGCCAACTCGACCTCTGACCGCTGACGGCCAACGCATGGCCCGGGTCAGTCCGGCGGACCGGCACCTGGCGACCATGGCCCGTCAGCGCTCCGGTGGGACGGGACGCTACGTCGGCGCGATGCAGGCGGCCAGACCGCTGCAGTTGTCGGGGGTGTTGCCCTGAATCACGGTCCGACCGGTGATCGTGACCTCGCCACCCCTGTTGAGCAGCCCGCCTCCGGCGGAGCCGGCGCGGTTGCCCACCAGAGTGGCCGCGCTGAGGCTGAGCCGACCGGCGTTGTCGATGCCGCCTCCGCCGGTGATCGACCGGTTGCCGGTCACGTCGACCCCGACGAGAGTGGCGTCGCCGTAGTTGAGCACGCCCCCCGCCCCGGTGTTGGCGCTGATGCGGGTTGCGTCCACGGTGAGGCGGGCGGGATCGCCGGCGTGGCCCTGGTTGTATATGCCCCCGCCACGGTTGCCCTCGATCGCCCCTCCCGAGACCTCCACCCGGGAGCCGTAGTTGTCGAACAGCGCGCCGTGAGCTTGGGTGTTGCCGCTGATGGTGGTGGCCGCCGCCGTCACCACTGCCCCCACATCATTGAACAGCGCCCCGAAGCCGGCTGGGTCGGCGCAGGGCGCAAGGCATCCATTGGCGGTGAACATGGAGCCGACGATGCGGGCCGCTCCGGCCTCGTCGTCCACTCCGGCTCCGTAGTGGGCCTGGTTGCCGGCCACGGTGGAGCCGACGAGCGCCATGGAGCTGCCCGGCGCGTTGTAGATGGCGCCGCCGCCGTACGGCTGGGCCGCCGACCCGGCAGCGTTGCCCAGAAGCCGGGTCGAGGTCACGGTCATCGAGCCGACGTTGAGGATCCCGCCCCCATTGTTCCCGGCGACGTTCTGCTGCACCGTGGAGCCGCGCACCGTGAGCCACCCGCGGTTGAGGATCCCTCCGCCGATGTGGCCGACCTGGTTGCCGCTCACCACGCTGTCGATGACGGTGGTCCGTCCCCGGGCGCTCCCGATCGCCTGGTTGAAGATGCCGCCGCCGCTGCTGTCCAAGTACTCGGTTCGATTGTCCGCCACCGTCGAGTGGCTGACCACCAGGGTGGCGTCATGGTGGTTGTAGATTCCGGCTCCGTCGCTGCTGCCCGGGCCCCCGTTCCCGTTCACCCGGCTCCTCGCCTCGATGACGACCGTGCCCGCATGGTTGTTCATGATCCCGGCGCCCTCGAGGGCGCTGTTGTCGTCGACCTGGGTGGCGATGAGCGTGAGCCGGCCCGTGTTGTAGATGCCGCCGGCGTTGATCGTGTGGTGGAGGACCGTCCGGTCGGCGCAGCTCCCGAAGCTGCCCGCGGGCGCACGGCCCGGCCCGGGCGTGAGGGCACAGCCGTTGCCGGACACCGCCACGGCCTCCAGGGTGAGGTCCCCGGCGCTGTGGATCCCCGCGCCGGTGCCGACCAACCCGCCGGGGTCGCCACTGAGGCCGCCGGTCACGGTGAGTCCGATCACGGTGACGCGGGCGCCCAGCCCGACGGAGAGGATGGAGTTGGTGTCGGCAGGACGCAGGACGGTTCGTCCGGCGCCGCTGCCGCGAAGCGTGACCGGCGGGGTCCGACTGATGTCCAGATTGGCTCGGAAGGTCCCGGGGTCGAGGCAGACGACCGCCGGTGCGGCCGAGCGGTTGGCCGCGTCCAGGGCGGCCCTGAGCGCCGGCCCGCTGGCCACCGAGGCCGTGCACGGGGCCGATGCGGCCAGGACCGGCGCCGGACGGAGGCCGGGGAGGGCGGCGCCGGCGGCGAGGATGAGGGCGAGCGCCGAGCCCCCCAGCCCGACCCCGCGCCATCGCCCCCGCCCCGCCAGCGAATTGGGTGCGGCGCCAGGCTCCCGCCGTTCCCCAGGGCCACGCATCCCTGACAAGTAGCATGGCCCGCCAGGACTCGGGGTCGCCGTGCCGCGACGGGCCGGTGACGGCTCGGCCGACGCCCCGGCACCCGCCTACTGACCGGACGCCTTCGACGGCCCGTGCCGGTTGGCGATCAGGTCGGCGACGAGGCCGGTCCAGCCGGTCTGGTGCGAGGCCCCGAGCCCCTTGCCGGTCTCGCCGTGGAAGTACTCGTGGAAGGGGATGAGCCCGTGCCAGACGGGGTCCCGCTGGAAGAGGGGTTCGTCGCCGAAGACCGGGCGGCGTCCGCTCGGGTCGTTGACGAACAGCGACACCAGCCGCCTGCGCAGCTCGTCGGCCACCTCCAGCAGGGTCAGGTTTCGGCCCGACCCGGTCGGGCACTCGACCCGGAAGTCATCGCCCAGGTGGGCATGGAAGCGGCGGAGCCCTTCGAGGATCAGGTAGTTGAGGGGAAACCAGATCGGGCCCCGCCAGTTGGAGTTGCCGCCGAAGAGGCCGGAGGTCGACTCTCCCGGCTCGTAGTCGACCCGGGCCACCCGGCCGCCGAGGTCGATCGCCAGCGGGTGATCCCGGTGGTACCGGGAGAGGGCCCGCAGCCCGTGGGGGGCGAGGAACTCGCTCTCGTCCAGCATCCGGCCGAGGATGCGGCGAAGCCGTTCGGGGTCCACGATCGATAGGAGGCGGCTGTCGCCCCGGCCCCGCCGGTGGATGTGACCGACCACCTGGTCGATGCCGGGCTCGTGGTGGGTGTACCAATCCATCCGACGGCGGAAGTCATCCAGATGCCGCACCGACTCTGGCCGCAGGACCGTGACCGCTACCAGGGGTATCAGCCCCACCGCGGAGCGAACCCGAAGGGGGACCCGCGATCCGTCGCTGAGGCGAAGGACGTCGTAGTAGAAGCCGTCAGTCTCGTCCCAGAGCCCCTGCTGATTCATCGCCTGGGCGATGAGCGTGTAGTGCTCGAAGAACTTGGTGGCGATGTCCTCGTAGGTGTGATCCTGCTCCGCCAGGCAGAGCGCAATCTCAAGGAGATTCTGGCAGTACATCGCCATCCAGGCGGTCCCGTCCGATTGCTCCAGATGCCCATCCGCGGGCAGCGCGGCGGAGCGGTCGAACGGCCCGATGTTGTCGAGGCCGAGGAATCCGCCCTCAAAGACGTTGCGCCCCTCGGTGTCCTTCCGATTCACCCACCACGTGAAGTTGAGCAGCAGCTTGTGGAACACGCGCTCCAAGAAGGCGTGGTCTTGGCGGCCGTCGATCTCGAAGACCCGCAGCGCCGCCCAGGCCTGCACCGGGGGGTTGACGTCGCCGAACGCCCACTCGTAGGCGGGGAGCTGGCCCGACGGGTGCATGTACCATTCGCGTCCCATCAGGATCAGCTGCGACTTGGCGAACTCGGGATCGAGGTGGGCCAGGGCGACGCATTGAAAGGCGAGATCCCAGGCTGCGTACCAGGGGTACTCCCAGGTGTCGGGCATGGAGATCACATCGCGGTTGTCCAGGTGGGTCCAGGCGTAGTTGCGGCCCTGCCAGCGCGCCGCCGGCGGCTCAGGCTGCGCGGGGTCGCCCGCGAGCCAGCGCCTGACCGAGTAGTGGTAGTACTGCTTGCTCCACAGCATCCCGCTGAAGGCCTGGCGCATGACCAGGGCCTCGTCATCCGTGGCACCGGCCGGGGTGAGGTCGGCGTAGAAGGCGTCCGCCTCTTCCCGGCGCAGATCCTGCACCTGGTCGAAGTCCTCCCCCAGCCCGGCCGGCGTGTCCCGAAGCCGCAGCCGGATCGATCGGGTCGCTCCGGCGGGCACATCGAGGCGGTACCAGACCGCGGCCTTGGTCCCCTGCTGGCTGGGGTTCACCGTGGCCCGCCCCGACACCACGTGATCATGGATCCCGTCCTTGGGGAACGGCGTCTGGGCGGCCGCGCCAAAGCAGCGCCCGAAGTTGGTCTCGTTCTCGCAGAAGAGCGGCAGCGGCTGGCCGTCGAAGGCGAGCCATCGGGGTCCGAGCTCGGCGTGGTCGGCGCGGATCAGATGACCCTCGAGCCCGATCCGTGGCCGCCGATCGTCGAGGCCCCAGGACCAGGTGTTGCGAAACCAGAGCGTCGGAAGGCAGTGGAGGCTGGCCGGGTCTGGGCCGAGGTTCTGGACGTCGACCTGGAGGAGGATGTCCTCAGGGGTGGCCTTGGCGTAGGTCGCGGTCACCACGAAGAAGCGCGACGCGGCGAAGATCCCGGTGTCAACCAGCTCGAACTCGGGTTCGAGCCGGCCCCGGCTGCGGTTGGCATCGAGGAGCGCCTGGTACGGGTACGCGCTCTGGGGGTAGTGATACCGCCAGCGCATGAAGGAGTGGGTGGGCGTGGCATCCAGGTACCACCAGTACTCCTTGACGTCCTCGCCGTGATTGCCCTCGCTGCCGGTGAGGCCGAAGAATCGCTCCTTGACGATCGGGTCCTCGCCATTCCACAGGGCGAGCGCGAGGCAGAGGGTCTGCCGGTCGTCGCATACACCGGCCAGCCCGTCCTCGTTCCAGCGGTAGGCGCGGGAGCGGGCGTGGTCATGGGGGAAGTAGTCCCAGGCGGCGCCGTCCGGGCTGTAGTCCTCCCGCACCGTGCCCCAGGCGCGCTCGCTGAGGTACGGCCCCCAGCGGCGCCACGGTGCCCGGCCGTGCGGAACCTCCAGCAGCCGCCGCCGCTCCGGATCCATCGCCAAGATGGTACGAGCTTGGGGGTGGCGCCGCCCCGGGGAACGCCCCAGGATGTAGGCATGCGTTTCGGGCCCCAGCTGCTGGGCGATCTCGACGCCGGTGCCCAGCGCGAGTGGCTGCTGGCGGACGGGCGGGGCGGGTACGCGATGGGCACCGTGGCCGGGCTCCGAACCCGTCGCTATCACGCGCTCCTCGTCGTCTCGACCGGACCGGTCGGAGCGCGTCGGGTGGGGCTGGCCGCTCTCGATCCCGTCCTCGTCATCGGTGACCGCCGCGTCCGCCTCGCGGTCGACGAGTGGGCCGGTGGCGCCGTCGACCCGCGGGGGCACGAGCTGCTGGAGACCTTCGACCTCACCGACGGTGTGCCGCGCTGGCGATGGTCCGCGGGGGAGGTCAGGCTGGAGCGCGAGATTGCGATGGCGCGCGGGCGGTCGTCGGTCACGATCGTGCACCGTCTGCTGCGGAGCCGGGAGCCGGTGCGGCTCGAGCTGGCGGCGCTGGTGACCTGGCGAGACGCCCACGGCCAGCGCGGGGCGGGGGACGCGGCCGGAGAGCCGTCCATCACCATGACCAGCGACGGCTTCACCGTCGACCGGGCGTTTCGGGTGAGCGGTCCCGCCCTGCGCCCGGCCGGCTCCTGGTTTCGCGGCGTCCGCTACCGGGAAGAGGCGGCGCGCGGACTCTGGGACACCGAGGACCTCTGGCACGCCGGTACGTTCGTGGTCGATCTCGCCCCAGGCCAGTCCGTGGGGGTCCAGGCCTGGGCGCCGGCCGGCGAGGCTCCGCCACCGTCCGCCCCCGCCGTGATCGCCGCCGCCCGCGAACGCGCGCGCGGGCTGGCCAGGGTGGCGGGAACCCCCGAACGGGTGGGCCGAGCCCTGGCCCATGCCGCCGACCAGTTCATCCTCGCCGATGCCGGCGTGGTCGCCGGATACCCGTGGTTCGGCGAGTGGTCTCGGGACACCATGGTGAGCTACGAAGGGCTCTTCCTCGCCAGCGGGCGGCACGAGGAGGGACGGCGCCTCCTCCTTCGAGCGGCCGCATCCCTGTCCGAGGGCATGCTCCCCAATACGACTGACCCTGTGGCGTCCGACGGCGAGGCCGTCGCCTACAACACGGCTGATGCCGCCCTCTGGCTGATCCACGCGGTCGGGCGCCACGTCGCGGTGACCGGCGATCTCGATGCCGCTGCCCAGCTCGCCGATCCCCTCCTCAGCGTGATCTCGGCCTACCTCGCCGGTACTCGATATGGCATCGCCGTCGACGCCACCGATGGCCTTCTGCGCCAGGGAGCGCCGGGGCTTGCCCTCACCTGGATGGATGCCCGAGTTGATGGCCAGCCGGTGACGCCACGAGGGGGCAAGGCGGTCGAGGTCAACGCGCTCTGGGTGAACGCCCTCGGCACCGCCGCCGAGCTGCTCAGCGCCATCGGTCGCGACGGGCAGCCCCTGCTGGCGCGCGCCGCCGCCACCCGGAAGGCGTTCCGGGCCACGTTCGTCCATCCCGGCGGCTGGTGGGACACCGTGGCGGGTGACCCCGCGGAATCGGCGCGCGTCCGTCCCAACAGCCTGCTTGCGGTATCCCTGCCCCATGCACCCTTGGCCGTCGAGGACCCCGCCTCGGTCGCGATCGTCGCCCGCTGCGCCGGTGAGCTCCTGACGCCGCTGGGCCTCCGCTCGCTGGCGCCGGCGGATCCCGCCTACCGGGGCCTGCACCGCGGGGGGCCGGTCGAACGCGACCGCGCCTACCACCAGGGGACGGTGTGGCCCTGGCTCATCGGAGCGTACGTTGACGCCGCGGGCAAGGTCGGTGCCCCAACTGCGGGCCTGCTCGGCGCGCTGGAGCAGCATGTGGACGAATGGGGCCTGGGCTCGGTATCGGAGACAGCGGACGGCGATCCTCCCCACCGTGCGACTGGCTGTCCATTCCAGGCGTGGTCGGTTGCGGAGTTGATGCGAGCGCACCGGCTCACCCGCTGACCAGCGGGCGGCGCGACGGCTCCCGCCGGGCGTCCCCCTGCCCATGGGCAGGGGGGTGAGGATCGCCCCGCAGCACCCCTGCCCACGCCGCGACTCAGCCTCCCGGCTGTGGAGCAGCGCCGCTCGGCGCTCGCACCCGGAGGGTGGAGCCGGGAGCGACGGCGCGCCAACGCCGCCGTGCGCCAGCGTCGCCGTGTGCCAGCCCCGACGGGCGTGCGGTGATGGACCGTGGTGCGCCCCGGCCCCGATCCGCCGCAGGATCCGCCGCGGCCTGCACCCGTCGCTGCGGGCGGCGCGCCTCGTCAACCTTGCCAGCGATCTGTGCCTGTAGTAGGCTGGCCACTCCAGGGAGCCGGAGCCGAGGGAGGTGGTCGGCCGTGACTGCTGGCCGGGCTATCACACCCCAGGGAGCCTCGTCAGGCCGGGATCGCCCAGCCACCGGAGGGTCAGGCCGCGCGCCCAGGATCGCACGGATCCTCAGATCCGCAGCGGGCTCGAGCGGGGATGCGGGTCGGCCGACGCTACCCGGCACGACCGTGGCGCGACGAGCAACAACGGGCAGAGTTCCAGGGCTGACGCAGCGGGGACGGGTCCGGACCGGCGTCAGGCGGCCCTGGTCAGCGTGCCCACCAACGCGTTGTGGAGGTCAGCAAGAGATGCGCGATGAGGAATGAACGCCGACTGGGCATGCCGCGGGGTGTCGCGACCCGTATCGAACTGGTGGCGGCGATCGCGGTGATCTTGTTAGGCGCCGGAGTCCTCGGCGGCACCGCGGCGGCCGCGCGCCGGGGGCCTTCGTCCGCCACGGCGGCGCGGAGCGTCCTGGGGCACTTGGGCGGGTCCGTGTCGATCTGGGCGGAATGGACCAGCACGGAGCAGGCCTCGTTCGAGGCGGCCCTCAAGCCCTTCGAGAAGCAGACCGGCACCACGGTCAACTACACGGGCAAGGGAAGCAACATGGACACGGCCCTCGCGGCCGCGGTCGCCGGCGGTGCCCCGCCCGATGTCGCCCTGGTGCCCGATCCGGGCACGCTGCGCACCCTGGCCCGCGAGGGGAAGATCCAGAAGCTGGCCCCCGTCCTGGGGTCCTTGGTCAACAACTACGGTCCCGCGTGGCGCCAGCTGGGCAGCTTCAACAAGCAGCTCTACGGGGTCTGGTTCAAGGCCGCGAACAAGAACACGATCTGGTACAACCCGGCCGAGTTCGCCGCGGCCGGCATCAAGACGCCGCCCGCGACCTGGCAGCAGCTCATGGGCGACGCGGCAACGCTGCACGCCGCAGGCATCCCCGCCTTCTCCCTCTGCACCGACGTCGGCTGGCCGGTGGCCGACTTCTGGCAGAACATCTACCTCAAGACCGCAGGGCCGGCCGCCTACAGCCTGCTGGCCTCCCACCACATCAAGTGGACCAGCCCGAGCGTGACCCATGCGTTCAGCGTCTTCGCCCAGCTTGTCGGGCACCCCGAGTACCTCCTCGGAGGCACCCAGGGCGCGCTGGCGAGCACGTACCCGGAGTGCGTGGACAAGGTGTTCCCGAAGGCGGGGACGCTGCCCCAGGCGGCCATGGTCTTCGAGGGCGACTTCGTCGTCAGCGAGATCACGGCCAACTCGAAGAACTACCGAGCCGGGAACGTCGGCAAGGGCGGCAAGGCCTGCACCGCCGATGTGAGCAAGACGCCCTGCTACAACTTCTTCGGGTTCCCCGCTCCGGCCGCCAATCAGAACAACAGCGGCGCGATCCAGGGTGCTGGCGACGTCGGGATGCTCCTCAACCCGACCCCCCAGGCCAAGGCGCTGATCCGGTACCTGGCCCAACCCGGGGGTGCCGCCATCTGGGCGCACCGGGGCGGGTTCACGTCCCCCAACAAGCTGGTGCCCCTGAGCGCGTACCCTGACCCGGTGACGCGCGAGGACGCAAGGGAGCTCGTCAGCGCCAAGAGCTTCGTCTTCAGCCTCGACGACCTCCAGGGCACCTGGGAGCCGAAGATGTGGGCGGACATGCTCAACTTCGTGCGCAACCCCAGTCCCGCCAATGTGAAGACGATCCAGAAGACGATGGACGCTCAGGCGACGGCGTCCCTCGGGCACTAGCGCAAGGGAACGCGTCGGAACTCTCGCGAGTCGGGTGCGGCCGGGGCCACCGGTCGCACCCCCTCGCGTCCCGCCGCCGCCGCGGCGGCGTGGAGCGGTAGGCGGGAGTCGGGGAGGCGAGCATGGCGGCCGGGGTGATGGCGCGGCCGAGGCGGCGTCGGTGGCGCTCGCACGCCGGCTCCTTGGCCTTCCTCGTCCCCGGGGCCATCTGGCTGCTGGTGATCGTGGTGTACCCAATGGTCGACACGGTCCGCTTCAGCTTCTTCAACGAGTCCGGGACCGCGTTCGTGGGGACCCGCAACTACCAGACGGTCTTCACCGACCCAACGATCCTCACGACGTTCCGCAACAACGCCATCTGGGTCATCGTCTTCCCTTTCACCGTCACCGCCCTCGGGCTCCTCTTCGCGCTCCTCACCGAGCGGATCCGCTGGTCCACCGCCTTCAAGACGATGATCCTGATGCCGGTGGTGTTCAGCGCCACCGCGTCGGCCTTGGTGTGGCGCGCGATCTTCGACCTGGACCCGCAGGTCGGCATGGTCAACGCTGCGGTGCAGGCGGTCTCGGACTGGGTGGTGCCCCCGGGCGTCTACCCGGTCAACACCTCCGCCGGGCAGACGGTGCCGAGCCTGGCCGCTTCCGGCCTGCGGGCCGGCCCCCACGGCACGCTGCTCAGCCGCGACACGGTGGCCCCGGGACATTCGATCCGGGTGGGGATGATCGGGATCGAACCCGCCACCCTCACCCTCCTGGGTGCCCGGCGGGCTCGGGTCCCGGCCCCAGCGACCCACGCCGTCACTGGACTGGTCTGGCGTGACTTCTCCCCGTCGCACCCGGCACAGACGGGGGCGGTCTTCCCCGACGAGGATGGGCTGCCCCTGCTCCGGGTCAGCCTGCTCCGCTCCGACGGGAGCGCGGTCGCGTCCACGCAGACGGATCGAAGCGGCGACTTCCGCTTCAGCAACGTCAGCGCCGGCCAGTACCGAGTCCGGGTCGACGCCTCGAACTTCTCGTCGGGGTTCCAGCCCATCTTCTGGCTCGGCACCCAGTCGCTGACGCCGACCGGACGGCTGGACCAGACTGCGCAGGCGCTGCTCAGCGTGCCGCTGGTCGACATCGCGATGATCATCGCCTACCTGTGGATGTGGGCCGGCTTCGCCATGGTCCTGGTGGCGGCCGGGCTGTCCGCGCTCGACCGGTCGGTCCTGGAGGCTGCCCACGTTGACGGTGCCAGCGAGTGGCAGACGTTCCGTCGGGTGACCATGCCGATGCTGGCCCCCGTGCTGACGGTCATCCTCGTCACGATGGTCATCAACGTGCTCAAGGTCTTCGACATCATCCTCAACATGGCGCCGGGTTCCTCCCAGGGAGCCGCCAACACGCTCGCCCTGGAGATGTACAACGACGGGTTCACAGGTGGCATTCACTCCGGCCTGTCGAGCGCGGTGGCCGTGATCCTGTTCGTCCTGGTGGTCCCGGCCATGCTCTTCAACCTCAGGCGGATTCGGGGCTGAACTGAGGGGACTGGATCATGGCAGACGTCGCGGTCCCGATCGAGCAGCCGTCGTCGCCGGCGGCGATCGCCCTGCGCCATCCCAGGCTGCGGTTCCGGCCGCCCCGGGTCGTGCTCAACCTGCTGATGGTCGTGATCGCCGTGTTCTGGCTGCTGCCGACGGTGTCGCTAACGATCATCTCCTTCCGTCCGGAGAGCCTGTACGGGGTGTCGGGGTGGTGGACCGTGTTCACCGCTCCGGCGCAGCTGACGGTCGACAACTACCGGGTCCTGTTCCAGAGCGGGTTTGCCGCCGGCGGACTCCTCGATTCCCTCATCACCTCGCTGCTGATCTCAGTCCCGGCCACCGTCCTCGTCACCCTGGTCTCAGGGCTGGCCGGCTACTCCCTGGTTTTCGGACGGTGGCCCGGCCGGACGGCGGTGTTCTTGGTTCTGGTCGGGCTGATGGTGGTGCCGCTCCAGGTCGCCCTGATCCCGGTGGCGGAGCTCTACCATCGCTTTGGCGAGCTGACCGGCTACAACCCCTTCGGGCAGATCCCCGGCGTCGTCATTTTCCATGTCGCCTTCGGCCTGCCCTTCGGCATCTTCTTGATGCGCAACTTCTACACCGGCATCCCGGTGGAGCTGGTCGAGGCCGGGCGCATGGACGGGGCCGGGGAATGGACGCTCTTCCGGCGGGTGGCGGTGCCCCTCGCCCTCCCGGCGGCGGCCTCGCTGGCGATCTTCCAGTTCATCTGGGTCTGGAACGATCTCCTGGTGGCGCTGGTCTTCCTCGGTGGCAACCCCCACCAGCCGCTCACGGTCTTCCTGTACAACCAGACCCGCACCCTGGCCGCGAACTACTGGATCATCTCCACGGGGGCGATGGTGTCGATCGTGATCCCGATGATCGTGGTGTTCGGGTTCCAGCGCTATTTCGTGCGCGGGATGCTCGCCGGGGCGGTGAAGTGAGCAGCCGTCGGCGCCCTGCGCGGCGACCGCCCCCCGCCCACGCGGCGAGCGTCGCCGGGGAACGCTGCGGGGATGCGCCCGGGCTGGTGGCGCGGCGCCGCCACCCTCCAGGGCGGCGTCCGCTCGCGGCGGCAACGAGGGCGGGTCGGGTGGCCGGCCCGGCCTGATCGCCAATCTGGAACGCCTCGCCTGGCTGGGCGCGGACGGGCTCTGGCGGTCGCCCACTCCCCGCGCGCTGGTGCGGCGGCGACCCCGCACGGTCCTCCTGGCGCTCGCCATCCTCGTGACCCGGCCGGGGACCCTGGTCCTCTGCGACGGGGACGAGATCGGCAGGACCGACCTCGACGGGCCCTGTGCCCGGCAGGGGGACCAGATGACGTGGGGCACCGACCGCCCAGATTCAACCGGGACCGGGCGTGGCCCCTGATGCCGTGGACCGGCGGGCCGGGGGCGGCCGCTGCGACGCCGCGGTCGAGCCCTGGCTCCCGCTCGGGGGCGTCGGTGCCGGGAGCGTCGCCGGGCAGCGGGCCGATCCGCCCTCGACCCTGCGGCTGCGCCGCGCGCTGATCCGCCTGCGACGTCGCCAACTGGCCGACGCCCCCCGACATCCCCGGCTGCCGGCGCCGCCCGGCGCGTGGCGCCACCAGGTCGCAGAGCGGGTCGTCGCCGCCACCCGCACCGGCGAGCCGCGGGACGGGCGTGCCCGGGGCGGCGCCCGCGTGCGCCGCAGCGTCCCCGGCCCAGCCGAGCTCACGGCGGCGGGCCTGGCCTCGGGGAGGCCGAGGTCCGCCGGATCGGCGCATCCGCCAGCGATCCGCCGCCGCCGGGGTGGCTCCGGAGCACGGATTCGAACCGTGAACCTTGCGGTTAACAGCCGCCTGCTCTACCGTTGAGCTACTCCGGAACGCCTCGGTGGAGTATAGGCGGTGGCTTTGGAGGCCGACCGCCGACGGGGGCCGGCCCGGCTATTCCAGGTAGTCGCGCAGCTTCATGCTCCGCGAGGGGTGGCGTAGCTTGCGCAGTGCCTTCGCCTCGATCTGGCGGATCCGCTCGCGGGTGACCCCGAAGCGCTTGCCCACCTCCTCCAGCGTCCGCTGGTGGCCGTCGATGAGGCCGAAGCGCAGCTGGAGGACCCGGCGCTCCCTGGGGGTCAGGGTGTCGAGGATGTCCTCGACCTCGGTGCGGAGCATGGTCAGCGAGGCGGCGTCCGATGGGGACACGGCCTCCTGGTCGGGCACGAAGTCGCCGAGGTGGGAGTCCTCCTCCTCCCCGATCGGGGTCTCGAGCGAGACCGGGTCCTGCGAGACCTTGATGATCTCCCGGACCCGCTCCGGGGTGATCCCCATCTCCTCGGCGATCTCGGGGTCGGCCGGCTCTCGGCCCAGCTCCTGGAGCAGCCGCCGTGAGACCCGCACCAGCTTGTTGATGGTCTCGACCATGTGGACCGGGATCCGGATGGTGCGCGCCTGGTCGGCGATCGCTCGGGTGATCGCCTGGCGGATCCACCAGGTCGCGTAGGTGGAGAACTTGAAGCCCTTCTGGTAGTCGAACTTCTCCACCGCCCGGATCAGCCCCATGTTGCCCTCCTGGATGAGATCCAGAAAGGACATGCCCCGGCCGATGTACTTCTTGGCGATCGACACCACCAGGCGCAGGTTCGCCTCGGTCAGCTTGTGCTTGGCGTCGCCGTCCCCCTGCTCGATCAGCTTGGCGAAGAAGACCTCGTCCTCGGCCTTGAGCAGGGCGACCCGGCCGATCTCCTTCAGGTACATCCGAACCGGGTCGTCGAGCGAGACGGCGTCGGCGGCCTCGATCGTCGAGAGGAGCTCGTCGTCGATCTCCTCGACCTCCTCGAAGTCCTTGTCGCCGTCGCTGACCGCGATCCCCATCTCCCGGAAGAGGGTGAAGATCCGCTCGAGCTGGTCGGGCTCGGCGTCGATCTCGGGGAAGGTCTGGAGGATGTCGTCGGGGCTGAGGTAGCCCTGCTCCTTGCCCTTGAGGATCAGCTGCTCCGCGAGGCGGATCAGCTCGTCGGTGCGGGCCGCCGGTGCGACCGGGGCGGTCCGGAGCGTTCTGGCCACGTCAGCTCCCCAGCGATGCGGGGGCCTGCTGCGGCCCCGCCACGGTGCGGTCGAATGAGGCGGGGGCGGATCCCGCGACGACCGGGTCGGTCGGAGGGGCCCCCTGGCGCAGCGCCGCGATCCAGCGCCACACCCCGTCCAATTCTGCGACAAGTCGGGGGGCCTCGCCCTGGCGGTGGTGCTCCAGCTGGGCGATCCGCTGCTCCAGGTGGCGCGCCCGGTCGGCCAGCGCCTGGAGCCGAAGGAGCCGGACCCCGTCCTCCAGCGCCCGCAACGCCCACAGGTCCGCGTCGGCCCCCTCGAGCTCGGGGAACTCGTGGCGGCCGAGGCGCGCGAGCAGGACCGCCGCCTCGTCGGACGGCGGCGCGCACACCGCCGACCCGGTGCTCAGCATCCGGTAGACCGCCTGCGCATGCGGGTCGATGAACTCCTCAGGCTCCACCCCATAGAACTCGCGGGCGCGCCGCGCCAGCTCCGGTCGCTGGACCAGCAGGGCCAGGAGGTACCCGGTGCGCCCGAGGGGTGTGTTCCCCGCTGGTCCCGCCACGAAACCGTGGGCATCGGGGCCGGCGGCTGGCGCGGTCGGCGCCGCCTGGTGCCCCCGCGGCTCGCGTCCCCGCCGGTCCAGGTCCTCGAGGAGGTGCCGGGGATCCACCCCGAGGCGCTGTCCAACCCGCTGCGCATAGAGGTCGCGCTCGCTCGCCTCGGGCACCCGGGCCAGGACCGCCAGCGCCGCCCGCCGCGCGGCCAGGGTGCCCGGGCCCGTCCCGGGGCCGGCGTCGCCGAGGGCGCGGTCGACCAGCACCTCGAAGGCGGGCCGGGCGCCGGCGACCAGGTTGTGGAAGCCGCCCGGGTCCGTTCGGCACACATCGTCCGGGTCCATTCCCTCGGGCAACACCGCCAGCCGCGCCTCCAGCCCCGCCGCCACGGCCGTCGGCACCGCCTCGGCGGCGGCCCGCTGGCCGGCCCCGTCCCCGTCGAAGCAGAGGACGACGCTGGGGGCGAAGCGGCGCAGGAGCCTAGCGTGCTCGGGGGTGAAGACCGTCCCGCAGGCGGCCACCGCCCCGGTCACCCCGGCGGCATGGGCGGCGAGAACGTCGAAGTACCCCTCGACCACCACGGCCGTGGCCTCGGACCGGAGCGAGCCCTGGGCCCGATCGAGCCCGAAGAGGGTGCGGGACTTGTCGAAGGTCGGGCCGTTGCGGCTGTTCAGGTACTTGCGGGGGTCGGCATCCAGGGCTCGGCCCCCGAACGCCACCACCGCGCCGTGCTCGTCCCGGATCGGGATCACCAGCCGGCGGCGGAAGACGTCCACGATGCCCGTCGGTCCGCGCTGGGTGAGACCCGCGGCCTGGGTGGCCGCAGTGCCGTGCCCGCGGCTGGCGAGGAAGCGCACCAGGTTGTCGGCGCGGTGGCCCGCCGGCGCGTACCCGAGGTGGAACGCGTCGCGGGTGGCGGGGTCGACGCCGCGCGCGGCGAGGAAGGCCAGGCCCGGCGCGCCGGCGGGGGACCTGACCAGGACGTGGTGGTAGTAGTCGGCGGCGGCGCGCAGGGCGCCGAGCGCGGCGTCCCGCTCTCGCCGTCGACGTCGCTCGGCCTCGATGGCGGCCGGGTCGGCGGCCAGCGAGACCCCGACCCGCTGGGCGAGCTGCTCGAGCGCGGCCCGGAAGTCCACGTGCTCGATCAGCTCCACGAAGTGGAAGACATCTCCCCCCAGGTGGCACCCGTGGCAGGTCCACACCTGCTTCTCCGGGTTGACGTAGAAGGAGGGCGTCCGCTCGTCGTGGAAGGGGCAGAGCCCGCACAGCTCCCGTCCGGCGCGGTGGAGCCGCACGTGGGGGGCGACCACGTCGACGAGGTCGATGCGGGCCCGCACGGTCTCGATCGGGCTCGTCCCGTTCATCGGCGCTCCTCCGGTGGGGGCGTGCCGGGGGCGCTCGCCCCTGTCAGCTGCGCCTCCACCAGGGCCGACGCCTCGCCTCCCGCATCTCCAGGTCGCGAAGCTGGCTCCGTAGCGCCATCGCCTCGTGTTCGCGCTCGGCCATCTCCTCGGCGTGGGCCCGACGGGTGCCATCGAGCTCGGAGTGAAGCTGGCGGACCTGATGGGTCCGGCGCTCGAGCTCGGTCTCGAACCGCAGGCGCTGCTCGGCCTCGATCCGGCGCTCGAGCGCCTGCTCCCAGCGGTCGAGCAGCCCGATCACCAGCTCGCGGGTGTCCACCTCCGCCAGGCCGGTTGGGGGAATCGGGAGCGCGGCGAGGGCGGGGTGAGCGTCGTGCAGACCGCCCCCGGACGAGAGCGGCAGCTCCGCCGCGGCTCGGCCCCCTCCTCTCGGCGCGGAGCCGGCGGGCGCGGCCGAGCGCCGCCCCTGCTCGTTCGGCCCGGGATGGCCGTTGGCTGACCCGAACGCGGGCCGTCCGTCGGCTCCCGGGGCCGGCACCCGCACCTCCAGCCGACCGTTCACCTCGACCCAGCGCACGGGCAGGTCACCGGCGTCGATCCGCCGCTGGATCATCGCCACCGGCAGCCCGAGCTCCTCGGCCACCTCGTCGACGGTCAGGTCACGGCCCGGAGCCAACACCACTGCTCGCCCCCGGCTCTCTCAGCTCCACCCGATCCACCACCAGGGTCCACCCCGGGCTCCCCTTGCGGCTGCGATTATCCCCCATCCGCCCGGAGGGCCCATGGTGGGCGCCGGCGCGTGGGATGGCTCAGCGCGTCGGTGGGGGCCCGGGCCACCGCCCCGCGGCACGCCGCGGCGGTGGCCGCCACCTCGCCCAGCGCACGGCCCCAGAAGACCGGCGAGCCCGCGAACACCCCAAAGGTCGCGGCCAGCCCGACCGCCACGTCGACGCTGCTCCGGCCCTCACGGGACCAGTAGTCGTCGCGGAGGTGGAGCCAGAGGGCGAATTCGTCGAACGTGAGGGCGGCGGCGGCGCCGAAGGCCGGAGCGACCCGTCGCCTGGCCTGGTGGTCCGCTCGGAGAAGCGCGGCGTAGCCGGAGCCGGTGAGGCCGACGATGCCGAGGACAAGGTGGTGGACGTGGAGCGGGGCGGCCCCGTTGCGGCCGCCGCGTCCCCCGAGGACGACGTTGCGCAGCGGCAGCCACCCGCCCCGGATCCCGTGGGTGACCAGGCGCACCAGGGCGAAGGTCGCGAGGAAGGTGGCGAAGATGCGCATTGCCACGTCCTCGCTCGGCCGCTCCGCCGCCGTCTGGCGGTAGTGCTGGCGCAGCCGCCCGGGGAGGCTCCACCACCCGCCCAGGCGCTCGTTGGGGTGGCGGGAAGGGAGGGATTCGAACCCTCGGACGAGCTTGACACCCGTCACCCGCTTAGCAGGCGGGCGCTTTCGGCCACTCAGCCACCTCCCCAAGCGCCGGACGGCGAGGTCGAAGTATAGCCCCGGCCCTCAAGCGACCTCCGCCCCGGCGCCGTGCCACGGCCGCGTCGCGGCACCACCCGGCCAGGGTCAGGCCGTGCGCAGCTGACGGCCCTCGCCGTCCCCCTGGCCCGCGGTCCGGGTCGGCCCGAGGCCGATGACCGGCGCCACCGTGGCGAGGCCATCGATGACGAACTGGATCAGGGCGTCGGGCTCGATGGCGAGGTCGGCCATCCCCGCCTCGATTTCGCTGCGGCTTACGCTCCGGGCGAATCCCCGGTCGCGCAGCTTGCGGCGAACGGATCGGGGCTCCAGTTCGGCCAGCGACCGGGTGGGGTGGACGAGGGCGACCGCCGTCACCAGGCCGGTCAGCTCGTCGCAGCCGAACAGCCAGCGCGCGAGGTCGGTGTCGCGCACGACCCCGGTGAAGACTGCGTGGCCCTGGATCGCTTGGATCATCTCGGGCGGGTAGCCGGCGGCCTCCAGGATCGGCCGCCCCCAGAACGGGTGCTCGGCCGGGTGGGCCTCGTAGTCGAAGTCGTGCAGGAGGCCGGTCATGCCCCACAGCTCGACGTCCGCCCCCTGGCGGGTGGCGGCGAGCCGGAGGACCCCCTCGACCGCAAGGCCGTGGCGGCGAAGGCTCTCGGTCTGGGTGTGCTCGAAGAGGAGCGCCAGGGCGTCGGCTCGGGTGGGCATCGGTGAGATGGTCCCACCCCGAGCCCTCGCAAGACAACGACGCCCGTGTCGCAATGCCCTCCCGCGCGCTCGGCTACCGGTGCGCCTGCCGACCGCCCTGACGCCGGCCGTGGGGCGGGAGGGCCGTGGGGGTCGGCGCCGGGGACCGAGCGTCGTGCCCTCTGCCGCTGCCGTCACCGCCCTGGCCATCGGCCCGGCCGCGGCAGCTGTCCCCGTCCCCGTCCGGGTCGCTGCCGGCCACGTGATCCGGACAGGGTGACGCGGTCGCGGTGGCGCTCGGGGCCGGCGTGACCTCGGGGGTCGGGGTCGGCGTGACCTCGGGGGTCGGGGTCGGAGTGACCTCGGGAGTCGGGGTCGGCGTGATCTCGGGAGTCGGAGTCGGGGTCACCGCGGGCGGCGGGGTCGGGGTCGGGGTCGGCGGGCCGCGCCGGATGGGCGGGGTCGGCTCCGGCGTCGGCGCCGCCGAGGGGGAGGGCGTCGGGGTGGTCGACTCCCTCACGGTGGCGGTGGGCCGAGCGGTGGGCGCCGGGCGGTGGCGCGCCGGATTGGGCCGCCTCTGGCGGTGGGGCGGGCGGTGGCGCGTCGGGGGCCGACGCGGCGGCGGCGTCGTCGTCGCCGGCTGGGGGACCGGGGTCGCGCTCGGGGTGGGGGTGGC
>DAHUZI010000077.1 GCA_027306595.1 Candidatus Dormiibacterota bacterium | reverse complement strand
ACCACCGCCGACTGGAACGCCGGCGCCGCCGCGCCGGCCGGGAGCGGCGCCGGCACAAGGCCGGCCAGCCGCTCGGACGGAGCCGGGCTCCCGCGGGCCGGGCCGCCCTCGCGCAGCGCCGCCCGCCGGTCGGCCAGGGCGGCGAGCAGCTCGTCCATCGACCGGGAGAACTTCTCGACCCCCTCCTGCTCGAGGACCTCGGAGACCTCGTCCATCGGGATCCCGAGGGCGTCAAGCGCCTCCACGACCGTGTGGGCCCCCTGCGGGTTCTCGGTCACCGTGACCGCGACGGCGCCGTGGTCGATGAAGGCCGCCACGGTCTCCAGCGGCATGGTGTCGACGGTGTCGGGCCCGATGAGCGCCTCGACGTAGCGGACGTCGCGGTAGGCGGGGCTCTTCGTGCTCGTGCTCGCCCACAGGGGCCGCTGGACCTGGGCGCCGGCGGCCGCGAGCGCGGCGAATCGGGGCCCGCGCATCACCTCGAGGAAGGCCTCGTAGGCGATCCGGGCGCTGGCGATCGCCGCCTCGCCGCGCAGCCCGAGGGCCGCCGGGGCCCGACCGGGGTCGCGCGAGGCGAGCGCCTCGAGGCGCCGGTCCACCTCGGTGTCGATCCGGCTGACGAAGAAGCTCGCCACCGACCGGATGGCGCCGACGTCCTCGCCGCGGGCGAGGCGTCGCTCCAGCCCCCGGCAGTAGGCCTCCATGACCGCCCGGTAGCGGTCGAGGGCGAAGATGAGGGTCACGTTCACGTTGATGCCGGCCGCGATCGCCTGCTCGCTGGCGGGGATGCCCTCGGCCGTGGCGGGGATCTTGATGAGCAGGTTCGGGCGCCGAAGCTGGGCCCAGTAGGCCTGCGCCGCGGCCACCGTCCCGGCGGTGTCGCGGGCCAGGCTCGGCGCCACCTCCAAGCTGACGAAGCCGTCGGCGCCGCCGGTGGCGGCATGGACGGGGGCGAGGATGTCGAGCGCGGCGGCCACGTCCTCGGTGATCAGCCGCTCGTACAGGCCGGCGGCGTCGAGCCCCTCGGCCACCCCGGCCCGGATGGCGGCGTCGTAGTCGCCGCCGCCGGTGGCCAGCGCCTGCTGGAAGATGGTCGGGTTGTCGGTCACTCCGACGATGCCCTGGGTGACCAGCCGGCCCAGCTCCCCCGACGTGACCAGGTTCCGGCTCAGGGAGTCGACCCAGGGGCTCTGGCCGAGTCCGGCCAGCTCGCGGAGTCGGGTCACGGCTCCCCGGCCTCGGGGGCGAGCAGCTCGCTCGCCACCGCCACCACCCGCTCGGCGGTGACGCCGAGGTGGCGGAAGAGTTCGTCCGCCGGGGCGGAGGCGCCGAAGCGGTCGACGCCCACCACGGCGCCTCCGGGCCCGGCCCAGCGGTACCAGGGGTCCGAGACCCCGGCCTCCACGGCGACTCGGCAGAGGACGGCGGCGGGCAGGAGCCGCTCGCGCGCCGCTGGGGCCATCCGCGCCAGCCGGTCCAGGCACGGCACGCTGACGACCCGGGTGGGGATGCCGTCGAGCTCGAGCCGGTGGCGGGCCTCGACGGCGACCGCCAGCTCGCTGCCCGACGCCAGGAGCAGGCAGCGGGGCTCGGGGCCGCTCGCCTCGAGGAGCACGTACGCCCCCTGCTCCACCCGAGCCCCCCGGTCGGCGCGGGTCTCGTCGAAGACCGGCAGCCCCTGGCGGCAGAGGACGAGCGCGGTCGGGCCGTCCCGGCGCTCGATCGCGCAGCGCCAGGCCGCCGCCGTCTCGTTGGCATCGCCCGGGCGGAAGACGTCGAGATTGGGGATCGCCCGGAGCGCCGCCAGGTGCTCGACCGGCTGATGGGTGGGGCCGTCCTCCCCCAGCCCGATGCTGTCGTGGGTGTAGACGAAGACGACCGGCAGGCCGGAGAGCGCGGCGAGCCGGACGGCGGGGCGCTGGTAGTCGGAGAACATGAGGAAGGTCGCCCCGTAGGGGCGGAGCCCGCCGTGGGCGGCGATCCCGTTGCAGGCCGCGCCCATGGCGTGCTCCCGGACCCCGAAGTGGAGATTGCGCCCAGCCCCGGTCCGCCCGTCGAAGTCGCCGCCGCCGGCGATCGCGGTCCGGGTCGACTCGGAGAGGTCGGCGTCGCCGCCGATCACCCAGGGGACCGCCTGCACCACCTGCTGGAGCGCTCGCTCGCCCGCGACCCGGGTCGCCATCGGGCCGTCGGCAGGGGTGAACGTCGGCAGCCTCATTGCCCAGTCGGCCGGGGGGGTGTCCGCCTGACCGCGCTCCCACTCGGCGGCGAGCGCCGGGTGGGCATCGGCCCAGGCTCGGAGTCGACCCGCCCAGTCCGCCTCCAGCGCCACGCCCCGCTCGATGGCGCGGGCGAAGAGCCGTGCCGCCCGCTCGGGCACGGCGAAGCTGGCGTCGGGATCCCAGCCGTAGGCGAGCTTGGCCGCCCGCGCCTCCCCCGGGCCGAGCGGGCTGCCGTGGGCCTTGTTCGTGTCCTGCTTCCCGGGGGCGCCGTAGCCGATGTGGGTCCGCACGGCGATCAGCGAGGGCCGCAGCCCGTCCGCGACCGCGGCCGACAGGGCGGTGGCGATCCCGTTGAGATCGGTCTCCCCGTCCGCGACGGTCAGGACCTGCCAGCCGTAGGCGCGGAACCGGTCCACGACCGACTCGGTGAACGCCAGCGAGGTAGGGCCGTCCAGCGAGACACGGTTGTCGTCGTACAGACAGATGAGCCGCCCGAGCCCCAGATGCCCGGCGAGGCTGGCCGCCTCCGCGCTGACCCCCTCCATCAGGTCGCCATCGCTGCAGAGAACGTAGGTGCGGTGGTCGACGACGTCGTGGCCGGGGCGGTTGAATCGGTGGGCCTGCACCCGCTCGGCGATCGCCAGGCCGACGCCGTTGCCGACCCCCTGCCCGAGGGGGCCGGTCGTCACCTCGACGCCGGGGGTCAGCCCCCGCTCCGGGTGTCCTGGCGTGCGCGAGCCCCACTGCCGGAACCGACGGAGCTGCTGCAGCGGCAAGTCGTAGCCGGTGCAGTGGAGGAGCGCGTAGAGGAGCATCGACCCGTGGCCTGCCGAGAGGACGAAGCGATCGCGGTCCGGCCAGTCTGGGTTGCGCGGGTTGTGGCGCAGAAAGCGGGTCCACAGGACGTACGCCATGGGGGCGGCACCCATCGGCAGTCCCGGATGGCCCGATCGGGCCCGCTCGACCGCGTCGATGGCCAGGCAGCGCAGGGTCGAGATCGCGAGGTCGTCGTCCTCGCTGCCGGCGCGGGGGAGTCGCGCGACGGGCGTGGCCGGCGCAGTCATCACCGTCCATCCTCGCAGGTCACAGGCGCCGATGCGGGGCGAACCAGCGTGGCGGGCCGATCGGTGATGACCAGATCGACCTCGGCAGCGGCGGCGGCCGCAAGCTCCGCGGCATCGTTCACGGTCGCCACGGCGAGAAAGGCGCCGGCCGCGTGCAGGGCCCGGGCGAGCTCCCGGTCGATCGACCCTATCTCGGTGACGAGGCCGTCGCCGCCCCCGGCGCGCACGACCCCGACCGGGTCGACCGGCCGGCCGACCATGACAACCCCCGTCGCCGCCGCGGTCCCGGTGGCCCGCACCGCCAGGGTCACCCGATGGTCGAAGGCGAGGACCAGGCTCTCCGCCTCCATGCCAGCCCCGCGGAGCGCGAGCACAACCGCCCGGACCGGGTCCGCCGCGGCCGTTGGCCGCGCCTTGATCTCCACCGCGACCGCACAGCGCCCCCGGGCCAGCTCGAGGACCTCGGCGAGCGTGGGGATCCGCGCCCCCCGATGGGCCACCCCCCGCCAGCCGCCCGCGTCGAGTTGGCGGAGCTCGGCCAGCGTGTGGGCCGCCACCGGCCCGCTCCCGTTCGTCGTCCGCTCGAGACGCTCGTCGTGGATCACGGCGAGCCTCCCGTCGCGGGTGAGGTGGACGTCGCACTCGACGAGGTCCGCCCCCACCGCGACGGCGGCGGCGAACGCGGGAAGCGTGTTCTCGGGGTGGCGCTCGCTATCGCCGCGGTGGGCCGCGATCAGCGGCTGCGATCGGTCCCGGTCAGCCAGGCGGGCGAGGACTGGCGGGCGCACGCCGAGATCATCGCTTGACAGGGGCGAAGCCGGGCGGGCTACCCTACCCGCCGGCTTGGTTCGCTCCCCACGCACCGTCACCCCCGACCGGCCGGCACGCGCATGACCGGACTCGCCGTCCCCACGCAGGCGCCTGGGGGCGCAGCCAATCCGTACGTCACCGCCCAGCGCCAGTTCGACCAGGCGGCGACCCTGCTGAACCTCGATGCCGGGATGCGCGCCGTCCTCCGCGAGGTCCGGCGGGAGTTCACGGCCAACTTCCCGGTGCGGATGGACGACGGGCGGATCCGAATCTTCACCGGCTACCGGGTCCAGCACAACCTGACCCGGGGGCCGGCCAAGGGGGGGATCCGCTTCCATCCCGACGTCAGCCTGGATGAGGTCAAGGCGCTGGCGATGTGGATGACGTGGAAGTGCGCCGTGACCGGCCTCCCCTACGGGGGCGCCAAGGGGGGGGTGATCTGCGACCCCGGCCAGCTCAGCCGCCAGGAGCTCGAGCACCTCACCCGCCGCTTCACGAGCGAGATGACGATCCTGATCGGGCCGGAGAGCGACATCCCCGCCCCCGACGTGAACACCAACAGCCAGGTGATGGCCTGGATCATGGACACGATCTCGATGGAGCGGGGCTACTCGGTGCCGGCCACGGTGACCGGCAAGCCGCTCGAGATCGGCGGCTCCGAGGGGCGCGCCTCCGCCACCGGCCGGGGGGTGCTGGTCGTGACGGAGGCGGCCTGCCAGCGCGTGGGGATCGCACCCCACGAGGCGACCGTCGCGATCCAGGGGTTCGGCAACGTCGGCTCGGTGTCGGCCCAGCTCCTCCACGAGCAGGGGTTCCGGATCGTCGCCGTCTCGGACGTGTACGGTGGGATCTATCGGCCGGAGGGGCTGGACATCCCCGCCCTCCTCGCCCACCGCGACGCCGGCGGCCGCCTCGCCGACTTTGCGGGCACCACCCAGGTCGCCAACCCGGCGCTCCTGGAGCTGCCGGTCACGATCCTCATCCCGGCGGCGCTGGAGAACCAGCTGACCATGGCCAACGCGGCTCGGGTGCAGGCCCGGCTCGTCGTCGAGGCGGCCAACGGCCCCACCACCCCCGAGGCCGACGACATCTTCCGCCAGCGGGGGATCGTCCTGGTCCCCGACATCCTCGCCAACGCCGGCGGGGTCACGGTCTCGTACTTCGAGTGGGTGCAAGACCTCCAGTCGTTCTTCTGGGAGGAGGACGAGATCAACCAGCGCCTCACCCGGGTGATGGAGCGCTCGTACGCCCAGGTCGAGGAGCTGGCCGCTGCCCATAAGACGACCCTGCGCATGGGCGCCTACTGCCTGGCCGTCCAGCGGGTCGCCGACGCCACCCAGGTCCGCGGGATCTACCCCTGACGCCCCGCGGCGCGCGGCGCGCGGGGGCGGGATGACCTCTTGGTGAGGCGGCCGGGCACGGGGGGCCAGGCATCCTGGCGGCGCCGCCGGGTGGTCGTGCCGGCGGCGATCGTGCTCGCGGCGCTGATCGGCGGCGGCGCCGCCGCCCTCATCGTCCTCGCCCGCCCCGCCGCCGGGCTCGTGGTCGCGCCCAAGCGCCCCGACCTCTTCGTGGGCGGGGTCCGTACCCTCACCGCCCGCCTCGGCGGCCGCCGGGTCAGGGTCCAGTGGAGCAGCAGCGACCCAGCGGTCGTCACGATCGGGCCGCACGGCCGCGCCCGGGCGCGGGCGGCGGGCCAGGCGACGATCACGGCGGTCGGGGGCGGCCGCAGCGGGTCGCTCGTGATCGACAGCGTCGGCATCCGTCGCCTCCAGCTCGAGCTTCCCGGCACCATCGGCTACGGTCAGCAGCTCCGCGCGCGCGTGGTCGAGACCCTCACCGACGGCACGACGCCGGCCCACCCCCCGATCCCGGTCCGGATCGCCCTTCCCCCGGGCGCACCGCTGCAGGCCGCCGGCCCCGTCCTCGTCGGGACCGCGCTCGGGACCACGACCGTGCGGGCGAGCGGCCTCGACGGGCCCGCGGCGACCGAGCGGGTCCAGGTCGTGCCCGCGGTGCCGACCAACACCACGACCGTGACCCCGGGGTTCGTCCCCCACGCGCCGCTGGCGGTCCAGATCGACAACGGGCCGACCTCCGACCCGCACACGGGCCTGCAGGCGGCCGACATCGTCTACGAGTACGACACCGAGGGCGGCATCACCCGCTTCACCGCCGTCTACTGGCACCTGCGACCCGCAGCCGTGCTCGGGCCCATCCGCAGCGCCCGGCTGATCCTCATCCAGGTCCAGAAGATGTACGACGGCCTCGCCGTCTTCAGCGGGGCCTCGAACGGCACCTACGCGAACCTCTACCACGACGGGGTGCCGATGCTGACCGACGACTGCTGCGGGCAGGACTTCTACCGCACGAGCAACCACGTTCCCCCCTCGAACCTGTTCACCCAGGGCCACCTGCTGCTCGCCGGTCTGGCGAGCCAGTTCCCGGCCCTCCACCACGCCAAGCTCCCGTACGCCCTCCTTCCGCCCCATCCCGACCCCCTTTCGCCGGGGTCGATCCGCACAGTCACCATCGACCAGACCCCGGGCAACGTCCCCGCCTACCACTACAACCCCGTCACCCGGACCTGGCAGCGGTGGCTGAACGGGACCCCGCAGGTCGACACCGCGACGGGGGCGCCGATCGCGGTCCGCAACCTCATCGTCGTGACCGCCAACTGGCACTTCACGAACTACGTGGAGGACGTCCTCGGCAACCACAGCATCTACTGGGCCCTCAACGGCTCCGGCCCGTTCCAGGCCTATATCGACGGCCGCGCCTTCATCGGTACCTGGCACCGGCCGGACACCGGGCTCCCGCTCCTCTTCACCGACGCGGGCGGCCAGCCTCTGCCGCTGCAGACCGGGCTCACCTGGATCGAGGTCGTCGCCCCCGGCACCACGGTGACCGCCGGGTCCTGAGCGGCGGGCGACCGGCGTGTACGATGGCGCCGATGCGCGGGCGGATGATGGACGTCCCTCTCACGCTGGTCCCGCTCGTCGAGCGGGGCGTCGGGCTCTACGGCCGCCAGGTGGTGGTGACCCAGAGGGCTGAGGGGCCGCCCCGCCGCGCGACCTTCGCCGAGGTCGGGGCCCGCGCTCACCGCCTGGCGCGAGCGCTCCACGACCTCGGGGTGGGGCCGGGGGACCGGGTCGGGACCATGGCCTGGAACACCCAGGAGCACCTCGAGGCCTACCTCGCCGTGCCCTGCATGGGGGCGGTCCTCCACACGGTCAACGTCCGCCTCCACCCCGACCAGCTCGCCCATGTCATCGCCGACGGCGGTGATCGCGTCCTCCTCTGCCAGCGGGCCTGCCTGCCGGCGCTCGCCGCCATCGCCGACCGCCTGCCCACGGTGGAGCGGGTCGTCACGTTCGGCGAGGGCGAGGACGCCCCGGGCGGGGCCGGCCACCTCGACTACGAGGCCCTGCTCGCCGCCAGCGATCGGCCGCTGGCCTGGCCCGACCTCGACGAGCGCCAGGCGGCCGGCCTCTGCCACACCTCGGCGACAACCGGCGATCCCAAGGGGGTCGTGTACAGCCACCGCTCCCTGTACCTCCACACCCTCTCCCTCCTGGCGACCGGCTTCCTGCCCGGCGGCTTCAGCGACGCCGACGTCGTCCTGCCGGTCGTGCCGATGTTCCACGTCAACGGCTGGGGCCTCCCCCACGCCAGCGTCGCGGTCGGCGCCGCCCTGGTCCTCCCCGACCGCTTCCTCGACCCAGCCCGCCTGGTCGGCCTCCTCGCCGGCGAGCGGGTGACCCTGACCGCCGGCGTCCCCAGCATCTGGGGCCCGCTCCTCCAGCGGCTCGACGCCGAACCCACCCCCCTGCCCGGCCTCCGGGGGATCCTCTGCGGCGGGGCGGCGGCCCCCCCGACCCTCATCGAGGGGTTCGACCGCCACGGCCTCACCGTGATCCACGCCTGGGGGATGACCGAGACCTCCCCGCTGGGGACGACCGTCCGGGTCAAGCACCTGCTGGAGCCCGCGCTCGATCCCGCGGCGCGCCTGCGGGTCAGGGCCAGCCAGGGGCTGCCCGCGATCGGCTTCGAGGTCCGGGTCATGGACCTGGCCACCGGGGAGCTCTGCCCCTCGGACGGCCGGCACCAGGGTGAGCTCCAGGTCCGAGCGCCCTGGGTGTGCGACGGGTACCTGGGGCGGGAGGACCGGGAGGCGTTCACCGCCGACGGCTGGCTGCGGACCGGGGATGTCGCCACCCTCGACCCGGAGGGGTACCTGCGCCTGGTCGACCGCACGAAGGACTTGGTCAAGTCGGGCGGCGAGTGGATCAGCTCGGTCGCCCTCGAGACCCTGCTGATGGGCCACCCCCAGGTCGACGAGGCGGCGGTCGTGGGCCAGCCCGATCCAAGGTGGGGCGAGCGCCCGGTCGCCTTCGTCGTGGCCCGCCCCGGCGCCGAGGGCGGGCTCACCCCGGCCGCGCTCCTGGAGCACCTGCGCCCCCACGTCGCCCGCTACTGGCTGCCCGACCGCATCCTGTTCGTCGACGCCATCCCCAAGACCGGCGTCGGCAAGTTCGACAAGCGTGCCCTGCGCCGCCGCCTGGCGGAGGGGGCCGCTGCCGACACCGAGCCCGGGGCCCCTCAGGGCTCCCGGTAGCGGAGCCCGAGCAGCCCCAGGCCGAGCCCGACCACGATCCAGCCGGCGACGTAGGCGAGGTACGCGGGCGTCGGCCCGGCGGCGGCCTGGAACGCGCCGGCCCCGGCGTGGGCGCCGGCCTGGCTCGCGAACGCCGGGGGCTCGGCCGCGAAGGTCGCCGCCCGCCACATTCCATCGGTGGGGAGGAGCAGATGGGTCACCGTGCCCACCGTCGTGATGGCGGCATTGTGGAAGGCGGCGCCGAAGGCTCCGGCCACCCCGCCCATCCACATCGCCCCGAAGGCGACGACCGCGACCACCGCGGCGGTGACGGTGGCAAGCCGGGTGCTGAGCGCGAGGGCGAGGGTGAGCAGGACCAGGCCCTCGGCCGCCAGCGCGGCCTCGGCGGCGGCCGGCTGGCGGGGGACGTACCCCGTCTGCCACCCCGCCACCCAGAACTCCACGGTCACCGCGGCGACCGTGTAGGCGATGGCGGGCACCGCCAGCCCCAGCCACCGCCCCACGAACAGCTCGGCGCGCCGGACCGGCCGGGAGAGGACCGCCAGCGCCACCCCCGACTCCAGGTCGCCGGCGATCGCCGGGGCGGCGAGGAAGGCGCAGGTGAGCGCGAGCACGAAGCTGAACATGAACAGGACGAGGATCAGGAGCTCGGCGGCGACCGTGTGCACCTCCCCGGTCGTCAGCCGGTGCCCGTTCTCGTGCAGCCCGGGCACCCGGGCGAATCCCCATCCGGTGAGGGCGATCACGACCACCGTGAGGCCGAGGAGCGCCAGCACCAGCCGGCGGCGGACGAGCTCCCGCCAGGTGAGGCTGGCAATCGTGAGGGTGGCGCTCACGGTCGGCCCAGGAGCTCGAGGAAGCGCGCCTCGAGCGAGGTGGCGACCGGCTCGACCGCGTGGACGCGGGCGCCGGCCGCGACCAGGGCGGCGACGAGGTCGGGGACGCGGTCGGCGGCCAGCCCTCGCCAGCTCACCCACCCGTCGGCGACCTGGGGCGGGCCGAACGGGCCGACCCCGGCCAGCTCGGCCTCCGCTAGGCCGGTCAGCCGCACCCGCACGGCGCCCCCGCCGAGGAGCTCGGCGAGCGACCCCTTAGCGATGACCCGCCCCCGGTCGATGACGGCGACCCGCCCGCAGACCTGCTCCACCTCGGTGAGGAGGTGGGAGTTGAGGAAGACGGTCGTCCCCGTCGCCGCCAGCTCGCGGATCACCTGGCGCACGTCGTGGCGCCCGATCGGGTCCAGCGCCGAGGTCGGCTCGTCGAGGACCACGAGCTCGGGGCGGCCGAGGAGCGCCACCGCCAGCCCGAGCCGCTGCTGCATCCCCTTGGAGAAGCTCTGGACCCGGTCGTCGGCGCGGGCGGCCAGCCCGACGGTCGTGAGGGCCGCGGCGATGGCGCCCGGCCGGTCGGGGCGCGGCAGCCGGGCGAGGCGGGCGTGCAGGCCCAGGACCTCCCGGGCCCGCATCCAGACCTGGTAGCGGAAGAGCTCGGGCAGGTACCCGATCCGGGTGCGGGTGATGACGTCCCCGAGCGGCGCCCCGAGCACGAGGCCGTCCCCGCTGCTGGGGCGCGCCAGCCCCAAGAGCAGCTTCACCGCCGTCGTCTTCCCCGCCCCGTTGGGGCCGAGGAACCCGAAGACCTCGCCCCGCGACACGGTCATGGTCAGGCCGGCAAGGGCCGTCTGCGACCCGTAGCGCTTGGCCAGGCCCGCCGTGTGGATCGCGGGCCCGGGCCGGTCAGCCATCGCCGGCCGCCACCCGGAGCACCGCCGAGGGCGCCAGCAGGCCGCCGACCGCGTGCAGGAAGCCGCCGGCCCCCCAGACGACCGCCGCGGCCAGGCCGCCCCCATCGGTGAGCAGGACGCCGGGGCGGCCGGCGACGGCGACGGTCCGGCTCCGCACCAGGCCGCCGACGATCGGGATGGGGAGGGCGGCGCCCCCGCCAGCGAGGGCCCGGACCGCCCGCACGAGCCCCGCCGGCAGGCCCCGGACGCGAAGGAGGTAGGCGACCAGCGGGTGGAGGCCCAGCCCGGTTGCGGAGACCCGCGGCGACCGGGCCGCCACCACCACGAGGGTCGGCACCCCGGCGAAGGGGCCGACCGAGGTCCCCGTCCCGTAGAGGGCCGCCACGCCGGGCCCGGCCGTCTCGGTGACAACGGTCCCGGCAAGGCCGGGCGGCATCGGCGGGAGGGTCACCCCGAGGCGCCGGGCTAGGGCCCGCGCCCGCTGCGGGCGGAAGGCGAAGGTCTGGGTCCAGCGGGGCACGACGAACCAGCTGGGGGCGCCAGTGACCCCGACCGGCAGGCGGCGGGGCAGCCGGAGCCGGACCCCGGTGGCGGCGGCCGCGGCGGCGGCGCTCGCGGTCGGGTGGAGCCGGGGCTGGCTGGGGCCCGTCAGCCGGCCCAGGGCGCGAAGGCTGGCGACCGATGCGGGGACGGCGAGGCGCCCGGCGACCGGCGGGGCCTCCGGCGGCCGCAGGGCGCGCGACCACCCCGGGGCCGAGCCGCCGCCCGCCGCGAGGAC
>DAHUZI010000073.1 GCA_027306595.1 Candidatus Dormiibacterota bacterium | reverse complement strand
GACGCCGCCATCGACGCCCCCGCCCCGCCCGCCGCGCCCGTGGCGCTCGGCCCCACCGCTGGCGGCGACGCGCGGGGGCCGGCCCCGAGCTGGGCGCCCTGGCTCCTGGCGGCGGCGCTCGCCCTGCTCGGGGTGGAGTGGAGCCTGTGGACCTGGTTCCGGGGCCGGGCCGCGGCGGCGTGACCGGCTCCCGGCTGGCCCGGTGAGCCTCTCCCTCGCCGCCCCGTGGGGGCTCGGCCTCCTGGTCCCGGGCGCGGTCGTGGCGGTCACCCTCCGGCGCCGCCTCCCCGGCACCGGCCGCCGCCAGCGGTGGTGGATGGCGCTGGAGGGATGCGCCGTCGGCCTTCTGATCCTGAGCCTCGCCCAGCCCCAGCTCGCCCGTGGCGCGCGCAGCCCCGTCGTCCTGGCGCTGGACCGGTCGGCGACGGTCGACCGGCGGATGACGGGGATCGAGCGGGCGTGGGCGGGGGCCGCCCGCGCCCGCTGCCAGCGTCCCTGCCGGGTCGTCCAGTTCGCGCGAACCGCCGCGGTCATCCCCGATCAGTCCGGATCGCTCGCCGCTCGCCGGCCGGTCGGCCGCGCCGCGGGCGCGACCGACCTCGAGCGGGGCGTCGCCGCGGCGATCGCCCTCGCGCCCGCGGGCGGGCGCGTGGTGGTCCTGGCGGACGGGACCCAGACCGCGGGGAACGTGCTGGCGACGGCGCCGCTGGCCCGCCGCCGCGGGGTTCGGATCGACTACGTCCCGCTCGCCGATCCCGCTCGGCGCGATGCCGCGGTGACCGAGGTCGACGCCCCTGCGGCGGTGCATGCCGGCGATCCGCTGCCGCTCCCGATCACGATCCGCAGCACGGTGGCCGCGCCGGCCACCCTGGAGCTGGCGCGGGACGGTACCCCGATCGGGTCCGTCCGGGTGACCCTGCACGTCGGCGACACCCCGCTCGTGCTCGGCCTCACCGCCGGCCGTCCCGGCTGGGAGCGGATCACCGTCCGGGTCCGGCTGGCGGGCGACGCGGTGCCCGTCAATGACGCGCTCACCGCCGTGACCCGGGTGCTGGCGCCGCCGCGCGCCCTCGTCGTCGGAGCGGGCGGCCGGTCGCCCGGGACGATCGCCACGATGCTGGCGCGGGCGGGGCTCACCGCGACGGTGGTCGCACCCGGACGGCTGCCGGTCACCGCCGGCGGCTATGCGGCGGTGGACGCGGTCGTCCTCGACGACCTGCCAGCCGCCGACCTGCCGCCGGCCCAGGTCCGGGCGCTCGGCCAGGCCGTCCGGACCGCAGGGCTCGGCCTGCTCGTTCTGGGCGGTCCGCACAGCTTCTCGCTCGGGGGCTACGCAGGCTCAGCGTTGGGCCCGCTCCTGCCGGTCGCGAGCACGGTCCCCGCCGCGGCCCAGCGCAAGGGGGTCGCGATCGAGCTGGTGCTGGACCACTCCGGCTCCATGGCGGAGCTGACCGGTGGGGTGCCGGAGATCGACCTCGTACGGTCGGCCGCCGCTGCCACCGCCCGGTTCGCCGCCGCCCACCGCGATGACCTCGGGATCGTCGACTTCGACGTCGCCGCCCACCTGCTGGTGCCGATCGAGGCGCTGGCGCCGGGAGCGGTCGAGCGAGCGGTGCTCGCCCGGATCGGCACCCTCCAGGCGAACGGGGGGACGAACATCTACGCCGGGCTCCTCGCCGGCGCGCGCCAGGTCGTCGAGAGCACGGCGCCGACCCGGCGGATCATCCTCATGACCGACGGGATCAGCCAGCCCGAGAGCTACCGGCCCCTCCTCGTCGCCCTCCGGCGGGCGCACGTCCCGGTCGCGACCGTGGCGCTCGGCCCCGGCGCCGACACCCAGCTCCTCGGCACGATCGCCCGGGCCACGGGAGGGCACGCCTACGCCACCGACAGCGCCCGCCAGCTCCCGCGCATCTTCGGCCTCGAGGCCCGGCTCGCCCTCAAGCCCGTCAGCGTGGTCGGGCGCGTCGCCGTCGCGGTGGGGCGCGACAGCCCCGTCCTCGGCTCGCTGTCGGGGACGCGCCTGCCGGTCCTTGGCGGCAACGTCCTCACCCAGCTGCGCCCGGGGGCGCAGGCGGACCTGGTTGCGACCGGGATCGGCGGCGGCCTGGCCCCGGCCCTCGCCCAGTGGCAGGTGGGGCTGGGGCGGGTGCTCGCCTGGACCCCGGGCCTCGACTCCCCCTGGGCGGGCGCCTGGGCCGGCCGGACCGCCCTGTGGGCTGGCGCCGTGCGCTGGGTCGACCGGCCCGCGGGCCTCGACCGCGTGCGCCCGCAGGTCGTGCCCGGCTCACCCCCCGCCCTTCGGCTCGACCTCGCCGCCGGGGGCGACCCCATCGGGCCCACCGCGATCACGGGCAGCCTGACGGCCGGCGGCCGAATGCGCCGGGTCGACTTCCTGCCGGTCGGCCCCGGACTCTACCGGGCGGCGCTGGCGCCGCTGGCGGCCGGTGCCTACCGGTACCAGCTCGACTCCGGCGGGGTGCAGCGGCTGGCGGCGAGCGGCTGGGTGGCGATCCCGTACCCGAGCGAGTTCCGGCCCGGCCCCGCCCGCGACTCCCCCCTCGACCAGCTGGCCGTCCGCACCGGTGGCTCCGTGCTCGCCGCCGGTGATCTCGCGGCGCTCGCGGCCGGGGGCCGCCAGCCGCTGTGGTGGCCGCTGGCCCTGGCCGCGCTCGCCCTCTTCGCCGTCGGCGCCTTCGGTCGGCTGCTCCGTCGCCCCGTGGTTGGCCCGCGACCGACCGCGGGCGGGGCGCCGCCCGCGCGGGGCTCAGCCCGCCGCTCAGCCCGCCGCGGCGCGGCGGCGGTGCACGGCGGCGATCACCGCGTCCAGGGGCTCGGCGGCCAGGGTCGGGAGCACGAGGTCGGCCCGGCGGACGGCGAGGGGATCGGCGGCGGCGCCGGTCACCGCGACGCAGAAGCAGCCGGCCGCGACCGCCGCGGCGACCCCGTTCGATGAGTCCTCCACCGCCACCGCCTCGGCCGGCCGGGCGCCCAGCGCGGTGCAGGCGGCCAGGTACAGGTCGGGGGCGGGCTTGGCGGGGATCTGGCCGTCGTAGCAGGCGACGTGGTCGAAGTGGTCGCGAAGCCCGAACTCCTCGATCCAGGGCAGCACCCACTCCCGCCGGGAGCTGGAGGCGATCGCGGTCCCGATCCCCGCGCGCCGGGCCGCCTCGAGCCAGTCGCGGACCCCCGGCATCAGCCCCCGCGCCCGGACCAGGCCCTCGTACTCGGCGTGGACCCGGGCCTCGGTCCCGTCCGCGACGGGGACCCGGCTCCGCTCGCGCAGGGAGGCGACGGGGTCGAACCCTCCGATGGTGCCGAGGCAGGTGCGCCACTCGGCCTCCGTGAAGTCGCAGCCGTGGGCCTGGAAGGCCGTGCGCCAGACCGCCAGGTGGGTCGTCTCGCTGTCCACGAGGACGCCGTCGAAGTCGAAGACGAGGGCTCGGATCACGAGCCCAGGATCGCAGGTCGGCGGGGATCGCCTCCGCCCCCTACACTCCCCGGGCGGTGACGGTCGAGGAGATGGCGGCAGCCCTGGAGGCCGAGGGACCGCGGCTGGCCGAGGCCGCCGGCGGGGCGGGCGCGCTCGGTCAGCCGGTGCCGACCTGCCCCGGCTGGAACGTGAGCCAGCTCCTGCGCCATCTGGGATACATTCACCGCTGGGCCGCCCGATACGTCGCGGAGCGGCTCCCGGGTCGGGTGGCCGAGGCGGATGAGCTCGCGATCCTGTCGGGCGGCCCGGCGGACGCCGCCCTGCTGGCCTGGGCGGGCGACGGGCACCGGGCGCTCGTCGCGGCCCTGCGGGCGGCGCCCCCTGACCTCGGCTGCTGGACGTTCCTGCCGGCCGCCTCGTCGCTGGCGTTCTGGGCGCGGCGCCAGCTCCACGAGACCACGATCCACCGCGTCGACCTCGAGGCTGCGGCCGGCCGGGGGTCGGCCGTCGCCCCCATCGTCGCCGCGGACGGGATCGACGAGCTCCTCATGGGGTTCGCGGCGAGGTCGGGCCGCCTCAGCTGGGAGCCCGGCGGCAGCCTCTCGGTCCACGCGACCGACGTGCCGGGCGACTGGATCATCCGGATGGGCGACCGGGGCCGGCTCGCGGTCACCCTCGGGCCGGCGGCGGCCGCGACCGCCGTGGCCGGCCCGGCCAGCGCCCTGTACCGCCTCCTCTGGAATCGTCGCGACCGCGAGGGCCTCGCTGTGCGCGGCGACCCGCGGCTCCTCGACCGCTGGCGGTCGGAGCTCCACGTCACCTGGTCCTGACCGAGCCGGGCCCGCGCCACGCCCGGATCAGGCGGTCTGGGCCTCCCGCGCGTGGAGCAGCTCCCGGCGGTGCTCGATGATCGGCTGGGCGACCTGGGCGGGCACCTCCTCGTAGTGGGAGAACGCCATGGTGTAGCGGCCGCGCCCCTGGGTCATCGCGCGCAGCTCGATCGGGAAGCGGTACATCTCCGCCAGCGGGACCTGGGCCGTCACCCGCTCGAGCCCCTCGCCGACCGGGGTCATCCCCCCGATCCGCCCCCGCCGGCTGTTGAGGTGGCCGATGACGTCGCCCATCACCGCCTCGGGGACCACGACCTCCACGTCCATGACCGGCTCGAGGAGGAGCGCGCCCGCCTTGTCGACCGCCTCGCGCATCGCCATCGCCCCGGCCAGCTGGAAGGCGATGTCCTTGCCATCCACGGGATGGGTCGAGCCGTCGACGAGGCGGACCCGAACGTCGACGAGGGGATAGCCGGCCAGGACCCCCTGCTCGAGGGTCTGGCGGACCCCCTTCTCCA
This sequence comes from Candidatus Dormiibacterota bacterium, assembly GCA_027306595.1. Taxonomy (GTDB): domain Bacteria; phylum Chloroflexota; class Dormibacteria; order Aeolococcales; family Bog-877; genus DAHUZL01. The sequence goes on along the minus strand of DAHUZI010000073.1, from coordinate 59,446 downwards.
CCGAGGGCCGGAACTGCTGGGGGATGGACCCGCCGAAGATCCGGTCCTCCCACTCGAACCCCGTCCCCCGCGGGAGGGGCTCGATCTCGATCGTGCAGTCCCCGTAGAGGCCGGCCCCGCCCGACTGCTTCTTGTACCGATGCTGCTGGCGGGCCCGGCCGCGGATCGTCTCCTGGTAGGGAACCTGGGGGAGCTGGAGGACGGCATCGACCTGGTACTTGCGCTTGAGCTTCTCCAAGGTGACGTCGAGGTGGACGTCCCCCAGGCCGTGGAGGAGCGTCTCGTGGGTCACGGGATGGCGCTCGACCCGAAGCGTCGGATCCTCCTCGCAGAGGTGGGTCAGCCCGGCGCTGATCTTCTCCTCGTCCCCCTTGGCGCGAGGCCGGATCGCCATCGTGAACGAGGTGGCGGGGAAGGTGAGGGCGGGCACGGACGCCTGCCCCTCGCGGGGCCCGAGGACGTCGCCGGTGGCGGTGTGGGCCAGCTTGGTCGCCGCGCCGATCTCCCCGGCGACCAGGGCGTCGGCGGGATCCAGGCCCTTGCCCCGCGGGCGCCCGGGACGGACCAGCCGCTCGTCCTGCCCGGTCCGGCTGTTGACGAGGTGGACCTCGGGACGCAGGGTCCCGTCGAGCACCTTGAAGTACGAGATCTTGCCGAAGGGGTCGGCGGTGGTCTTGAAGACAAAGCAGCTGGCCGGCCGTGCTGGGTCGCCGGCCGCCGGCGGGGGCAGGTCCTCGACGATGGCGTCGAGGACCGCGACCGCCCCGAGCGCGCGCACCGGGGCGGTCGCGAAGACGGGCACGACGGCCGCCGCGCGGGTGGCGGTGCGCAGGGCGCGGGCGAGCTCCGCCGGGGTCGGCTCGACCCCCTCCAGGTAGCGCTCGAGCAGCCCGTCGTCGGTCTCGGCGACCGCCTCGATCAGCTCCTGGCGCAGCCGCGCGACCTCGGCGTCCAGCGCCGCCGGCGGATCGGCCTCGCTCGCCCCACCGCGCTCGTCGAACTGGAGCGCGCGCTGGGTCACGAGGTCAACGACCCCGGTGAACGCCTGCTCGGCGCCGATGGGGAGCTGCACGGCCACCGGCCGGGGGCTGAAGGCGCGACGGAGCCCGGCCAGCGTGGCCGCGAAGTCGCTGTGCTCCTTGTCCAGCTTCGTCAGCACGACCAGCCGGGGGAGTCGGCGCTCGGCGAGGAGCGCCCAGGCGGTGTGGGCGCCGACCGGAAGCGCCCCGCCGGCTCCGGCCCCCACGCAGAGCACGGCGCCGTCGGCGACGGCCAGGGCCGCCAGCACCTCGCCCTCGAGGTCCTGGAACCCCGGGGTGTCGAGGAGCGTGATCCGGTGATCCCGCCAGGCGACCCCGGCGATGGCCAGGCTCACCGAGATGTGGCGCCGCTGCTCCTCCGGCTCGAAGTCGAAGAGCGTGGTGCCCTGGTCGGCCGAGCCCAGGCGGGGGATGGTGCCCCCGCAGTAGGCGAGGGCCTCCCCCAGGGTCGTCTTGCCGTCGTGGCTGTGTCCGAGGATCGCGACCGTCCGCAGCCGATCCGGCACGGCTTGAGCCATGGCCAAACCCCTCCGACGACCCAGGGGCGATGCCCCATTGCGACCGGCGGGTCTCGGCCCGCCGAACCCGGCGCCATTCTACGGCCGCCCCCCGGGGCCGGCCCACCGTGGCCGACCCCCCCCGGGGCCGGGGCGGCAGCCGCCCCGCCGCCCCGCGGGCGGCATGCCCGGCCTGCTCGGACGCTCCCTGGGCACCGCTTCGAGCCGGGTCGTCGCACGACTCCGACTGGCGCCATTGCACCGGTTAGACTCGCGCCGTGTCCGAAGGACGGCCGGTCGGAGCCCAGCGGAGCCCGGTCGAGGGCCCGGGTTCCGGTGAGATCGGCTTACTGGCGCTGGCGTTTCTGCGCACCGCCCGTCGCGACGGCGGGGTCACGACGGAGCATCTGGGGGCGCCCGACGACCTCGCGCGGTGGCTCGCCTCGGTCGGGTTGGCGGGCGCTCGGATCCGTCCCAGCTTGGCCGACCTCTCGGCAGCGCTCGCGCTGCGGGCGGCGATCGGGGCCTCCGGGGCCGCGGTCGCGCGGGGCCGGGCGCCGGGGGCGGCCGAGATCGCCGAGCTCAACCGGGCGGCCCGGCGGCGCCCGCTGCATCCCCGGCTGGATCCCCAGGCGTCCGGCTGGGGCTGGCGCGGCAAGCAAGCGACGCCGGGCGCCCTGTCCGTCATCGCCGCCGACGCGATCCAGCTCCTGGGGGGACCGCTACGGGCTCAGCTGCGGCTGTGCGCCGCCCCCGGGTGCGCGATGCCGTTCGTCGACCGGTCGCGGCCCGGCCGGCGACGCTGGTGCTCGGTCGTGCCCTGCGCGGACCGGGCCAAGAAGGCGGCGGCCCGCCAGCGTGCCGGGGCCGGGTCCCGCCGCGGGGCGGGCGGAGACGGCGGCGCCTGAGCCCGGGTCGCCGACCGGCAGGGGGTGCGAGCGCGCCAGCCGGCCGGGCATGCGACCCGCCCCCCCAGACCGCTCCCCCCCCCGCCAACCGGCGGCCGGGTTCCGCGCGCCCGTCGGGCTGGAGGTCTCCGGCGAGCGCCGCCCTAGGGCCGCCCCCGCTCCGCCGGCTGCGGGTCCGGGCGGCCCACGTGGACCGCCGGCCGCCGGCCGTCCCACGGGAGCGCCGCCTCCAGCTGCCCGGCGAGCGCCAGCAGGGTCGCCTCGTCGCCGAAGCGGCCGGCGAGGTGGATGCCGATCGGCAGCCCGGTCGCGCTCTGCTGGAGGGGCAGGCTGATCGCCGGCTGGCCGGTGCAGTTGAACAGGGAGGTCACCGACTCGAGGTCGCCGAGTGGGCTGTCGAAGTACCAGCGGAGGTCGACCGGCCGGGTGGGGTCGTAGATCCCGAGGGGCAGGGGCAGGCTGGGAAGGGTCGCGGAGAGCAGGGCGTCGTGGTCCTCGAACAGCGGCGCGACCCGGCGGGTGACCGCCTCCAGGGTCGCCAGGGCGCCGACGAGCGCGGTCGGGCTGAGCCGCCGCCCGTGCTCGACCAGGGCGAGGGTATAGCCCTCCAGGGTGTCCGGCCCGGGCGCCCGCCCGGTTGCGGCGGCCGCGGCATCGACCTCGGCCACGGTCTGGGCCGCCCAGATGTCCAGGGTCGCGGCCAGGTAGGGCTCGGCGTCGAACGCGGGGTGGGCCTCGACGACCGTGTGGCCGAGCCCGGCGAGGAGCTCGGCCGTGCGCCCGACCGCCGCCACCACCTCGGGGTCCATGCGCCGGCCCCAGAAGTGCCGGGTGGTGACGGCGATCCGCAGCCGGCCCGGGGGCCGGCACGCCGTGCGGTACGGGGCCAGGGGTCCGGGGATCCGGTAGGGGTCACCGGGCGCCGGCCCCTCAACCGCGTCGAGGAGCCAGGCGGCATCCCGAACCGAGCGGGTGAGGGCGAAGTCGACCGCGAGGTCCCCGAGGAACACCCCCTGCGGCGCTCGGGAGGTGCGCCCGCGGCTCGGCTTCAGCCCGACCAGGCCGCAGCAGGCGGCGGGCATCCGGATCGACCCGCCGCCGTCGTTGCCGTGGGCGAGCGGCACGATCCCGGCCGCCACCGCCGCCGCCGAGCCGCCGCTCGACCCCGCCGTGCTCCGGCCAAGGTCCCAGGGGTTGTGCACCGACCCGTGCAGGCAGGTCTCCGCGGTCGCGGTCTCGCCGAACTCCGCACTCACGGTTCGCCCGAGGTTCACCAGCCCGGCTCGACGGAACCGGCGCATGAGCTCCGAGTCGTGCGGCGCGACCCACCCCGCCAGCAGCCGGCTCCCGGCCTCGCAGCGGCGCCCGGCCTCGGTGCAGCCGAGGTCCTTGAGCAGGAAGGGCACGCCGGCGAAGGGGGCGTCGGCCGCCGGCCGGCCCGTCTGGGCGCGCTCAGGGTACGTCTCGATCACCGCACCGAGCACCGGGTTCAGCCGCCGAACCCCGTCGAGGGCGAGCGTGGCCAGCTGGGCGGCCTCGACCTCGCCGCGCCGGACCAGCTCGGCCAGGCCCAGCCCGTCGTGCGCGGCGTACTCGTCGAGCCGCACTGCGCTCAGCGGGACGCCAGGGGCGGGTTCAGGACCGGTACGTCCACTGCTCGGGGTAGATCTCGGTGTGCGACCCCTGCGGCAGGGGCACATGCAGGTGTGGGCTGATCACCGAGATCTGGTAGGCGCCGTTGGCGGGCCAGAGGGTGGGCAGCTGGGTGGCGACGAAGTTCTCGTAGGTCGTAAACGCCGCCGGGCTCTGCTCGAGGTGGGTCGCCTGGATGAGCCGGTTCATGGCCGGGTCGCTGTACCCCTCGCCGTTGAACACGGCATCGGTCCCGTAGTTGGCGCCACCGGTCGGGTAGTAGTCAGGGTAGTAGGAGTAGTCGTCGGCGAGCCGTTGGAACTGGATCTGCCAGCCGCAGCCTGCACCTCCGACCTTGGTGCAGCCGAAGAACTCGGCGAAGACCGTGTCCAGCGGCTGGGTGATGAGGGTGAGCTGGATCCCGGCCCGCGAGGCCTCCGACTTGAAGCTCTCGACCTCCTGGGCGAGCGGGATCACCCCGGCCGCGTACTGGACGGTGAAGGCGAGTTGGGCGCCGCGGCGGACGCCGGCCCCGCAGCGGCCGGCCCCGGTCCCGGGGGCGACACAGCTGTCGGTCCCGTTCGGGACCACCTTCCACCCATGGGCGCGCAGCAGGCGGCTGGCGGCGCCAACGCTGAAGGGGTAGTGGTCGTGTTGGACGTAGGCGTCCTCGAAGCGGTTGGGGATCTTGGTGGGGATGGCGCTGTACTGGGGATAGCCGTACCCCTTCAGGATGTCGCGGACCCAGGTCGGCTGGTCCATGAGGTGCTCGAGCGCCTGGCGCACGTAGAGCTGGTCGAAGATCGGCCCGGCCGTCGCGTTGCGGTAGTTGAGGGGGATGAAGTCCCAGCCGAACAGGTACCAGGGCGCGAGGCGGTAGCCCCGGCTCTGGAAGTACTGGCGCTGGCTGAGGTCCGGCAGGGGGAGGAATCCATAGTCCAGGGTGCCCGCGCGCAGGGCGTCGAACTCGGCGGTGTCGTTGGTGAAGGGGATCTCCTCGAACTTGGCGATGGTCGGGCGGTCGGGCCCGGAGTAGCGCCGGTTGGGCACCATGGCCACGAAGTGGGTCACCGGGCTGAACCCCGAGTTCGGCTCCAGGCGCCAGGGCCCGTCGACCACCTGCCAGAGCGGATTGGTGGCGTAGGTCCCGTCGTTGCGGGACTGCGCGTCGAGGTACCGCCAGACCGCGACCGCCCCCTTCGGGGTGCGGTCCCAGTTGCCCACCGCGCCGCTGGTCGACGTCTTGTCCCAGGCGTGCTGCGGCATCGGCCAGATCTGGGACAGCTCGTTGTAGAGGATCCAGGTCCGGTTGTAGGCGCGGTTGAAGGTGATCTGGAACTGGCGGGCCGAAAGCCAGCGCATCCCGCTCACGTTGTCGGGGAACTGGCCTGGGACGTAGTCGCCCCAGTTCGCCTTGTTGGCCTTGAGCAAATTCATCCAGAACTCGATGTCCCGGGTCGTGACCGGCACCCCGTCCGACCACAGGTAGCGCTTGAGCGTCACGGTCACCGTGCGCCCGCCCGCGGAGAATTGGGGCGGGTCGGCCAGGCTCAGCTGGTAGTTCACGGTGGGTCGGCCGGACCGATCGAACCAGAAGAGCGGCCGATACATCAGCCAGCCGAACTCCTGGTCGTTGGCGTAGGTGAACCACTCGCCGGACTGGAGCGGGAGGATGTAGTCGGGCTGAGCTCCGGTCTGCTGGGCGAACGTCACCGTCGCCCCCGTGGCGGGTGCGGCGGCCACGGCCCGGGCGACCAGCCCGCCCCCGCCCGCGACCAGGACCAGCAGCCCCGCCCCGCCGGCGAGGATGCCCCGCTGCCAGAGCCGTCGGAGCGTGAACCGCCCAGCGGTCACGCCCGCGCGCGATCCGTCCCCCATCGCCCCTCCCTCCCTCCCGCGCGCGGCCCCGCGGCCACTCCGGGCCGGAGTGTCGCCGGTCTTCGGACGGTTGTCAACGCCCGAGCGGCGCGGGGCGGGCGGCCCCGGCGCCGCCCTCGGGTACGCTCACCTCTCGTGATCGAAGCTGGGCGGCGGGCGGACGGCCTGGGGCCGGGCGATCGCCGGCGGCGGCCGTGACCGACGCCGACCTCCGGCACAACGTCCGCTGGCTCCTGCCCGGGTCGGAGTCCCGTTTCCACCAAACGCTCGTCGAGCTCGACCCCGACGCGGCGGGGCTGGCGATGCGCGTGGCGGTGACCGCGGCGCTCCTGGTCGAGGCCTGCGCCCTCGACCAGGTGCGGGTGATGGAGCGCGTCCTCGCGGGCGCGGGGGGCACGGTGGTCCGCTCGGCCGACGGCCGGCGAACGCTGCTTGTGGGCCCGCGCAACGCGCTCGGCCAGGTGGCGCCCGCCCTGCGCGCCTTCTCCGACCGCGAGCGGTTCACCGCCCTCGCCGACGCCCTCGACGGGGCCCTGCGCCCCCTTGGGGCCCCGCCGCCCCCGCTGCCGATCGGCGGGCGGAGCTGGAGCTTCGGCCACCGAACCTACCTCCTCGGGATCCTCAACGTCACCCCCGACTCGTTCAGCGGGGATGGGCTCGCCGGCGACGTCGCGGCCGCCCTCGCGCACGCCCGTGAGCTGGTCGCGGCCGGGGCGGACGCCATCGACGTCGGTGGCGAGAGCACCCGCCCCGGCCACCGAGTGGTGGGCACGGCGGAGGAGCTCGCGCGGGTGGTCCCGGTGGTGGAGCGGCTCGCGCACGAGCTCGAGGTCCCGATCAGCGTCGACACCAGCAAGGCCCAGGTCGCGGCGGCCGCGCTGGCGGCCGGCGCCACCGCCGTCAACGACGTGCGCGGCCTGCTCGGCGATCACGAGCTGGCGGCGGTCGCCGCCCAGGCCGGGGCGGCGGTGTTCTGCATGGACAACCGCACCGGGGCGGAGGCGGCTGGGAGCCCCCCCGCCTACGACCCGATCGCCACCGTCCTTCGAGGCCTGCGCCGGTCCCTCGCGGCGGCGCGGGCGGCCGGGATCCCGCCGGAGCGGGTGGTGGTTGATCCCGGGATCGGCTTCGGGCCCGGCCCCGCCGAGAGCCTGGAGCTCCTCCGGCGGCTGGACGAGCTGCGCGCCCTGGGGCGGCCGCTGCTTGTGGGCCCGTCCCGCAAGTCGCACATCGGCTCGGTGCTGGACGGCCGCCCTGTTGCCGAGCGCCTCTTCGGCACCGCCGCCACGGTGGCGTGGGCGGCCGCCCACGGGGCCGACATCGTCCGGGTCCACGACGTGGCCGCGATGCGCGACGTGTGCCGGGTGGTCGACGCGGTCCGCGCCGCTGGCTCGGGGCCGTGAGCGAGGCGGTGCTCGCGCTGGGCAGCAACCTGGCGCCCCGGGAGCGGTGGCTGGACGACGGCCTGACGGCGCTGGCGGAGCGGGGGGTGACGGTGGTTGCCGCCAGCCCGCGCTGGCACACTCGGGCGCTGGGAGGGCCGCCCCAACCCGACTACCTCGACCTCGTGATCCGCGCCAGGGCCGACCTCGATCCCCCGGGGTGGTTGGCGGCGGCCCGCTGGGCGGAGGCGCGCGCCGGCCGGCGGCGCAGCCTGCGCTGGGGACCCCGGACCCTCGACGTGGACATCCTCGCGGTCGGGGCCCGGTCGTGGCGGACTGCGGCGCTCGAGCTCCCCCATCCGGCGATCCTCGCGCGCCCGTACCTCCTGCGCGGGCTGGCGCTGGTCGCCCCGAGATGGGGTCACCCGCCGACCGGTCGGACCTATCGTGCCCTGGCGCGGGCGCAGGGGCTGGCGCCGGTCAGAACGGGAGCCGGTCCGCCAGGCCCGGGGTGAGGCGCAGGGTGGCGGTGACCTGCCGGCTGACCGGTCCCAGGTCGGGGGGCTCGTCGAGCTCCAGATACCAGCTGGACTCCGCGACGAAGCGCTCGACCAGCGTCGTGTCCCCCTGCCACGAGAGCCCGATGTGGACGGCGGGTCGGTCGTCGCCGGCGGCGGCCTTTTCGAGGAGCTGGCGGGCCGTCTCGATCCAGTGGGGCACCTCGCTGAGGTCGCGGAGCTGGTAGCCGCCGTCCCCCAGGGTGTACTCGACGACGATCTCGGTGAACGGCTGGGGGCGGCCCTCGCGGTGGGGGCAGGGGACGTCGTCGCCGTGGTAGAGGTCGCACTCCGCCCCCGGCCCATAGGCGCTCGCGTAGGTGAGGAGGGCGTCCCAGTGGAAGTGAAGGGTGGCGTGGTAGCGATGGGGGGAGTCCCCGCCGGGGAGCCGGGCCACGCACTCGAAGCGGCGCTCCCCGGTGCCCGGCTCCAGCTCGTGGCGGACGTCATGAACGACCAGCCCGTTCGCCTCCAGCGACTCGAGGAGGTCGGAGGCGAGCTCCTCGTAGGTGGGGAAGTAGGATCCGCCGTCCGCCTCGAGCTCCGGATCGTGTTCCGGCCGCTCGTCCGGGGCGCTCACCGGGCGCGCAGGCGGCGCGCCGCCGCCTCCAGTCGCTCGAGGGCCCGCGCCCGCGCCGGGTGGAGCAGCATGGACCGGCTGCCCGCGTACACCACGGTCCGCCCTCCGAAGCCCAGCTTGAACTGCCGCAATCCGTGCCACCGGTGGCCCGGGTCGTCGGTGGGCGGCACGCCCCAGAGATCGTAGCGAAGGCAGCCCGATCGCACCGCCCAGTCCATGGCGTGCCAGTGGAGGAGGTAGTTCGGCATCCGCTCGCGGAAGCGCCCGGTCGTCCCCCCGTAGAGGTAGATCGCCTCGCCCGCGAAGGCGGCCACCACGATCGCGGACACCACCTCGCCCTCGACCATCGCGAACAGGGGGCGGGCCGCGGGGCCGAGCGCGGCGGCCACCGCCGCCAGATGGCGGGGGCCGGGCAGGCTGATCGCCTGCCGGGATGCGGTCGCGGCCAGGCAGCGGGCGAGCGCCTCGGGGCCACCCTCCTCGGTCACGGTGACCCCGCGGCGCTCGGCGAGGCGGATGTTGTAGCGGGTCTTCGGGTGGCAGCGGGCGAGCCGAGCCTCCGCCGATCCGCTGAGGTCGACGATCGAGGTCACCAGCGGCTGGCGCGGCGCGGTCGGGGGGGCCGCCGCCCAGGCCACCGTGGGCGCGACCGCGGCCGCCTCCCAGGGCGCCTCGACGTCCACCCGCACCGCCCCCACCTCGCGGGCCTGGGCAAGGAGGGCGCTCGCCACCCGGGCGTAGCCGGCCCGATCGCGAGGGTCGACGGCCGGGCCCCGGGGCACATAGAGCCGGCGCAGGCCACGGACCGCGGCCACACCGCTCGCGCTCTCGAGCGCAGTCACCGGCAGGCGACCCTCCGGGCCGTCCACCCACAGCCGGTGGACCCGCCAGCCCGCCCGGCCCTGGACCTCGCCCCAGCCCCATGACTGGAGCAGGTGTGGGGCGGGGGCAGCCGCCAGCCGGGCGTCCCACCGTGCCGACTCGGAGGCCGGGGGGGAACTCACCGGCGCGATTCTGGCAGACGAGGCTCAGGAGCACGGCCGGGCCCGGGGCCTGTGCTAGACTCGCGCCGATTCGACGGGGAGTTCCCGGGGACGGGCCGGGCCGCGGGTGCCCTGGGTCGGTGCGGCGGGTGCGTCGCGGCCGGATCCACCGGCGGCGGGTCGGTGGCCATCTTCGGGCGAGGGTCTCCGCCGGCTGCGGAGTTTGACCGTGCAGATCCAGGGAGATCTCGGCGCCACGGACGTGGCCTCGCTGCTGCGGGGCATGCAGCAGGAGCGCGCGACCGGGACGCTCTCGGTCACCGGCGGCGGTCGCGCCTGCTCTCTGTACTTTCTCTTCGGCCACCTCTTCCACGCGGTCGGCGACGGCCAGGAGGGCGAGGCAGCCGTGCTCGAGGCTCTGGGCTGGCACAGCGGCTCGTTCACCTTCGACGCCCGCGCCAAGCTGCCGCCCGAGGAGACGATCACGGCCTCGACGGCGGACCTGCTCGCCGAGTGGGATCGCCGCCAGCTCCTCACCTCGGCGGCTGCGGCCTTCGATGACACCCCACCAGGTGCGCCCCCCGAGCCCCCCGCCGCGACGCCCCCCGAGCCCGCGCTTGAGCCCGGGGGGGCGGCCGCGCCCGCGGCGGCCGCGGTCGGCGGGGCCCGGGCCGACTTTGAGGCCACCTTCCCGGCCCCCGCCGAGGAGCGGACGTGGGCCGCCACCGCCCCCTCGTCGCCCGAACCGTCGCCGCCGGCGCCGCCCGTGCCGGCGTTCGCCCCATCCGAGGTCATGGCCACGATGTCGACCCCCCCTGCCGTCTTCGACGACGCGCCCGCGCGGCCCGCCGTCGCCCCCTCGGCGCCGCTGAGCCTGACCCCCGCGGCACGCGCCATCGGGGCCCCCAACAGCCCCGGCCTCGATGTGCTGCTGCCGCTGCCCAACGGGGTGCCGCAGAACATCGGGCTCAAGTCCAATTTCCTGAACTTCCCCCGAATGCTGCGCGCGATCAGCGACGACCACCTCACCGGCTACATCCGGCTTCGGGAGGACGGCCGGGCCGTCGCCCATCTCCTAATGCGGGCGGGCGACGTGCTGGCCGCGTCCCACCAGGACGCCGGTGGCGTCCAGGCGGGCGGCGAGGCGCTCGGGCGCATGGCCGGCGACATCGCTGCCGGCCGCGGGCTGGTCGACGTCGTGACCCTCGAGGATCCAATCACCCTCGCCATCGGCCGGCTGGTCGTGGCGACGCCGATGTTGACCGGGCTGCCGGCCCGCATCGTCACCTTCCCCGCCCTGCTCGAGTACCTCGGCGAGGAGCAGACCACGGGCGCTCTGGTCGTGGTCACCCCCTCGGATCGGGGGGTCCTGCTCCTCGACGATGGCGGGGTGCTCGGCGGCTACACCTTGACGCGGCCGGACCAGGTCGCCGAGCCCGACCCCGTGTCGGCTCTCTGCACCGATCGCGCCGCTCGGATCGAGGTGCTGCGCTGCCAGCCTCGTGACATCCCGACGGCGCTCGACCTCGCCGCGGTCGACCGGGCGGCGGCCGCCGCCAGCTGACGACTGGGCGGCTCCGGTCGCGGCCCGCCCGCCTGGTCCTGGCGATCGTGGTCGGGCTCCTGGCCTCGGGCTGCCTTCCGGCCCCGGCCCAGATCACGGCGGTGCGGCCATCGCCGAGCTCGGGCGGGGTGGCGACCAACAGGCCCATCACGGTGGCCTTCGACGCCCCGATGGCGGAGCGCTCGGTGGAGCTCCGCCTGCACGTGCGCGACCGACGGGGCCGGGGCATCCCCGGCTGCTCGATCACGGTGGCGGCGCGCAATGGCCGGACCGGGTGCCGGTTTCGCTGGAGCCGCAACCGGCGGACGATGCGGCTCGTCCACCCGTCCCGGCCGCTCCGCGTCAGCACGACCTACCGGGTCTCGCTGGCCGCCGGGATCGAGAGCCGGGCAGGGGTCCGGAGCACCCTGGGCCACTCGTGGTTCTTCGTCACCGAGGGGCCCCCGTCCGTCACCGGCACCGACCCCGCCCCCGGCGGCACGGTGAGCCCGCTTGCCGCCCCGGCGATCACCTTCAGCCGCGCGATGCGTCCGGGCTCGGTCGCGCGGTCGGTGTGGCTCCGGCCGGAGCCGCCCGGCGGCGTGACCGTGGCCGTCAGCCGCCAGAACCCCGCCCGCTTCCTCGTCGAGCCCCGCCGACCGCTCACCCCCGGCGCCGGCTACACCCTGGTCGTTGGCCGCGGCGCCACCGACGTCCATGGCAATCGGCTCGCGGCCGGCGTGCGGGTCGCCTTCACCGCCGGGGGGCCGGGCAGCGCCACCGCGATCGTGTTCGCCGCCGGCCCCGACCCCCAACGCTTCACCGAGGTGCTGGCGGCCCTCCCGCCCGCCCAGGCGGGCGACCCGCCGTCGGTCCGCCTCCTGTACGGGTCACCGACCGACGGCCAGCTGCTCGCCGTCTGGCCGGCGCCGGACGGGCGGCACCTGGTGGTGGAGCCGGCCGGCCGCCACCTGCTCCGCCTGGTGAGCCTTGCGACCGGCGCCGTGGGCACGATCCCCGACAGCGCCGCGACGGTGACCGGGGCCTGGAGCCCCGACGGCGCGCGCTTCGCCTACATCGCCCGTGGCGCCCTGCGCCTCTACGACCCCACGACCGGCGGGGTGACGACGCTGGCGGGCGAGCCCGGACTTCGGGGCCCCATCGCCTGGCGCCCGGACGGGTCGGTGCTCGCCGCCGAGTGGAGCCCCCCGACCACGGGCCACGGGGCGGCGGCCGCCCCGCGCATCGTCCTGCTCAGCCCCGGACTGCGGGCGCTCTCGTTCCTCCCGCCGGCGGGCCCGCCGACGGGCGCCCAGGTCGACCCGGTCTGGAGCCCGCTCGGGAATGCCCTGGCCTTCGCGGTCGTGGGTCCGGCGGGGGCCCGGCTCTGGTGGTACCGGCCCGGGGACCCCTCGACGCCGACGGCGGCGATCGGGTCGGCGGCGGGGACGCCCATCGCCTTCCTCGACGCGGTGACCCTGCTCGCCCACAGCCCGAGCGGCGGCCTTCTGCGGGTATCGGCGGCGACCGGGACGGTCCAGACCGTGGTCCGCAACGCGGCGGGCGCGCCGCCCATCGCCGCGGCGGTCTCGGCGAGCCGGCGTGAGATCGCCTACGCCCGGACCGTGGACGGCTTCGCCCAGGTCCTCCTCACCGGCTCCAGCGGCGCCGACACGGTTCCCCTCACCGCCTTCGGGCCGGCCACCCCGCTCCAGGCGGGGCCGCCGACCCTCATCGGTCCGCTCGCCTGACCCGCTCGCTGAGGCGGCGGCGCAAGAGCTTGCCCCCCGCGGAGCGCGGCAGCCGGTCGGCGAGGAGGAAGGCGCGGGGGATGCGCGCGCCGGACAGGTGCTGCCGGGCGAGCGCGGAGAGGTCATCCGCGAGGCCCGGGGGCGCGCCGGGATCCGCGACCACCACCGCGACGACTCGCTGACCCCACAAACGGTCGGGCACGCCCACCACCGCGAGGTCGCGGACCAGGGGATGCCGGGCCAACACCGCCTCGACCTCGGCCGGGTGCACGGTCTCCCCGCCGCTCAGGATGGCGTCGTCCGCGCGCCCCAGCACGCGCAGAACCCCGTCCGCGCCGATGAGGCCCCGATCGCGGGTCAAGAAGCGCCCACCCGTCGGGCCCCCGTCACCGGCCGCCGCCCCGACGTATCCGGGGGAGACAACCGGCCCGCGGATCTCGATCCGCCCCGGTCGACCGCGGGGGAGCGCGCCGCCGGACCCGTCCTCGGCCAGGATGCGCACCCGGGCGAAGCGGTGGGGGCGCCCCGCGACCGGGCCCAGGCGGCCGGCCAGGGCGGGGGCCGCGGTCGCGACCTGCGAGCCGGTCTCCGTCAGGCCGTAGCTGGGATGGACGGGGAGGCCCGCCCCCACCCAGGCGGCGAGATCCTGGGCCGGCGCGGGGGCGCCCCCGAGGAGGATCGCCCTCAGCCCACCGAGCGCGGCGGTTCCGCCCGCAGCCACCAGTCGGCTCAGCATGGTTGGGACGACCGGGAGGACGGTGGGCCCCCCGGCCGCCAGCGCGCCGAGGACGGCGGCCTCGCGAAAGCGCGGCACGATCGAGACCGGCTGGCCCAGGGCGGCGCCGCGCACGAGGACCGCGAAGCCGCCCACGTGATGGGGCGCCAGCGCGAGCAGCCAGTGGTCGCTCGGCCCCAGCCGCAGGCTCTCGGCGCAGCCGGCGGCCGACGCGAGCTGGTTGCCGAGGGTGAGGCGGACCCCCTTGGGCGGCCCGGTCGTCCCTGAGGTGTGGATGACGCAAAGCTCGTCGTCGGGAGCGAGGCCAGCGACGCCGGCGGCCTCGCCAGCCGCGTCCGCCGCCCCGTGGGCGGTGTGGTCCGAGCCACCCTCCCCCACTACGGCCTCGAGCCGGATCACACGGCCGCCGTCGCCGGGCCAGGCCTGGACGACCGCCGCCGCCGCGCCGGCGCCCTCCGCGAGCACGATGCGCGGGGAGCAGCCGGCGAGTGGCGGGCCGAGCTCGGGGGGCCGCTGGCGCCCGTCCAGCGGGACCACGCTGGCCCCGATCCGGATGGCGCCGTGCAGGGCGGCGGCGAAGGCCGCTCCCGCCGGCGCGGCGATCGCCACCCGGTCCCCCCGGCGGACGCCGAGCCCGAGCAGCCGGTCGGCCGCGCGGCTCGTCGCGCGGTCGAGCTCACCCCACGTCCAGCGGGCTCCGGCCTCGAGGTCGACCAGCGCCAGGGCACCCGGGGCCGCCCGCGCCCGATCGGCGACAAGATCGATGCGGCCACTCCGTGAGCGCATGCTCGAACCATACCCGGACGCCGGCGACCGCCCTAGAATCGTCCCACGGCACGAGCACTCGCTCACGGAGTGATCACTTCATGGACTGGATCCGCAGCGGCAGCTACACGGACATCCTCTACGACGCTGCGGAGGGGATCGCGAAGATCACGATCAATCGCCCCGAGGTCCGAAACGCCTTCCGGCCGCGCACGGTCGCCGAGATGGCCCAAGCCTTCACCGTGGCGCGCGACGACCCCGCGGTCGGGGTCGTGATCCTGACCGGGGCGGGCACCCAGGCGTTCTGCTCCGGCGGCGACCAGCGGATCCGGGGCGACGATGGATACGTCGACGAGGGGGGGACCGGCCGGCTCAATGTGCTCGACCTCCAGCGCCAGATCCGGACGCTGCCCAAGCCGGTCGTCGCAATGGTGGCGGGCTCCGCCATCGGGGGCGGGCACGTCCTCCACGTGGTCTGCGATCTCACGATCGCGGCCGACAACGCCCGCTTCGGCCAGACCGGGCCCAGGGTGGGCAGCTTCGACGGCGGGTACGGGGCGGGCGGGCTCGCCCGCATCGTCGGGCAGAAGCGGGCCCGCGAGATCTGGTACCTCTGTGAGCAGTACGACGCCGAGACCGCCCTGCGCTTTGGTCTGGTGAACCGGGTGGTGCCGGTCGCCGAGCTCGAGGCCCAGACCGTGGCGGTGTGCCGACAGATGCTGCGGCACAGCCCGCTCGCGCTCCGGCTCCTCAAGGCGAGCTTCAATGCCGACGCCGACGGGCTGGCCGGGATCCAGCAGCTGGCCGGTGACGCGACGCTCCTCTACTACATGACGGCCGAGGCCCAGGAGGGACGCAATGCGTTTCGCGAGCGTCGCCCCCCCGCCTTCGACCAGTTCCCCCGCCGGCCCTGAGCCCACCGTCGATGGCGGTCGCGCCACCCGCGCCGCTGGACGCTCGCCGCCTCTGGTGGCACGCCTCCCGGCCCGCGACCCTGCCAGCCTCGGTCTCGCCGGTGGTGGCCGGCATCGCCGTGGCGGCCCACGCCGGCCCGGTCCGATGGCTGGCGGCGGTGGGCGCCCTCGGGGTCGCTGTGGCGCTCCAGTTCGGCGTCAACTACGCCAACGACTTCGCCGACTTCCGCCGTGGCGCCGACACCCCGGCCCGGCTCGGTCCACCCCGCGCCGCCGCATCGGGGGTCGTACCCCCCGGCCAGGTCCGCCTCGCCGCGGTGGCGGCGTTCGCGGCGGCGGGGGCGATCGGCCTCGCCCTCGCCCTGGCCGCCCAGCCCTGGCTGCTGGCGGTGGGCGCCGCCGCCATCGCCGCCGGCTGGCTGTACACCGGCGGGCCCCGCCCGTACGGGTACGCCGGGCTGGGCGAGCTCGTGTGCTTCGTCTTCTTCGGCCTGGTCGCGACCGGCGGGACGGTTCTCGTCACGGCCGGGCGGCTCGACTGGCCGGCGCTGCCCGCCGCCCTCTCCATGGGCTGCGCGGCCAGCGCGATCCTCCTCCTCAACAACATCCGTGACATCCCGACTGACCGCCTGGCGGCCAAGATGACGCTGGCCGTTCGGCTCGGCCACAGCCGGGCGCGCGCGGTCCTGGCCGCTCTCCTCGCCGTCGCCGTGGGCGCCCCGGCGGCGGCGGCGGCGGCCGGCGCCCTCCCGCCCCTCGCCGCCCTCCCCGTCGTCCTCGCCCCGCTGGCGCTCCAGATCCAGCGGAGCGCGGCCGCCCGGGGGCCGGACGGCGCCCCGACCCTGGTCCGCGCCCTCAAACGGGCCGCGCTCCTGGAGCTCGGGGCCGCCGCCCTTCTGGCTGTGGGCCTCCTCGCGTGAGCCGCCCCGCAACGAGGGCCGGCTCATCCGGCGGCCTCGACCCGTTCGAGGAACGCCGCCAGCCGTTCGGCGAGCGCCATCGGCCGCTCGGCCGGCACGGCATGCCCGCAGCGCGGAAGGATCGCAAGCTCGGCCCGGGGCAGGACGGCGGCGAGGCGCTCCGCGTGGGCCCGGTAGCGGGGGTCGTCGGCGCCGGCGATGATCAGGGCCGGGCAGGCAACGGCCGCAAGCTGCTCCCACACCGGCGCCATCGCCCCCGCCCCGGCGTCGCGCAGCGAGGCCGCCAGGCCGGCCGCCCGGTTCCGGCGGCGGATCCGCCCGAGTCGCGCTTGGACCCGATCGCTGCGGCGCGCGATCCCGGAGACGAGCGGGAGCCGCTCCCACTCACCCGCGAACCGATCCGTCCCCCGCTCGAGAAGGATCGCTCGCCAGTGATCGTCGGCGGCCCGACGCGCCGGACGCTGGTCGTCCGCAAGGCCCGCATGGGCGCTCACGATCGTGAGCGAGCGCAGGCGCGCCGGCGCGCGGACCGCCAGGGTGAGCGCCGCGCGACCCCCCATCGAGTACCCGACCAGGTGGCTGCGGGCGATCCCGAGCGCGTCCCAGAGGGCGATCAGGTCGTCGGCGATCGCCGCAAGCCCGTGGGGCGCCTCGGGTGGGACCGCGGTCGCACCGTGCCCGCGCAGATCCGGCAGGAGCCAGCGCCAGCCGCCGCCGGCGGCCGCCACCACCTCCCACCAGCTCGGGCCGGCGAGGGCGAAGCCATGGCAGGCGGTCACCGGGGCGCCGCGGCCCCGATCGGCGTAGGCGAGCCGGCCTCCGGAGACCGCCAGCGTCGGCATCCCCAGATCGTGGCACGGCGGTGAGCCCAGCCGGGGACGACCGCGTCGCCACCCAGGCCTTCGCGGCCGCCTTCGTCGACGAGCTCGCCGCCGGCGGGGTGCGGGACGCCTGCCTCGCCCCCGGGTCCCGCTCCGCCCCGCTGGCGATGGCGCTCGCGCGCGACCCCCGGATCCGGCTCCTGGTCCACATCGACGAGCGCTCCGCGGCCTTCCTGGCGCTGGGGCTGGCGCGCGGCCGAGGTGATCCGGTGGTCGTCCTGGGCACCTCCGGCACGGCGGCGGCCGAGTTCCACCCCGCCGTCCTCGAGGCCTTCCACGGCGGGGTCCCCCTGGTGGTCTGCACCGCCGACCGTCCCCCCGAGCTCCACGACGTCGGGGCGCCGCAGACGATCGACCAGCACCAGCTATTCGGCCCGGCCACCCGCTGGCACGCGGATCCCGGTCCGCCCACGGCGCTGCCCGGCGCGGAGCGGAGCTGGCGCCGGCTCGCGGCCCGCGCCCTGGCGATCGCGGCCGGCCCACCGGCCGGGCCGGTCCACCTCAACCTCGCATTCCGGGAGCCGCTCACCCCGGCGCCACCTCCGGACGTCCCGCACGGGGACCGGCCGACCGCGCCGGGTCGGCCGGTGATCGCGGTCCGGCCCGGCCGGCGGGCGCCGGACCGCCGGCTCGTCGCCGACCTGGCGGGGCGGCTGGGCGCCGCCCGGCGCCCGCTCCTCGTGGCCGGCGGACTCGCCCAGCCGCCGGGACGGTTGACCCGGGCGGCGCGTCGACTCGCCGCCGCCTGCGACATCGTCGTCGGCGCCGAGCCGACCTCGGGGCTGCGGCGCCGGGGCCAACTGGGCCTGGTCACGACCTACGACGCCGTGCTCCGAGACCGGTCGGTCGCGGCCGAGCTCCGCCCCGATCTGGTGGTCCGGGTGGGGGCGCCGCCGACGTCGCGCGTCCTGCGCGAATGGCTCGCCGCCGCGGACTGCCCCACGATCCTCCTCGACCCGGACGACGGCTGGCACGACCCCGAGCTCGCGGTCACCGAGCTGGTCCGCGCCGAACCCGCCGCGGTCGTGGCCGCGGTCGCCGGCGCGCTGCCCGCGGGCACCAGCGGCCGAGCGGTCGACTGGCGCCTGCGGTGGGCGGCGGTCGAGTCAGCCGCCCGGGCGGCCGCCGACGCCCAGCTGGCGCATGAGCCCCTCTTCGAGCCCCATGTCGTACGCGCCCTGGTCGGCGCCCTGCCCGGCCGGGCCACCGTCGTGGTCGGCCAGAGCCTCGCCATTCGGGCCGTGGACGGCTTCCTCCCAGCGGTCCGGCCGGCCCAGCGCTTCCTCGCCAACCGCGGAGCGAGCGGGATCGACGGGGTCGTCTCGACCGCCTGCGGCGTCGCCGCCGGCGGTTCGCAGGGCCCCACGGTCCTGTTGATCGGCGACCTCTCCCTCTTCCACGACCTGAACGGGCTGTGGGCGATCCGCCGCCATGGGCTGCGCCTTTTCGTCGTCTGCCTGGACAACGATGGGGGCGGGATCTTCTCGCTCCTGCCGCCGCACGACCACCCCGATGTCTTCGAGTCGTGCTTCGGAACGCCGCTCGGCCTCGATTGGCAACGGGCGGCGGCGCTCCACGGCCTCGGCTACAGCGCCGTCGAGACCGCGGCCGACCTCGGTCCCGCCCTTCGCCGCGGGCTGCGCGCGGAGGGGGCCGGCCTCCTGGCGGTGCGCGTCGACCGGGAGGCCAGCCGGCGTGCCCATCTCGCCGTCTGGGCGGAGATGGGCGCGGCCGCCCGCGGCGTCCTTCGGCGATAGCGCCCCCACGGGACCGGTCTTCCCGGAGCGCCGCGATGGCGGCCGGCCGCCCGTCAGCGGGGCTCGGGGCGGGCCCGCTCGGCGAGGGGGACGAGATGGGCGCGCAGCCGGGGGGCGAGGGCGATCCCGACCACGGCCAGGGCCGCGACCAGGCCCACGCCGAAGGCGCCGAGGAGGCCGGCCCGCAGGCCGTGGCCGGTCTGCCGGGCCACCGCGATCGCGCTGCCCCCGAGGCCGGCACCGGCGGCCGCCCCGATCGTGTCCATGACCAGGACCAGGCCGGTGGTGGCGGCGGCGCTGCTGGCCCGGGCCGCCTCCATCGCGACGAGGTAGACCGTGGGATAGGCGGCGCCGATGCCGAACCCCGCCAGCGCCCAGGCAAGGTCGGCGACCACCACCGGGGCGCCGAGCAGGGTCGTCGCGGTGAGCGCGGTGCCCACGGCCAGCGCCCCGCCGCCGCCCGCGATCAGGCCCCGCCGGCTCGTGCGGATGACCACCCGTGACTGCCACCAGCTGCCGGCGGACCACCCGACCGTCGAGGTGGTGATCACGAGGCCGGCCAGGATCAGGCTCTCGCCCCGCAGCCGCGTGAGCAGGAGGGGAAGGAAGTTGTTGATCGCGAAGAAGCCCAGGGTGAGGCAGGTCACCATCCCCAGGGCCGCGCGGAGGGCCGCCGGTGCCACGCTGTGCCCCGCCGCCGAGAGGTGGCGCACGGCCGGCCAGCCGAGGGCCAGGCCCAGGGCGAGGAGCGGGAGGGTGGCGGGGGTGAGGCTGGTCAGGCCCCCCAGGCAGGCGACGCCGCCCGCTAGGACCTGCAGGCTCCAGCGCAGGGGCGCCGCCCCCTCGCCGGTGGTCCTCCCGCCGGCCCGCCCGAGGGCCGGC
Source organism: Candidatus Dormiibacterota bacterium (assembly GCA_027306595.1). Classification (GTDB taxonomy): domain Bacteria; phylum Chloroflexota; class Dormibacteria; order Aeolococcales; family Bog-877; genus DAHUZL01. Next base: position 39,840 of record DAHUZI010000073.1, on the reverse strand, counting down.
CAGACCAGGGCGGTGCTGAGGGCCATGAGGGGGAGGAAGGCCCAGAACGCCCACCGCCACCCCGCCGTCTGGGCGAGGATCGCGCCCAGCGCCGGGGCCACCATCCCGGGCACGACCCAGGCGCCCGCGAGCAGCGCGAGGACACGGGCCCGATGGGCGGCCGGCAGGTCGCGGGCGACCGTCCCCACCGAGATCCCGTAGCCGGCCCCAGCGCCGAACCCCTGGAGGAGCCGCGCCAGGATCAGGGTCCAGATGTCGGGAGCGGCTCCAGCCAGGACCGTGCCCCCGCCGAGCAGGGCGATGACCAGAAGCAGGGGGCGGCGGGGTCCCACCCGGTCCAGCTCCCGCACGGCGATCGGGATGGCGGCGACGGTGGCGAGGCTCGGCACGCTGAAGACCCAGCCGTACAGCCCGAGGTGCCCGAGCTGGCGCACCGCCGCGGGCATCGCCGTGGTCGCCACCAGGGCCTCGACCGCGGCCACGGTCTCGAGCCCGAGGAGCCCGATGACCAGCCGGCCCCGCGGGCCGCGCAGGACCTCGCGCCAGGCGGGAGCGGTGGGGGTCGCCATGTCGATCCATCATCCGGCCGCGACCGGACCCGCCGGGGGCGCCTCTTCATCGCTCGTTAACCGCCCCTTCCCCCGGCCATAACCGCACCGCCCCTACGGTGGCCGCGGAGATGGACGGACCAGCCGGCATCGCGGCCGGCCCACAGGAGGAGATCTGCACGCCATGCATGTGAGCCTGGGCCCGCTGCGCCTCGGCGCCGCCTCGATTGCCGCCGTTGCGGCGATCGCTCTCACCGTCGGCGCGATGTCGACGCCCGCGACCGCCGCCCGCCTCGGCACGACCGGCAACCCGACCTCGAACGTGGTCCTCAACGAGGCCGGCTCGACCCTCATCTACCCGTACCTGCAGGTGCTGGCGCCCAAGCTCCATGACGCCTACAGTCACATCTACCTCGACCCGGGACCGGGCGGATCGGGCAAGGGCATCAGCGACGCGATCGCCGGGCTGACGCCGCTGGGCGGGTCCGACGCCTACCTCTCGACGGGGATCCTCAAGGCCAACCCGGGGCTCCTGAACATCCCGATCGCGATCTCGGCCCAGGCCGTCAACTACAACGTCCCCGGCGTCGGCAACCACCTGAAGATCAGCGGCACCGTGCTCGCCCAGATCTACCAGGGCAAGGTCACCCGCTGGAACGACAAGGCGATCGCGGCGCTCAATCCGGGCGTGAAGCTGCCGGCGATGCGGATCGTGCCGGTGCGGCGGGTGGACGCCTCGGGTGACACCTTCATCTTCACGAGCCTGCTCAGCGCGACGAACAAGACCTGGGCCACCAAGGTCAGCTTCGGCACCACCGTGAGCTGGCCGCCGGTCAGCAACGAGCTCACCGCCAACGGCAACCCCGGGATGATCCAGGTCTGCCACAGCACGCCGGGCTGCGTCGCCTACATCGGTGTCAGCGTCGAGGCCACCGCCCTCAAGCAGGGCCTCAAGGAGGCGCTCCTCCAGAACCGGGCCGGGCACTTCGTGCTCCCCACCCATCCGAACATCGAGGCGGCGGTGGCCGCCGGTGCCGGCTCCACCCCCGCCAATCTCGCCAAGTCGCTGATTTACGAGCCCGGCGCCAACGCCTACCCGATCATCAACTTCGAGTACCTCATCGTGAAGTCGCGGCAGCCCTCGTACGAGACCGCGCTCGCGATCCGGACCTTCCTCACCTGGGCGATCAGCTCCACCGGCGGCGCCACGCCCAAGAACCTGTCGGTGGTGGGCTTCGCCGCGCTGCCCCAGGTGGTGCTGTCCAAGGTCGGCGCCGCCATCAACCGCGTCTCGAGCTGACCGACCCCGCGCCCGCCGGCCCGACGCACCCCGGGCCGGCGGCGCACCGCCCTCCGGGCGGGTGACCCGGGGGGCCGGCGCCGGGCCGGCCCCCCAACCGACTCAGGCGGGGCCGAGCCCGTACAGGCGGCTGGCGTTCCCGCCCAGGATCGCCGCCCCCGCCGCCGCCGCCGCGGCGCCGTCGAGCGAGCCTGACGCCACAAGCTCGCCGAGGCAGGCGCCGAGGACCCGCCGGCCGCGGTGGGCGCCCAGCCAGTGGAGCTCCGGGATCCCCACGCCGTCGGAGGCGTACAGGAGCCGGCTCCAGGGCGCGACCGCGAGCGCGGCCCGGGTGAACGCCGCCATCTCGGTCAGAGCCATCGGCGGCACGGCGTAGGAGAGGTCGAGGTGGACGCGGTCGTAGACCGCGCAGAGGTACGCCGCCTCGCGGGTGTACGGGTAGGCCTCGTGGAGGAGGACGACCGGCAGGCCCCGGTAGGCCGGGTCCTCGAGGACGGGACGGAGCCGCAGCGGGTCGGCATGGCGGAGGTCGGAGTCGGGATCGCCGTAGCCGCAGTGGAACTGGACCGGCCAGCCCAGGGGGGCGGCGACCGCGAAGGCCTCGTGCAGGAGCGGGTCCCGAAGCGCCGGGTCGGCGAGCCGCAGCCGGCCCCCCCGCTCCACCACCTGGCGCGCCGCTGCGAAGGCACGGTCGGCGGCCTCGGCCGGCCAGCGGCGGATCTCGAGACCGCCGCGGTAGGCGGCGATCGACTTGAGCCCGACGGTGCCCCGGGCACGCTCCGCCTCGAGTCGCGACCGGAGCGCCTCGCGGACGTCGGCCAGCTGGCTGTGGGCGCGAATCAGCTCCTCGAAGCAGGTCTCCAGCCGCAGCAGCCGCCAGGTCGGGCAGGCGCCGGCGCCGAGCTCGGCGGCCGAGGCGCCGACCTCCCCGGGCGGGTAGCCGTCGTCGACGACCAGCCCGGCGACGCCGGCATCCCGCCAGTACCCGGCCAGGAGGCGGGCAACCGAGCCGGTCGGGCGGGCGGCCAGGACCGCCGCCTCGTCGGGCGGGCAGCCGAGGTGCTCGGCCAGCGCGGCGAGCGCCTCGCGGTACGCGATGGAGGTCAGCGCGTCCCCGCCCGCGTGGGCGCCCCGGCCCTCGGAGAAGTGACGCCGCCAGACCCGCGGCTCCGTGATGGACTGGTCGCGCAGGACCGGGTGGCAGTGCTCGTCGATCACGGGGACACCCGTGAGATCGACCGGCCCCTCCGTCATCGAGGTCCCCCCTCCCCGCGGCCGCCTGGCCGCCTGGCCGCCGCCGACCCTGCGGGGTCAGTGTGACGTCCCCTTGCCCGCCGTTGGGGTCAGCTGGCCAGGGCGCGGAGCATGGGCTGGAGCTTGAGCTCGGTCTCGGCCCATTCGCGGCCGGGATCCGACCCGGCCACGATGCCGGCGCCGGCGAAGAGGACGGCGCCGTCGGCCCACAGGAGGCCGCAGCGGAGCGCGACCGCCAGCTCGCCGTCCCCCCGGCGGTCGACCCAGCCGACCGCGCCCGTGTACCAACCCCGCTCGAGCCCGGCCGCCCCCTCCAGGGTGTCCAGGAGCGCGAGCGCGGCGGCCGGCGGTCGGCCGCCGACCGCCGGGGTTGGATGGATCGCCGCCGCCGCGTCGAGCAGGGAGGGCAGCGGCACCCCCACGAGCCGGGCGCGGATGGTCGTGGCCAGGTGCTGGATCGTGGGTAGCCGCAGGACGGCGGGTCGGCCGCCCACGGTCACGCGGCGGGCCAGCGGGTCGAGCCCGGAAGCGATCGCCTCGACCACGATCCGGTGCTCGGCTCGCTCCTTCGGATCCGCCCGGAGCGCGGCGGCCAGCCGGCGGTCTCCGCCGGCGGTCGCGGCCCGCCCGGTCGAGCCCGCCAACGGCCGGGACACGAGGTGGTCGCCCCGCCGCTCGACCAGGAGCTCCGGCGAGCTGCCCACCAGGCAGGTCCCGTCGGCGCCGCCGATCGCGAACGTGTGCCCGCCCGGGTATGCGGCTCGCAGGGCACCCACCACCGGCAAGAGCCGGAGCGGTCGGTCAGCGCGGACCGGCAGCGCCCGCACGAGCACGACCTTGTCCAACCCGTCGGTCCCCAGGGCGCCGTGGATCCGCCCCACGTCGGCGGCCCAGGCGGCCTGGGCGCCCGGTTTGGGGACGGCCCGGATCCGCGGCGGCCGCGCGCCCGGCGGCGCCTCGGTCGGGGCGACGGCACCGAGGTGCAGGAGCCGTTCGGCTCGGGCGAGCCGCCGGGACACCACCCCGAGGGGCTCGCCCGTCTGCGCCAGGGTCGTCGCCACCGTGAAGCATCGCCCGGCGCTGCGCACGACGGCAAGCGCCGGAACCCGCAGGAGGGTGGTGGGGAACCCGGCCCACACCCCCTCGGGCGGCGGACGCCCATCTCGGAAGGCGAAGCCGCCGACGGCGACAACCCCCGTTGCGGGGACACCCGGATCGTCCAGCGCCCAGGCGGCGTCGGCCACCCCGCGCCAGGCGGCGCCCAGGCCGGCCACCCCAGCCCCCGCAGCGGCGGGCACGCCGGATCCCGGGCCGAGCCGCCGACCGCGTTCGTCCTCGGCCCAGGTCGAGGCCCCGTCGCCGACCAGCTCCAGGGTCCGGCCGAGGGCGGCGAGGCTGACCGCGTCGGGCAGGGTGCGCTCGATGAGCGCCCCGTCCCATCCCCGGTCGCGGGCTCGGGCCGTGAGCGCGGCGAGGTCCGGGCTCCCCGGCAGCTCGCGCGTTCGCGCCACCAGGCGCGGGGGCGCGCCCTCAGCCGGCAGGCGCGTCCGCTCCGGCGATCGGGGCCGTGGCGGGGGCGACCGCGCCCCCCCCACCCTCCGCCCGGGCCCGGGCTCGGGCGAGCAGCCGGCGGGTGAAGGTGCGGCCGACCAGGGTGGCGCTCGCACCGAGGAGGGCGTCGAAGGCGCTAGTCAGCCGGGCGGCGGTGACGTCGGCGGGGTCGCCGACGTTCTGGATCGGCTCGCGCACGTACCGGTCGAAGCAATCCACGGCCGACTGGGCGAGCCGGTCGCTGGCCTCGACGAAGCCCTGGCCCAGGCGGAGGAGCTCGGAGAGCGGGATCCCGACCTCGAGGATGCGCAGGCCGACACGCAGGAGCTCGACGTCCGACGCCGGGTATCGCGGCGGATCCCCCTCGACCGGCCCGAGGAGCCCGGTCTCGCGCAGGGTGAGGAGGAGGGGCAGGGGCACGCCGCTCCGCTCGGCAAGCGCCTCGGCGCTGAGCGTCGCGTCCGGCTGGTCCGGGGTCGAAACCGCCGCCACCAGCGCCTCGTCCGATGGCTCCAGCTCGCCGGAGAGGAATCGCCCGATCAGCGCAAGGCTGAACCCGCGTGCCTGGAGCTGGCGGATCCGGCGCATCCGGCCGAGGTGGCCGTCGTCATACCAGGTGACCCGGCCCTGCCGGCGGGGCGGCGGGAGGAGCCCCCGGCCCTGGTAGAAGCGGATGGTGTCGACGCCGGTCCCGGATCGCCGGGCCAACTCCTCGATCCGGTACTCCACGAGTATCCACTCTACCGTTCCCGACGATCGAGACGACGCCCCAGAGGTCGTCGACGACGGCGCAGTCCAGCCCCGGCAGTGCCGCCCGGACCGGCTCGCCATCCCCGCTCGAGAGCCGCGGCCGTCGGTCCGCCCGGGCGACGAGGACCGGGGTGATCCCGGCGGCGCGCGCCCCGAGCACGTCTGCGGTGTAGGTGTCGCCGACGTGGATCGTCAGCTGGGGATCGGCCCCGAGCTGGCGGAGCGCGAGCCGGAAGATGCTGACGTCGGGCTTCTCCGAGCCCACGACCGTGGAGGCGAGGACCACGTCGCAGAGCTCGAGGAGGCCGAGGGCATCGCACAGCCGCAGGAGCGCGGGGGTGAAGTTGCTCACGATGCCGACCCGGACCCCGTCCGCCCGCAGTCGGCGGAGGACGGGCCGCGCCTCAGGGAAACAGCGCCAGGCGGTCGGGTGGTAGAAGCCGTCGGCCAGGGCCGCCGCCCGCTCGGCGCGGCCACGGCTCACGCCGAGGCTGCGGAGGAGGACATCGTTGTACTCGCGCCAGAAGGCGTCCGCCGCAAGGCGGTCGCTCTCGAGCGGGCGGCCCGCCCCCTTCGCCCGCCGGTAGTGCGCGCCGGCCACCCGGAGCGCCCGGCGCACCGCGTCCACCGTGGCCGGGATCCCCTGGGCGGCGAGGGCGCGCCGGTAGTGGGTCGTGATGCTGGGATGGACGCGCCCGAGCGTGTCCCCGAAGTCGAAGAGCGCGGCGCGGACCGGCCGGCCCCGGTCAGCCGCAGTGGCTGGCGGCAACCGCCTCCGCGGGCTCCAGCCCGTACTCCCCGGCGAGCACGTCGACCGTGCGCTCCCAGGTGAAGGTCTCCGCCCGCCGCCGGGCCGCCCGGCCGAGCCGCTCGCGCCGGATCGGGTCGGACACGGTGGCGGCGATCGCCGCCGCCCAGGTGGCGGGGTCGCGCCCCCCCACCAGCGATCCGGTCATGCCGTGAGCGGCCACGTGCCGGAGGCCGCCGACCGCGGCCGCCACGACCGGGGTCCCGCAGGCCTGAGCCTCCAGCGCCACCAGCCCAAACGACTCCGTGTGGGAGGGGACGACCACGACGTCGGCCAGGCTGTAGAGGTGGGCGAGCCGGGCCTGGGGGCAGGCGCCGAGGAACGTCACGCGCTCCGCCAGCCCGAGCGCCTCGGCGCGGCGGGCGAGCTCCTGGCGCTCGCCGACCCGGGCGCCCTCGCTGCTGTCGTCGCCTGCGAACAGCGCCTGGATCGGTCGGGCGGGGCGGAGCCAGGGGCTGCGGTCGAGCTCGGCCAACGCGTCGATGAGGAGATCCGGCCCCTTGAGGGGCTCAAGGCGGCCGGCGAAGAGCGCCACCAGCCGTCCCTCCAGCCCGAGCCGGGCGCGCAGCGCCCGCGTGTCGCGCGGGCGGAACCGGTGGAGATCCACCCCGGGCGGGGCGACCACGCACTGGGCATCCTCCGCCCCGTACAGCCGGCAGAGGTCTCGCGCCTCCTCGGGCGTGCTCACCGCCAGCCGAGCGCCGGCCGCCACCACCCGGCGCTCGGCCAGGAGCCGTTCGGGAGCGTCGCCGTTGAATCCGTGCTCGGCCTTGACCGCAGCCAGGGTGTGGGCCGTGTGGAGCCAGGGCAGATCGAGCTCGGCGGCCAGCGCGGCCCCGACGTCTCCCGACAGCCAGTAGTGGCTGTGGACGGCGCGGTAGTGGGGCTGACGGTCCCGGATGAAGTCCCGCACGGCGCTCAGGAAGGGGGCCCGAGTCCCGGCCAGCTTCACCTTCGGCACCGCGGCCGCCGGGCCGGCATCGACCGCGATGACGCGGGCGTTCGGCCCCAGCCGGCGCTCCAGCGGCTCGGCCGGGGCGGTCCGGCGGACGAAGACGTCGGTCGAGATCCCGCGGGCCCCGAGCTCCTCGCAGACGGCGCGCACGTAGACGTTCAGCCCCCCGTTCTCCCGCTCCCCCAGGCGGGCGAGCGGCGAGGCGTGCAGGCTGAGGACGGCCACCGTGGGGCGGCCGCGCCCGCCGGGCAGGACGAGCGGTCTAGCGGCCGGTGACACCGGGGCCAGGGGGCTCGGGGGCGGCCGGCCCCCCGATCCGAAGGGCGTGCAGGGCACGGTCGTGGGCCCCGAGGTCGTACTTGTACGCCTCGTTGCCGCGCAGGAAGTCGCAGCGGTCGCAGCCCTCGGCGATCGCCGCCCGCACGCCCTCGGCGACGCACAGGAGCCCGACCGACCAGCGGGCGGCCCCCGGGTCGTAGCCCGAGTTGTACAGATACCAGGTGTGGTCCACGGTGAAGCCGAAGGTGGCCGCGACCGGCGTGTCGCCGGTGAGCAGGACCTGGAGCCGCAGCCACCCGGCCGCGTCCAGGCGGGCGGCGACCCGGCGGAAGAAGCGCATGTTGGCCTCGGTGAGAAAGGCCGCCTTGTCGGGGTGGCTCGCTCGGTGGAGGGCGAAGAAGTCCTCGAGCGCCCGCTCCAGCCCCAGCTGGCGCTGGTCGGCGAGCCGCCAGCCAGGCTGCTCGCGGTCCAGCCGGCGGCGCTTGCGGCGCAGCTCGTGCCGGTCCTTCTTGCCGAGGCGGGCCTCGAGGTAGGCCTCGAAGTCGTCGGGCACCGCGACCGCCGGGCTCACCTCCTCGATCCGATCGTCAACGCGCAGCCCGCCGGCGACGGCCGCCGCCCGAAGCGCCGCCAGGCTCGCATCGTCCTCCGGCAGGAAGTGGAGGTCGAGCATACGGCCGGCCCGAGCCTCGGCCCCCCACCACCCGACCACCGCGGCCGCGACCCCGGGGAGGTCGGTCCGGTCGGCGAGGATCCCCAGGTGGTCGCTGAGGTCGAGACCACCCCCGATCGCGAGGTCGCCGCCGCCGCCCGGTGCGGAGCAGAGCGGCAGGATGCCGACCAGCCGACCGTCGGCGCGGCAGGCGAGCCATCGGGGCTCCCGCCCGGCCCCGAACTCCTCCCACCAGCTCCACTGCCATTGCCAGCTGAGGAAGGGGTTGAGCGGGTGGATCCGCGCCTGGAGGGCGAGCCACTCGGCTTCGAGGCCCCGGAGGGCGTCCGGACCCGTCAACACCGTCATCAAGAGCGCCGCGGGCGGTGCCCCCGCCGTCGGGGTCGTCGCCCACGGCGCCTCACAGGAAGCCGTGATGCTCGTCGTCCTCACTGGGGCCTGTGGCAGCCCCGAGCCCGTGCCAGCCCGCCCCACTTTACCATCGGTGTTTGACGGTCTCGCGAGCCAGGGAGGAGGTAGTGGCGACGAGCCGTCCGTCGGCGCCGGTCCTCATCTGGACGGCCGGCACCGGTGGCGGACACCAGGGGGTGGCCCGCGCGATCGCGGCGGCGGCCCGCTGCCAGCACCCCGGCCGCCCGGTGCAGGTCGACGAGCCGCTCGAGCGGGCCTCCCCGACCCTGCGCCGGCTCCTCGCGCTCTACGGGCCCCTGGTCCGCCGCTCGCCGTGGGCGTGGGGCGGGCTCTTCCATCTCACCGAAGCGCCCGGGGTGCGGCCACTGCTCGCCGCCGGCCTCGACCGGGCGGCGGCCCCAGCGCTGCGGGCTGAGCTCGAGCGGCGGCGGCCGGCGGTCGTGTGCGTGGTCCACCCGCTCCTCGTTGCCCCCGCGCTCGCCGCACGGGCCCAGCTGGCCGCCGGCGACCGGCCGCCCGTGGTCGTGCTGGTGACCGACCTCGCCGGCGCCCACCGGAGCTGGGCGCATCCGGGGGCCGACCTCACCCTGACCGGGAGCCCCGATGCGGCCGGCTGGGCTGTGCGCGCCGGCGTTCCCGCCGACCGGATCGAGGTCCCGGGGCTTCCGGTCCATCCCGCCCTGGCCGACCCCGGCCCCGGGCCCACGGCTCGGCGCCGCCTGCGAGCCGCCCTCGGCCTCCACCCGGACCGCTTCTGCGTCCTCGTGACCGGCGGCGGCGAGGGGGCCTCCCCGCTGGCGGCGGCCACCGCCCGGCTCGCGTGGTCGGGACTGCCCATTCAGCTGGCGGTCGTGTGCGGCCGCAACCGACGGCTCGCCGCCCGCCTCGAGCGCTGGCGGCCGCCGGTGCCGCTGCGCGTCGTGGGCTGGGCCGAGGACATGGTCGGCTGGCTGCGAGCGGCCGACCTGGTCGTCGGCAAGGCCGGCCCCAGCACCGTCGCCGAGGCGGCGGCTGCCGGGCTGCCGCTCCTCCTGCTCGGCGCCCTGCCCGGCCAGGAGCGCCCCAACCTCGAGCTGGTCACGCGCGCGGGGTTCGGCCGGCCGGCCCGCGGCGCCGCCCTCGTTCGCCTCGTCGCTCAGGTGGCGGTCCCGGGAAGCGCGGCGTACGCCGCCATGCGGGCGGCGGCCCGGAGCTGGAGCCGCCCCCAAGCCGCCGTCACCGTGGTGGATCGTCTCCTGGCGCTGGCGGGGCCGCCGCCGGCCCCTGGGGCCTGATCTCGGGGTCGGCGACGAAGCGGAGCCTGGCGATCCGCGGCCGCTCGAGGACCGCGTTCACCGTCGCCAGGAGCCGCGGCGACTCCATCTGGAGCTGGTGGGCGACCGCCGGGTGCCCGCAGGTGACGACGAGGCTCGACCCCTCGAGCCGCAGTGGGCGCACGAAGCGCCGGATGTACGGGCCACACTGATCCTCGAACGCGAGCAGGGCGCGCGCCTCCTCCACCGGCCGGGCGATCCCCATCTGCCGGAGCACCCGGGGGAGGCTGTCGGCGACGGGCCGGAGGCTCGAGGGACCCCGCCGACGGTCACGGGGGCGGGTCACGGGGGCGGCGCGCCCGCGGCCGGGGCCGGGCGCTCGGGCTCCACCCGCCCCTCCGTCAGGTGGAGATGGGCGGCGTCGGCCGCACCTGGCGGGCCGTCCCCCGCTGCGGTGAGGAGGGTCTGGAGTCGTGGGCCCTCCGCCGCCAGCACCCCGAGGAGGGCGGCCTGCCGCCCGGGGTCCAGCTCGGACAGCACGTCGTCCAGGAGGAGGACCGGATCCTCCCCCAACGCCAGCCGGTGGAGGCGGACCTCGGCGATCTTGAGCGCGAGGACGATGCTGCGCTGCTGTCCCTGGGAGGCGAAGGCTCGGGCCGACCGCCCGCCGAGGGTGACCTCGACCTCGTCGCGATGGGGGCCCACCAGGGTCTGGCCCCGCGCCCGCTCCACCGGCCAGGCGAGGCGGATCGCCTCCGCCAGCCACTCGGCCGCCTCGGCGGGGCCAGCTGGGGCCGGTGGCCCGGGGTCGAGACCGGCCGAGAGCCGCGGTCGATACGCGAGGGCGAGTGGGGCCGGCTCGCCGACCTCGGCAAGGGCGAGGGCAGCCAGGGGGGCGAGCGCGGCCACGAATGCGGCGCGGTCGGCGATGAGCACCGATCCGTGGGTGATGAGGGCGGTGTCCCACGCCTGGACCGCGCTCCGGAGCCCGCCCGGCCCCGCCGCCCGCAAAGCCGCGTTCCGCTGCTCGAGGGCGCGCCGGTAGCGGACCGCCGCCTCGGCGTAGGCAGGGGCGCCCTGGCTGAGCGCCACATCGAGGAGCCGCCGGCGGCCGGAGGCGGCTCCCTTGATGAGGCCGAGGTCATCGGGCCAGAAGCAGACCACCCGCAGAGCCCCGAGCAGGGCCCGGGCCGCGCGCGCCTGCCCGTCCAGGCGGTACTGCCGGCGGAGCCGGCCCTGGCCCTCGCCCTCCCGGTCGCAGCGGATGTCCACCGCCACCTGGCGGTCGCGGCGCTGGACCTCGGAGGTGAGCCGCATCGCCGGCGCCCCCCAGGCGACGCACTCGCTGAGCGAGTCGGCCAGCGGGGAGCGGGTGAGGGCGAGGACCGCGATCCCCTCGAGGAGGTTGGTCTTGCCCTGCCCGTTGAGGCCGTGGATCACGGTCAGCCCCGGCCCCAGCTCAAGCCGGACGTCGCGGTGGGACCGGAACGCGAAGAGCCGGAGGCGGGCGATGTGCACGGGTGGGGACGGGCGGCCAGGTCGGTCGCGCCGGTTTCTCCAGGTGAATGGATGAACGGGCGAGGCCCGCCGTCAGGCGACCGGGGATCGCGGGAACGCCCCCGGTTGGCGCGGTGCGGGCAACGGGGGAGCTGGTGCGCCCGCGCCGGGCTAGGGGTCAGAGCGCGACGCGCACCGGCATGATCACGTATTCATAGCTGTCGTCGCCCACGGCCCGAACCAGGCCCGGGGCCAGCGACCCGTTCAGGAGCAGCTCAACCTCATCGCTCTCCAGGATCTGGAGCACGTCGAGGAGGTAGCGGGCGTTGAACGCGATGCTGATCGGCTCCCCGGTCGTCGTCGCCGGGACCGTCGCCTGGTTGTCGCCGACCTCGTTCGTGTTGGCCGAGATCGTGACCGCGCCCTCGTCGCAGCGCAGCTTGACGACGTTGGCGGCATCGCGGGCGAAGAGGGCCACGACCCTGGCGGTTGAGAGCAGCTCCCGGTTCGCGAGCCTGACCGTGGTCTGGCCCCCTTGGGGCACGACCCGGGCATAGCTCGGGTACGTCCCCTCGATCAGGCGGGTGTGCAGGAGGTAGCTGGGCAGCTCGAACCCGGCCTGGGTCTGGCCGGCCCCCACCGTGCACCGGACCATCGTGCCCGTGGGCTGGCCTCGCAAGAGGCGCCCGAGCTCACCCAGCGCCCGGGCCGGGACGATGAGCGTCTGGGGAGCGGCATCGCCCCCACCCGCAGCGGCGCCGCCCCCGTCGCCGGTCCCCACGCCGGCGGGGAGGTCGACCGAGAGCCGACGCAGGGCGAGCCGGTGGCCGTCGGTCGCCACCAGGGTGATCCGCGAACCGCTGATCTCGGTGAGGACCCCCGTGTAGAGGGGGCGAGCCTCGTCGGCGCTGGCGGCGATGACCGTCTGCTCCAACGCCCGGGCGAAGACCGCCGCCTCCAGCTCCATCGTCAGCGCCCCGTCGAGGGCGGGCAGCTGGGGGAACTCCGAGGCGTCCACGCCCCGGATGTGGGCGTCATACCCCGCGCACCGGAGGTGGACGGTCTGGGTGTCGGCGTCGAGCGACCAGGAGAGGGGCGCGTCGGGAAGCGCCCCGACGAAATCGGAGAGGATGCGGGCGGGCACGGTCACACGGCCGGGCGCCTCCACCTCGGCCGGCTCCACGTGGCGGAGCCACAGATCGAGGTTGGTCGCCGCGATCCGCAGCTCCGTCCCCTCGCATTCGACGAGGACGTTGCCGAGGATGGGCAGGGTCGCGCGGGGGGAGACCACGCGGGTGACCGCGGCGAGACCGGCGGCCATGGGTTGTGGTGAGACCGTGCACCTCATGCGGCGCGACTCCTTGACTGCCCGTACGTTCTCAGCCCCTAGTGGCCGAGCGGGCGGGTTGTGAACAGGCTCGAATAGTAAGGCTTGCTCTCTCTAGATTCGGAGGCTGTCGTAGGCGGGCGGATTATGGGGACAACCCCATCGCACGATCTCAAAACGGGGTGGGAAAACCTGTGGATGGGGAACGCTCCCCGCAGGACCGTCTCCACCCCCCAGAAGGCTTGCTCAGTGCCCACAGCCCTTGCCACCGGGTTCCCACAGCCGGCAGTGGATCGAGAGCCCTGGCCGCGGGCCGTTCAGACGACGTGGAGGGCCTCACGCAGGCGGGTGAGGTCGGAGAGGAGCCGGGAGTCCTCCTTGATGTCGGTCCCGATCTTCTCGCAGGAGTGGAGGACCGTCGTGTGGTCGCGTCCGCCGAACGCCTGTCCGATTGCCGGAAGGCTCATCGCGATCTCCTCGCGAATGATGAACATCGCCACCTGCCTGGGCAGGACGATGTGCTTGTCGCGGCGCTTGCTCTTCATCTCCTCCACCGAGATCCCGTAGTAGCCGGCGACCGCCTCCTGGATCGCCTCCACGGTCGGCGGCTGCCGATCGGCGGTGGGGATGATGTCATGGAGGAGCTGGCTCACCTCGGTGAGGGTGAGCGGGTGGCCGCCGGTCAGCGATGCGTGCGCCAGCAGGCGGATCAGCGCCCCCTCCAGCTCCCGGATGTTCTTCTGAATCTTGTGGGCGATGAAGGAGAGGACCTCCTCGCTCAGCCAGTGGGCCTCGTCCCCGAGCTTGCTCCGCAGGATGGCCAGCCGGGTCTCGAAGTCCGGAGGCTGGATGTCGGCCATGAGTCCGCCCTCGAAGCGGGTGCGCAGGCGGTCCTCGAGGGTGGGGATGTCGCGTGGCGGCCGGTCGCTGCTGATCACGAGCTGACGGCCGAGCTCATGGAGGGCGTTGAAGGTGTGGAAGAACTCCTCCTGGGTGCGGTCCTTGCCGGCGAGGAACTGGATGTCGTCGACCAGCAGGACGTCGACGGTCCGGAAGCGGGTGCGGAAGTCCGCCATCCGGTTCTCCTGGATGGCGAGGATCATCTGGTTGAGGAACGTCTCGGAGGTGATGTAGGCGACCCGGCACCGCTGGCTCGCGTGCACCTGATGGCCGATCGCGTGCATGAGGTGGGTCTTGCCCAGGCCCACGCCCCCGTAGAGGAAGAGCGGGTTGTAGGCGCGGCCCGGCGAGTCCGCGACCGCCCGGCTGGCGGCGTGGGCCAGCCGCGAGCTGTTGCCGACGACGAAGGCCCCGAAGGTGTAGCGGGGGTTGAGGGTGCCGAGGACGATCCCCCCGCGCTCCGCCTCGCGCGGCGCGGGGCTGGGCCCGGGCGGCGGGGGCAGCTCCAGGGGGCCGGAGGCCTCCCCGGCGGGGCCGGTTGGCAGGCCCGCGCTGGCAGGGGCCACCGTCACGTCCACCTCCACCTCCCAGGCGAGGATCGCCGCCAGGGTCTCCCGGATCAGAGGTGCGTAGCGATCGGAGATCCAGTCACGGGCGAGTTCGGTCGGGACGCCGATCCGGACGCGGCGGCCCTCCTCGTCGACGTCGACGATCCGGGCGTTCTTGAGCCAGGCTTCGAAGCTGGCCCGGCTCACCTGGACCCGGAGCTCGTCCTGGGCGGCACTCCAGAGTTGCTCGGGGTCGATCACCTGGGCGCCTGGTTGCGCCAGGGAGCGCTGCCGACCTCAGAGCGCCCCCGGGTGGGCGCGATCGAACGCGCGTACACCACGATTCACACCTTTTGCACAGCAGTGGAAACCTTCGGCGAGGCATGGTGCACCAGAGGAATGAGGCGCAGTGCTGTGACCCGGTCCGACCGACCCCGGCGGCGAGTCGAGAGCATAGCACCGGCATCCGGCGGGCGCAACGAGCCCCCCGTGGCGTCAGGACGTGCCGTCGGCCCCAATCCCCGAGGTCAGCGCGCGCCGGATCCCGGGCCACTCGGCGGCGATGATCGAGTACATCGCCGAGTCGCGGAGGCGATCGGCCTCGCCAGCGGCGAGCGAGGGCTGCCAGCTGCGCAGGACCCCCTCGAAGGTGGCCCCGATCGCCGTGATCGCCGCCCGCGAACGCCGGTTGCGGACGTCGGTCGTGAGGTCCACCCGCCCGACGCCCCAGTGGTCGAAGGCGCAGGTGAGGAGGAGGAGCTTCGCTTCGCGGTTCACGCCGGTCCGCTGTGCGGACGCCGCCAGCCAGGTGCCACCGATCTCGACCGCGTACGGGGGCGTGGCCGGCGTCCGGCGGCGCGCGGATCGGAGGGTCGTCAACCCGATCGGCCGACCGTCGGCGACCCGGACCTGGGCGAAGGGCACCAGGACGCCGACCCAGCGCGCCGCGGTGAGGCGGCCGATCTCGGCGGCCATGGCCGCGCGCCCGTCTGGAACCGCCGTGTAGGTGAAGGAGGAGCGGTCCTCGGCGGCGGCGATCGTGAGCCCCGCTTCGTGGTCGGTCGACAGCGGCTCGAGCCGAACGAGCTGACCGGTGAGGACGCCGACCTCGGGGAGGGGGGCCACCCCGGCAACGTTCGCACACGGCCGGCCCCGCCGACCAGCGGGGCGCCCGGCCCGGACCGGCCCCGGCAGTGGTCCCTGGCCCCATCGCCCGGGGTGCAGCGCCGCTCCCGGCGAGCGGGGGTGTGGTCGTGGGGCCACGTTCGGCGTCTGCTATGCTGGCCACTCGCGCCCGCGGCGTCCTCGGTGGCGTGCCTCGAGCCCACCCGACCCAAGGCCGCAGGTGAGGAGGCCGTTGCCATCAAGCGTACCTACCAGCCCAAGAAGCGCTACCGCCGCAAGACCCACGGGTTCCGCATCCGGATGTCGAGTCCCGGCGGGGTCCGTGTGCTCAAGGCCCGCCGCCGCAAGGGGCGACGGCGGCTGACACCCGCGCCGGTGCGGTGAAGCGGCGCCACCGCCTGCGCCGGTCGCGTGAGTTCGCGGCGGTCCGGGCGGCACGGATCTTCGTGGGTGGGCCCCTCATCCGGATGCAGCGGCGGGACAACGGTCTGGGCTGGCCCCGCGTCGGGATCACGGTGGCCGGTCGCCTCGGCGGCGCCGTCGCCCGCAACCGTCTGCGTCGGCGGCTGCGCGCGGTGGCCGCTGCCCGGCTGGACCGGCTGGACTCCTGGGACCTGGTCGTGATCGCGGCTCCCGCCGCGCTCGCGGCCGACTCTCGCAGCCTCTCCGCGGCCGTCGACGAGGGCCTGCGACGGTGGGGGGTGGCGGCGTGACCCGCGCGTCGCTCGCCTTCCTGCGCGTGTACCAGGTGACCCTCGGCCCCTTCCTCGGTCTGCTCAGCTCGTGTCGCTACCAGCCCACCTGCTCCCAATACACGGTCGAGGCCATCCGCCTGCACGGTGCCCGCCGCGGCTGGTGGATGGGCGTGCGCCGGATCGCGCGCTGCCATCCCTTCCACCCCGGCGGGTACGATCCGGTGCCGCTGCCGGACGAGCACATTCATGGACGCTAGCTGGGTCGTCGCGGCCAGCTGGAATCCGGCGCTGCCGCCGCCGACGAACCCGATCCTCGCGATCTTCTTCTGGGTGCTGCTCACCCCGATCGCGGTCAGCCTGCAGTTCCTCTTCCACGCGTTCCGTGCCTTCGGTCCGACCCGGCTCATCGGCGCCTTCGGCCTGGCGGTGATCGCTCTCACGCTGATCCTACGGGGCCTGCTGTTCCCGCTCTTCCGGTATCAGATCCGGACCCAGCGCCGGCTGCAACAGGAGCAGCAGCGGATCGCCCCCCAGCTCAACGAGCTCCGCAAGAAATACAAGAGCGATCCGCGCCGGCAGCAGGCGGAGATGATGGCGGTCTACAAGGAACACGGCATCAACCCGCTGGGCCAGCTGACCGGCTGCCTCCCGCTCCTCCTCCAGATGCCCATCATCTATGCGCTGTACGGGTCGATCCACAAGCTGACCCTGGTGCTCCACGGCGGGGTCTACTTCCTGTGGATCGGCAACCTGACCAAGACCCCGCTGGAGTCGGACCTCCTCGGGCACCCGCAGCTGCTGATCGTGCCGATCGTGGCGGGCGCGCTCACCTTCGTGCAGACGAAGATGATGGTCCAGCCCCAGCGGCCTGACATGAGCGACCAGGAGCTCCAGATGTACCGGGTGAGCTCTCAGATGGCCTACCTCATGCCCCTGGTCATCGTGGTGGTGGCGCTGAACTTCCAGCAGGGGGTGGCGCTCTACTGGGTGACCCAGAGCCTGGTCATGATCGTGCAGCAGTACTTCATCGTCGGCTGGGGGCAGATGCCCGTGCCCCCCTGGTTCCCGGGGGCGGGTCGCCCGCGTGGAGGGGGCGTCATCCCGGTGGTGGCGGGCGCGGGGGCCGGAGCGGGCTCGGGGCTGATCAGCGGCGCCCAGGCCCGCGCGGCCGCCAACGGCGCCCGTCGAGGAGCCGGCCCCGCCCGCCCCCGCGAGCGTCCCGCCGGGGCGGGGAGCGGGGGTCGGCGGCGGCGCCGGGGGGGACGGGCGAAGTGACCGGACCGGATCGGGTGGAGGGCACGGGCACGACCGTCGCCGAGGCTGTCGCCCGCGCGTGCGCTGAGGCCGGCTGGGCGCCGGAGCTCGTGGAGGTCGAGGTCATCAGCCCCGGACTCCCCGCGGCCCCTGGGGAGCACCTGGCGGGTCGCGCGGCCCGGGTGGCCGTCCGGCCCCTGCCGGCCGAGGCGCCGCGCGCGCTCGACTTCCTGCGCGGGCTGCTCGACCGGATGGGGGTCGACGCCGCGGTCAGCGCCCACCGCGTCCCCGCCCCGCCGGCCTCGGTGCCCGGCGAGGAGCAGACGGCTCGGCCGCTCGTCCTCGACGTGGAGGGCGAGGATCTCGGGGTCCTCATCGGGTGGCGGGGCGAATCGCTGCGGGCGCTCCAGACGGTGGTGAACCTCGCGCTGGGGCCCACCCGCGCGGTCGCCCCCGGCGAGCCCACCCCCGGCTGGGGCGGACCGCGGGTCATCGTCGATGTCGCCCGCTACCGGCGCCGCCGGGAGGAGCAGGTCGAGGCGATGGCGCTGCGCTGGGCCCAGCGGGTTCGGCGGACCGGCCAGCCGATGACCCTCGACCCGATGCCCCCCTACGAGCGCCGGGCCGTCCACCTGGCCCTCGCCGACGCCCAGGGGGTGCGCACCGAGAGCCAGGGCGAGGACCCCGACCGCTACGTCACGATCCTGCCGACCGCCGGCTCGGCTGGGACGGTCGACGCTGGCCAGGACGACGCCGGCCGCGAGGGCATGTGGCGCTGACCACTCCCCGGCCGGCGGTGGCCACCGGTGCGCTCCTCACCTGCGGGCTTCTGGCCGGCTGCGCCTCCCAGGGCGCAGCCCCGGTCATCCGCACCGACCCGGCACGGCTGGTCCTGTCGCTGGGCCAGCTGCCGTACCCGGGCTTCCAGCTGGAGACGGCCACCCCCGGCACGGGGCGGCGGTCGAACCCGGCGGTCGCCGGCGGGAGCCCCGCAGCGCTGCGGACGCTGGAGCGCCAGGGGCGGATCACGGGCTACACCCGGGACTTCGACCGGCCCGTTCTCGTGTCGGCGGCGGTCGGGCCGGTCATCATCCAGAGCGTGGCGACCCAATACCGCACCGCGGCGGAAGCCGCGGCCGCTCTGGGGCGCGCCGCCGCCGGCCTGGTCGCCGCCGGCGACACGCAGCTGTCGGCGGGTCGGGTCGGGCAGGCGGCGCTGGCGTTCACCGGCCAGCGGACCGCGGCCGGCGTGACCTACGGTGAGTACATCGTCGAGTGGCGCGAGCACAACATCCTCAACGGGATCGTGATCGAGGGCAACGCGCTCGGCCTCGACGTCGGCTACGCCCTGACCCTGGCGCGCGTCCAGGATCGGAACGAACGGGCGTGATCCGTCGGGCGCGGCTCGCTGCGCTGCGGTCCGCGCCGCCCGCGGCGCCGACCGTCCGGTGGGAGGAGCGGCCGCTTCCCGGCGGCGCCCGCCTGCTCCTCACCCCGATGGCCGAGCGGGCCTCGGCGACCGTCACGATCCTGCTCGGGGTCGGGTCGCGCCACGAGCCGGTGGCCCTGGCCGGCGCCTCCCACCTCCTCGAGCACATGGTGTTCAAGGGGACGCGGGGCTTCCCCACGGGCCGCGCCGTCTCCGAGGCGATCGAGGGGGTCGGCGGCTCCCTCAACGGCGCGACCGACAAGGAGGCGACCGTCTTCTGGGCCAAGGTCCCCTCGGCGCACGTCGGCCGCGCCGTCGAGGTGCTCCTCGACCTCGTGTTCGCTCCCCGGCTCGACGGCGCTGAGCTGGAGAAGGAGCGCCGGGTCGTGCTCGAGGAGCTGCGGATGGTCCGTGACCAGCCCCAGGACCAGGTGGGCGTCGACCTGGAGGCCGCCGTGTGGCCGGGCCACGCCCTCGGGCGCGATCCGGGCGGGACGGCGGCGAGCGTGCGCCGCGTGTCCGTAGCCGATCTGGAGCGCCACCATCGTCGCCACTACCGACCGGGGGGGCTGGTGGTGAGCGTCGCCGGCGCGATCGACGCCGACACGGTCGCGGCCGAGGTCGAGGTGCGGCTGGCGGCGCTCCTGGGCGCGCCGGGGGAGCCGGAGCCAGGGTCAGCCGATCGTCGCGGACCGGCCGCCGCCCGAGCGCTTTCGGCCGGGACCGCGGTGCACCTGCGCCACCGGCGGACGGAGCAGGCGCACTGCCAGGTGGCGCTTCGGGCTCCGTCGTACCTCGACCCCGACCGGACCACGCTCGATGTGCTGAACGGGGTCTTGGGCGAGGGGATGAGCAGCCGCCTGTTCCTGGAGCTGCGCGAGGAGCGGGCGCTGGCCTACGACGTCGGCTCGTTCACCGTGCGGTTCCGCGACAGCGGGGCGCTGGTCCTGGCGGTCGCGACCGAGCCGGCGCAGCTTCCGGCGGCGGTCGCCGCGGCCTGGGCTGAGTTCACCCGCCTCGCGGAGGAGCAGGTGCCCGAGTCCGAGCTGCGCAAGGTGCGCGAGTACCTGAAGGGTCGACTCCTCCTCGGGGTCGAGGGCACCAGCTCGGTCAGCGACTTCGTCGGGCAGCAGGCGCTCCTGCTCGGGGCCCCGCGCTCGCCGGGCGAGCTGGTCGACGCCATCGAGGCGGTGGACGCCGACGCCGTGCGTGAGCTGGCCGGCCGGCTGCTGGGGGCCGGCGCGGTGCGGGCGGCGATCGTGGGCCCGCTCCGGGACGCCGAGCCCTTCCGGGTGGCGCTCGGAGCCGGTTCGGAGACGGCATGGGAGGCGAGCGGATGATGGAGCGGACCCTGGTGTTGGTCAAGCCGGACGGTGTCCAGCGCGGCCTGGTCGGGGAGGTGATCGGGCGCTTCGAGCGGCGCGGGCTCCGGCTCATGGCGCTCAAGCTGCTTCGAATCGATCGGGCGGTGGCCGAGCGGCACTACGCCGAGCATCGGACCAAGCCGTTCTTCGACCAGGTGGTCGCCTTCGTGACCTCCTCCCCGGTGGTCGCGATGGTGTGGACGGCCCCGGGCGCCGTCGCCCTCGTCAGGACGATGATGGGGCCGACCAACCCGCAGGCCGCGCCCCCGGGCACCATCCGCGGAGATCTCGGCATCGACCTCGGGCAGAACGTGATCCACGGCTCGGACGGCGCGAACCGGGCGGAGGAGGAGATCGCCCTCTTCTTCGGCCCTGACGAGCTGGTCGAGTGGGGCCGAGATCACGAGCGCTGGATCCACGGACCCGCCTGAGCGAATCCGGGCGCGGCCGGCCGGCCGGTAATGAGGCCCCTGGCTGATATAGTGCTCGGAGCACTATGGCGATGGACAATAACTGCGGGCCGTCACGGGACCTCCTCGCCCTCACCGTTCTCGCCCTGCTGAGCGAGGGACCCCACCACCCCTACGCGATCCAGCAGACGATCCGGGACCGGCGCATCACCCACGCCCTCGGCAGCGCCCGCGCCCTCTACCGGGCGGTCCAGCGGCTGACCGCGGCGGGGTGGGTGGAGCCGGCCGAGACCAGCCGGTGCGGCCGGCGCCCGGAGCGCACGATCTACCGGATCACGCCCGCAGGCCGGGACGAGCTGCCGCGCTGGCTGATGGGCCTGGTCGAGACGCCGCTGCCGGAGGCGCCCGCGATCGAGGGGGCGGTGAGCCTGCTCGGCTACCTGCCCGCCGCTGCCGCGGCGCGGGCGCTCCGGCTCAGAACGGTCGCCCTCCGCGGCCAGGTCGCGGCCCTCGCGGCCGCCCAGGAGCAGCTCGAGGCCGACCTCAACCTCCCCCGGCTCGTCCTCCTGGAGCTTGAGGCCGCCCGTGCGCGCCTGCGGGCTGAGCTCGAGTGGGCGGCCGCGATCGCCGGTGACTTCGAGCGGGGGGCGCTCACCGTCGACAGGGGCCGGCCGGGGGAGGCGGAGTGGCCTCCTCCCGGCCCCGCCGCCGATCAATCCCCGGCCGACCCCCTGCTCCATCTCCCGACCCACGGAGGCGACGGCGCATGACCCATCCACCGCGACCGGTTGCGGACGACGCGCCGATCATCGAGACGCGCGGCCTGCGCCGCACGTTCCGCGGCCGCCGCGGCACCGTGGAGGCGGTGGCCGGCGTTGACCTGCGGGTGGCGGCCGGCACCATCTTCGGGTTTCTCGGCCCCAACGGGGCCGGCAAGACGACCACGCTCCGGATGCTGGCGACCCTGCTGCCGCCGACCGGCGGCGAAGCGACCGTGGCCGGCTGCGACCTGCGCCGCGAGCCGGGGAGGGTTCGGGAGCGGATCGGCTACGTGAGCCAGGCGGGGGGCACGGACGTCGCCGTCACCGGGCGCCGCGAGATCGAGTTCCAGGGCCGCCTCTATGGCATGGGGGCCGCCGAGGCGCGGAGCCGCGCCGCCGAACTCATCGCGGCGCTCGAACTCACGGACTGCGCGGATCGCCGCTCGAAGAGCTACTCCGGCGGCCAGCGCCGCCGGCTCGACATCGCCCTCGGGCTCGTCCACCGCCCCCCCCTGCTCTTCCTCGACGAGCCCACGACCGGCCTCGACCCCCAGAGCCGGGCCCACCTCTGGGAGGAGGTCCGCCGACTGCGGGCCCAGGGCACGTCGATCTTCCTCACCACCCACTACCTCGACGAGGCGGACCAGCTGTGCGACGTCCTCACGATCATCGACCACGGGCGGATCGTGGCCGAAGGAACGCCAACTGAGCTCAAGCGGCAGATCGCGGGCGATGTCGTGACCCTGGGGGTCGGCGGCGATCCCCAGGCGGCGGTCGACCTCCTCGCCCGCCAGCCGTGCGTGCGCGAGGTGACGGCGGGCGAGGGGACTCTGCGGTGCTTCGTGGACCGGGGCGAGACCGCGACGCCGGCTCTGCTTCGGACCCTGGACGCCGCCGGCATCGAGCTCCAGTCGCTCACCCTGACCCGGCCGAGCCTCGACGACGTCTTCCTGCGCCAGACCGGCCGACAGCTGCGCGAGGCGGCAGCCTGAGATGAAGACCGTCCGCGACACCGGCCTTGTGTTCCGCCGCTACTTCGGCATCTTCATCAGCAACCCGGCCTGGGTCGCGATCGGCGCGGTCCAGCCCCTGCTCTACCTGCTCCTCTTCGCGCCGCTTCTGAAGTCGATCGCCTCCACCCCCGGCTTCCCCCGGGGCGGCGCCTACAACGTCTTCGTCCCAGGCCTGCTGATCCAGCTGGGCCTCTTCGGAGCGAACGGGGTCGGGTTCGGCCTGATCGCCGACCTGCGCGCCGGCGTCATCGAGCGCCTCCGGGTGACCCCCGCCAGCCGCCTGTCCCTCCTCCTCGGCCGGGTCCTCCGCGACATCTGCACCCTGCTCGTGCAGTCGGCGATCCTCATCGCGGTCGCGGTCCCCTTCGGGCTCAGCATCAACGGGCCCGGGATCCTGATCATGCTCGCCCTGGTCGCCCTGATCGGCCTGGCGATGGGGTCGATCGCCTACGCTCTGGCGCTCTGGCTCGGGGACGAGAACTCGTACGCGCCGCTCATCTTCACGGCGTCGCTCCCGCTCCTCCTGCTCTCCGGCGTCCTCCTCCCGCTCTCCCTGGCGCCCGCCTGGCTGCGGGCGATCGCCGCCGTCAACCCCCTCTCGTACGCGGTCACCGCCGCGCGCGCCATCTTCCTGGACCACCTCGGCGATCCCTCGGTGATCGAGGGGGTGGCGATCTTCGTGGGGCTGGCGGTCGTCTGCCTCTTCTGGGCGGTGCGCCGCTTCGGCCGCGCGATCGCCTAGCGACCGGCGGCGCCGCTCAGGTCCGGCGGCGGCCGGCCAGGAGGCGGGCCCGGACCCGGGCGGTGAGGGCGGCGTCGATCGCCGTCCGCGCCATCGCTCGGGCGCCGCGGAGCACGGCGGCGTCGGCGGAGGGCCCCCGGGAGTGGGCGGCGAACGCCGCCTGGTGGTTGACGGCGTCGCCCGCGTCGATGCCCACCGTCGGATGGAGGGCCGGCAGCGCCAACGAGACGTTCCCCATGTCGGTCGAGAACCCGGGCGGGTGGTCCGGGCCCGGGGTCGGCCGGCCGCCGATGGCGACGAGGTTGGCGGTGTAGAGGGCCTCGAGGTCCCGATCGCCCTCGAAGTGGGCGTAGGCGGGCTCGTCGTGGGTGACGGCGACCCGGCAGCCGGTCGCCAGCGCGCCGGCTCGAAAGCACCGGAGCACGCGTCGCTCCAGCCGCCGCAGCGCGGCCAGGGTCGGCGCCCGCAGGGTGTAGGCGAGGGTGACGTGGTCGGGGATGACGTTGGCCGCGGCACCCCCGGCGGTCACGATGCCGTGGACTCGGTCGTGGGGGTTCATCTGCTGCCGCAGGAGCCCGATCGCCACCTGGGCGACGGTGGCGGCATCGGCCGCGTTCCGCCCGCGCTCGGGATGGGCGCCCGCGTGCGCCGCCAGCCCCTGGTACGTGACCGTGAGACCGGCACAGGCGAGGGCACGGCAGGGGACCGAATCGACCCCGAACGGCCCTGGGTGGACCAGCATCGCCGCATGGATCCCGGCGAACGCGCCCCGCTCGAGCATGAGCGCCTTGCCTCCGCCCGCCTCCTCGGCGGGGGTGCCGAGGAGCTGCACGGTGAGGCCGGCCGCGTCGGCGACCCGGGCCAGGCCCAGGGCCGCGCCCACGGCCGCTGCGGCAATCACGTTGTGGCCGCAGGCGTGCCCGATCTCGGGCAGCGCGTCGTACTCGGCGCAGAGCCCGATGACGAGCGCACCGGTGCCGCTGCGAGCCGTGAGCGCCGTGGGCAGACCGGCCGTCCCGCGCTCGATCGCAAAGCCGTAGGCTCCGAGGGCGTCGGCGATCCAGCCGGCCGCCCGGTGCTCCTGGAAGGCCAGTTCGGGTTCGTCGTTGAGCCGGTGGCTCAGCGCAAGGAGCTCGGGGGCGGCGGCGGTGATGGCGAGGTCGGCGATCGCTTTGAGGGGGTCGGGCGCGGCGGCCAGCGCCGCCCCGGTCACCGCTGGGGGCATGGGGTCAGGGGGCGCGGCGTCGGCGTCGGCGCCGCACCGCCACCGGGGCCAGGGTGAGCGCGGTGGACGGCACCAGGGTCGGCAGCGGGCCCGGCAGCCCGCCGATCCGGTTGAGCGGCCAGAATCGGAAGCGCGCGACCGCGACAATCCCGCTGCGCGGCTCCCACCCGAAGGTGCGCGAGTCCTCGGAGACGTTGCGGTTGTCGCCCATCACGAAGTAGTCGTTCTTCGGAATGTGCGCCCAGCGCCCGCTCGGCGGCAGGGTGGGCGACGCCTCGCCACCGTTGGTGCAGCAGAGGACCTCCTGCCGCCAGACGCCGTTGATGTACGGCTCGCGCAGGAACTCGCCCCCCACGGGGCCGATCGGCTGATGGGTGTCGATGTAAACGTGGCCCACCCCGTTGGTACTGGGCGCGATCCGGATCCACTCCCCGGGCAGCCCGATGACGCGCTTGATGAAGTCGGTGGGGCTGCTGATCGGGGGCTTGATGACGACGATCTCGCCCCGGCTGGGTCCGCCGAAATCGAGGGTGATCTTGTCGGCGACGAGCAGGTCGTTGTTGTGGAGGGTCGGGACCATGCTCTCGCCCTCGACGTGCACGGTCTGGACCACGAACGTGATGACGAGGTAGATGAGGGCGGCCAGCACCACCAGCTCGACCACGTCCCGGATCCAGGCGCGGCGCCGGCCGAGGGCGGGTCGCTGGTCGCCCGGCGCGGTCTCCGCGGCCCACGGCGGGCGTTGCGGGGATTCCACGGGCACCGCGAGAGTATACGAATGGCCCGCGGGCCGCTCGGCGGGGGAAGCCGCCCGTCCCCAGCCGAAGTCGGCGCCGGTCGGACGCAGAGGCAGGCCGGCCGCCGCCGGTCAGAGGTCGACGTGGAGCCGCTCGCAGAGCCCGTCCAGCTGCTCGGCGGTGAAGTAGTCGATGATGATCCGGCCGGCGCCGCCGGCGCGCGCGTGGAGCGTGACCCGCGTGCCCAGGGAGCGGCTCAGCGCCTCCTCGACGTCGGCGAGGGGACGGGCCGCGGGCACGGTGCGCGCCGGCGCCGGGGGGTCGCCGCCCCGGCGCCGGACCTGTCCGACCAGCCGTTCGGTGGCGCGCACAGACAGCTGGTGGTCGAGGACCTGCCGGAGCGCCTGGCGCTGGAGCTCGGGCTGCTCCAGCGCCACCAGGGTGCGGGCGTGGGCAGCCGAGATCGACCCGGCCACCAGGGCGGCGTGCACCTCCGGAATCGCGTTGAGCAGGCGCAGGGTGTTGGCGACCGCCGATCGGCTGCGCCCAACCCGCTCGGCCACGGCCTCCTGGGTGAGCCCGAACTCATCGCAGAGCCGAGCGTAGGCCCGCGCCTCCTCGAGCGCCGAGAGGTCGTCCCGGACCAGGTTCTCGACCAGCGCGACCTCGAGGGCCACCCGATCCTCGCCGACGGCCCGGATCGTGGCGGGGATCCGGGTGAGCCCGGCGAGCTTGGCGGCCCGCCAGCGGCGCTCACCGGCGAGGAGCCGGAAGCGCTCGCCGCCGTCCGGCTCGACCACGATCGGCTGGAGGACGCCGTAGCGGCGGATGGAGTCGGCCAGCTGGTCGAGGGAGGCCTCATCGAACTCGCTGCGCGGCTGGTGGGCGTTGGGGATGATCCAGGCGACGGGCAGGTCGCGGATCCCGGGCGCGCCGAACCCGGTGGCGAGGCTGGGGGCCCCGGTGGGGATGAGGTTGTCCAGCCCGCGTCCCAGGCCCCGCCGAGGGGGCCGCGAGGCGAACGCGGGGGGTGGCCCGAGCGGGCTGAGATCGGGCGGGTCGGCAGGGTGCGGGAGGGGGCCGGCGAGCCCGGCCTCGTCGGGGGTGCTCACGCGGCCACCAGGGCGTCGCGGGCGAGGAGCTCGTCGGCGAGGGCGCGGTAGCTGGTGGAGCCGCGGCCGGAGGGGTCGTAGAGAGTGATCGGGAGGCCGTGACTGGGCGCCTCGCTGAGGCGGACCGTGCGCGGGATCAGAGTAGCGAACGTTTGTTCTGGAAACCGCCGTCGCACCTCGGCGACCACTTGGGCGCTGAGCAGGGTCCGCGGGTCGAAGAGGGTCATGACGATTCCGGCGAGCTCGAGGCCGGGGTTGAGCTCCTGGGTGATGAGGCCGTGGGTGTGGGTGAGGAGGGAGAGGCCCTCAAGGGCGTAGTACTCGCACTGGAGGGGGATCAGCATTGCGTCGGCCGCTACCAGGCAGTTGACGGTGATGAGGGCGAGCGACGGCGGGGAGTCGATGAGAACGTAGTCATACCCGGCGATCGCCTCGAGCGCGTAGCGGAGGCGGTACTCGCGACGGGCAAGGTCGGCGAGCTCGAGCTCGGCCCCGGCCAAAGCGAGGGACGCCGGAACCAGGCTGAGCCCGGGGACCGATGGCACCGGAAGGATGGTGTCCGGCAACGGCTGGCCGAGCACCAGCACGTCGTACACGGAGCGCTCGAAGCTTCCCGCCGGGTACCCGAGTCCGGAGGTCGCGTTCGCCTGGGGGTCCGTGTCCACGATGAGGACCCGGCGACCCCGCTCGCAGAGGGCCGCACCGAGGTTGACCGTGGTGGTGGTCTTGCCGACCCCGCCCTTCTGGTTGCTGATCGTGAGGATCCGGGGCCTCAGCACCCGGCCAGTATACGAAGGGCGGACGCGTGCGGGCGGATGTGTTTCACGGGAAACACTCGCGGTCGGCCGCGCGCCATTGCTTCACGTGAAACATCGGCCGGCTCGCACGCGGATCACGAAGCGACCGTCGCCTTGCCCGGCCCGACCCGAGGCGCTACGCTCGATGACCGGCTGCGATCGGGCGGGCCACCCGCCACGACAGCCGTCCACAGGAGGCCAGCGCTATGGCTGTTGTCACCGCCCCCATCCTTCGCAACCGCATCGGGGGGGCGTGGCAGGAGCCCGACGGCGCGCCGCTCCTGGACGTGCCCGATCCCGCCACCGGCGCTCTCATTTCGCGGGTCCCGCTCTCGGACAGCGCTGCCGTCGACGCGGCCGTCCAGGCGGCTGCAGCCGCCCAGCCGGCCTGGGCGGCCACGCCGGTCGCCGAGCGCGTCCGGGTCTGCTATCGGCTCCGCGAGCTGATGGAGGCGCAGGCGGCTGAGCTCCGCGATCTCATCGTGCGCGAGAACGGGAAGACCCGGGCCGACGCGCAGGGCGAGGTCCGACGCGCCCTCGAGGTGGTCGAGTTGTCCTGCGGGATGCCGACGCTGATGATGGGCCGCGTCCTGGCGGACGTCTCGCGGGGGATCGATTGCGAGGAGATCCGCTACCCGGTCGGCGTGTGCGGGATCATCACCCCCTTCAACTTTCCGCTCATGGTCCCGATGTGGACGCTGCCGATCGCGATAGCGGCGGGCAATGCGGTGGTGCTCAAGCCGTCGGAGCGGACGCCCAACTCGGCCGTGCGGATCGTGGAGCTCTTCGAGGCTGCGGGGCTCGCCCCCGGGATCCTCAACCTCGTCCACGGCGCCCGCGAGGTGGTGACGGCGATCTGCGAGCACCCGGGCATCCGAGCGGTGTCGTTCGTCGGCTCGCAGCCGGTCGCCACGTACGTGTACCGCACCGCCTCGGCGAGCGGGAAGCGGGTCCAGGCGCTGGCCGGGGCCAAGAACCACCTCGTCGTGATGCCCGACGCGGACCTCGCCGTCGCCGTCCCCGCCATCATGTCGTCCGCCTTCGGCGGGGCCGGGCAGCGGTGCCTGGCCGGCAGCGTCGTGGTCGCGGTCGGTGAGGCGGCCGACCGCGTGATCCCCGCCCTGGCCGAGGCGTGCTCCGGGCTGCGGGTCGGGCCCGGTGCCGACCCCGAGACCGGGATGGGCCCGGTCATCCGGGACGACAGCCGCAGCCGCGTCGCCGGCTACATCGAGGCCGGGCTCCTCGAGGGGGCGACCTTGGTCTGCGACGGCCGCCAGTCGGCGACGGCGGCCTTCGGCTCGGGCGGCTTCTTCCTCGGCCCCACGATCTTCGACCATGTCGCGCCGAGCATGTCCATCGCCCAGGAGGAGATCTTCGGGCCCGTCCTCAGCGTCATCCGCACCGCGTCGCTGGACGAGGCGCTCGCGGTCGTCAACCGTTCGCGGTTCGGCAACGCCGCCAGCATCTTCACCACCAGCGGCGGGGCCGCGCGACGCTGGCGGGAGGGCGTCCAGGCTGGGATGCTGGGGGTCAACATCGGGGTCGCCGCCCCGGTCGCGATGTTCCCCTTCGCCGGGTGGAAGGACTCCTTCTACGGCGATCTCCACGCCACCGGTCTCGACGGGGTGCAGTTCTTCACCCGCCGCAAGGTCGTGACCTCGCGGTTCTGAGTCGCCGCGGGCCGCGGGCCCGCCTCTCGCAACCCAACATGGCACATGTGGCATATGGCTATATGGGCATATAGGGGCGCAGTGCGGTACCGGGGCTGGCCGGCACCAAGGCGGGCGGCGGGGCGAGGATATACTCGCGGGAGGTCCCGGGCGGCGGGTTCGCCGCGGGCGCGCCCGGCTGGCGGTCCGGGTCGAGCCGCAGCCGGCCGAAGAGATGAGGGCCCGCCATCCAACTCGCCCAGCGGATCGCGGCCGCGAGGGGGTCGCGGCCGGCTGACCTCGTGCTCCGCAACGCGCGCGTGCTCAGCGTCGTCACCGGTGAGCTGCTCGCGGGGGACGTCGTCGTCCAGGACGGCCACGTCGTCGCAATCGGCTCCGGCTATGAGGGCGTGCGCGAGCACGACCTTGGCCAGGCGGTCGTTGTCCCCGGCCTCATCGATGCCCACATGCATCTGGAGAGCACGATGCTCGGCCTTGCCGAGTTCAGTCGGGCCGCCGTCCCCCACGGGACCACCTCCGTCGTCCTCGACCCTCACGAGTTCGCCAACGTGCTCGGGGTCGACGGGATCCGCCACGTGCTCGCGAGCGGGCGCGGGCTCCCCCTCGACGCCTTCGTCATGCTCAGTTCCTGCGTGCCGGCGTCACCGTTCGAGAGCCCGAGGGGTCCCCTGGCGGTGGCGGACCTCCTGCCCCTCCTCGCCGAGGAGCGGGTCCTTGGGCTGGCGGAGGTGATGGACATGGCGGGCGTGCTGGCGGGCGCCGAGCCGGTCCTCGCCAAGATCGAGGCGGCGCGCCGACGCGGTGGGCTCGTCGACGGGCACGCGCCTGGCCTGAGCGGCCGGGACCTCTGCGCCTACGCGGCCAGCGGCATCATGTCTGACCACGAGTGCACGACCGCCGAGGAGGCGCGCGAACGCCTGCGGCTGGGAATGTGGCTCATGGTCCGGCAGGGATCGGCCGCCCGCAATCTTGCCGCCCTCCTGCCGGTGCTGCGCGAGCTCCGCCCCTCACGGGCGATGTTCTGCACCGACGACCGCGACCCCGAGGATCTCCTCGCGCACGGGCATGTGGACGCGATCGTGCGCCAGGCGGTCCGCGGCGGGCTGGACCCGGTGGACGCGGTTCGCTGTGCCACCATCCAGCCCGCCCAGTACCTCGGGCTGCGCGACCGCGGCGTGGTCGCCCCCGGGCACCTGGCCGACCTCTGCGTCGTCGACGACCTGGCGACGTTCGAGGTGCTGGCGGTGTACAAGGCCGGGGTGCGCGTGGCGCAGGCGGGCCAGGCCTGCTTCGAGGTCGGACGCGACGAGCAGGCGGGCACCCGCGCCAGCGTCCACGTCCGCGACCTGGGCCCCGGCCAGCTGCGGATCCCCGGTCGACCGGGATCCGCCTCGGTGATCGGGGTGCGGGACGGCGAGCTCATCACGTCCCACCTGGTCGAACCCGCTCCCCACCGCGACGGCGAGCTCGTCGCCGACCCCGGCCGTGACCTCCTCAAGATGGCCGTCCTCGAGCGCCACCACGCCAGCGGGCGCGTCGGCCTCGGGCTCGTGCGCGGGATCGGGCTGCGAGCCGGAGCGATCGCGTCGACGGTCGCCCACGACGCGCACAACCTGCTCGCCGTCGGGGCCGACGACGCGGACCTGCGCTGCGCGATCGAGCAGGTCGTGCGCCAGGGCGGGGGGTTGGCGCTCGCCACCGGGGGCGTCGTCCGGGCCGCGGTGCCCCTGTCGGTCGCCGGCCTGGTGTCCACCGCCCCCGCGACCGACGTCGCGGCGCAGCTACGGGCGCTGGACGCCGCCGCCGCCGCGCTCGGCTGTCGGCTGCAGCGGCCGGCGATGGCCCTCAGCTTCCTCTGCCTGTCGGTGATCCCCGCCCTCAAGCTGACCGACCGCGGGCTCGTCGACGTCACCGCTGGACGGGTGGTGCCGATCCAGGTCTGACCCCGCCCCCGCCCGCGGCGAGCGGTCCGCGTTGACGGGCAACCCGGCCGGCGGGTACGGTGGCACCCGGTCGGGATCGGGCCGCGCCCGGCCGGCGGCGGTCGGGTCGGCGGAGGGGGGAGGGGATGACGACCATCGGGTGGGCCGCCGGCCAGCGGGCGTCGGCGCGCGAGCGCTGGATCCCCACCGACAGCTGGAACTTCACCTCCTTCGTCCTCGGGATGGTGCTGGAGGCGTACATCTTCGGGATGGCGTCGATCGCCACCGGATGGGTGACGATGCCCGCGACGCTGCGGTCGCTGCTCCTGTCCTGGGCGCCGATCTGGCTCATCATCGGGATCGCCGTCGCCGGGCCGCTGTCCGATCGCGTCGGCCGCAAGGCCACCTTCTACCTGACGATGTCCCTGTACGGGATCGGGGCCGTCGGCCTCACGTTCAGCGGCACCTACTGGCTCATCCTCGGCTTCCTCGCCATCATGTTGTTCGCCGCTGGCGGGGAGATGAACACGATCATGACGGCGTCGCACGAGGTGATGCCGAACCGGCACCGGAGCAAGACCATGATGCTGGAGATCAACGGCATCAACCTCGGCGGGCTGATCCTCGCCGGTGTCTCCCTGGCCAGCGCCTCGCACGGGGTGCCCTTCGAGCGGGGCATGATCGCCGCGACCTTCCTCGTCGTCCTCGTGGTGCTCTTCGCGGCCCGGTCGCGGACCCCGGAGTCGATTCGCTGGCTGCGGTCACGCGGCCTGGAGGCGCGCGCCCGCGCCGAGATCGACCGCTACTACGGCGCGGCTGAATGGGCGGCCCGTGAGGCCGCCGCGGCGGCCTCGGTGCCGGCGGCCGACACCGCCGCGCCCCGGCGCCGCGCCCCGCTCTCGCTCCGGCTCTTCGCCACCACCGCCACTGCCTTCGCGGGGACCGCGGGGTTCGGTCTCATGACCTACGTCCTCGGCCCCGAGCACTTCCCCACCCTGACCGCGACCATCCTCCTGGTCGCCACCGCGACCGGGTTCGTGAGCGGATTCTTCGGCTTCTGGGCCGACCGCCTGAGCCGGCGCCAGCTCCTCCTGGCCGGCTACCTGGGCTCCTTCGCCCTCACCTTGGTGATCCTGGTCACCAAGTCGGCGTGGTCATCGAGCCTCGGCCTCTTCTGGGTGCTCCTCGTCGCCCTCAACGTCTTCGTCAACGTCGCCTACCTCACCGAGGACACCCTCAAGGGCGAGGTCTGGTCGACACGCCGCCGCGGAACCTATACCGCCGCGGTCCGCTTCGTGAGCATCGGCCTCTACATCGCGACCATCTACATCACCCAGCATTTCAACGCCTCCGGGCTCATCCTCTTCAGCCTGATCGTCTGGGCGATCGGGCTGGCGGGGGCGGTGGCGTGGTTCTTCGGCGGCATCGAGACCGGCCGGCGGGTGAGCATCGACGTCGCCTCCGGCGGCTGACCCGATTGCGCCCGCCGCGCCGCCTCCCGATATGATCCGGGCCGCGGACCAGGTCCGCGGGCGCGACGGGCGAGCGGAAGCCCGTGGCGCCACCGGCGAGGGGGAGGCGTATCCGTGACACGCGACCCGGCGACGACCGAGGCTGAGCTCGCCTCTCTCGGGGTCGCCGAGATCGGTCGAGCCCTCGCCTCGGGGCGGCTCAGCTCCGCTGAGCTCGTCGCCGGGCTGCTGCGACGGTTGGAGGCGCTGGACCGCGGCGGACCCCACCTCCGGTCGGTCCTCGCCGTCGACGAGCGCGCCGAGGCAGAGGCGGTCGCCCGCGACGCGGAGCGGCGGCGGGGCCAGCTCCGCGGCCCCCTCCACGGTGTCCCGGTCCTGGTCAAGGACAACTGCGACACCGCGACCGGGGCCGCCACCACGTGCGGGTCGCTGGCCCTCACCACCACCCGACCGGCCGCCGACGCCGCCTGCGTCGCCCGCCTGCGGACCGCAGGGGCCATCGTCCTGGGGAAGACGAACCTGTCGGAGTGGGCCAATTTCCGCTCCACCCACAGCGCCAGCGGTTGGAGCGCGGTGGGGGGCCAGACGCGCAACCCGCACGTCCTCGATCGCAGCCCGGGCGGCTCGAGCTCGGGCTCCGGGGCCGCGGTCGCCGCCGGGCTGGCGCCGCTGGCGATCGGCACCGAGACCGACGGGTCCATCCTCTGCCCGGCGGCCTTCTGCGGCGTCGTCGGGATCAAGCCGACGGTGGGCCGGGTGAGCCGCAGCGGGGTCGTGCCGATCGCCGCCAGCCAGGACACGGTGGGCCCGCTGGCCCGCACCGTGCGGGACGCCGCCCTGCTCCTTGACGCCGTGGCGGGGCGCGACCCAGCCGACCCGGCAACCCGAGGCCGCCGCGCGGGGGCGCTCGCGACCGCCGCCGCCACCCTGGAACCTCCGCAGCTCGCGGGGGTCCGGCTCGGCGTCGCCCGCGCCGTGCACTTCGGATACAGCCAGCGCGCTGACCGACTGGTCGAGGCGGCTCTGGCCGAGCTCCGCGCCGCCGGGGTCGTCGTGGTCGACCCTGCCGACATCCCGACCGCCCGGTGGCTGCGGGATAGCCCCGACGAGCTCACGGTGCTCCTGCACGAGTTCAAGGACGGCGTCGAGGCCTACCTGCGCCAGCGTCCCGGCGAGCCCGACGCATGCCCGAGGAGCCTCGAGGCGCTGATCGCGTTCAACCGCCGCCACGGGGACACCGAGCTCCGCTGGTTCGGCCAGGAGCTCTTCGAGCAGGCCGCGGCCACCAATGGCCTGGCCGATCCCGGGTACCGCCGGGCCCGCGCCCGCGCCCGGCGACGGGCGGGGCGGGGCGGGATCGAGCTCGCCCTCAGCACCCACACCGTCGAGGCGCTCCTCGTCCCCACCATGGGCCCCGCTCCCTGCACCGATCTCGTCAACGGGGACGCCCACGGGGGGGCCGGCTACCAGACGGCGGCGGTGGCCGGCACCCCTGCCATCACCCTGCCGATCGGGACGACCGACGGGTTGCCTGTGGGGCTCACGCTCCTCGGCGCCGCCTGGGATGAGGCGCGGCTGGTGGCGCTGGCGGCCGCCGTCGAGCGGCAGCTCGCGGTTCGCCTGGCGCCCGCCTACCTCCCCAGCGTCCCCGCGGCCTGAGCGGCGTCGGCCGCCGACCCAGCCTTGACACCGCCTGGGCGCGGTGCCAGAGTCGGCGCCGAGCGGGTCGGGCGACAGGAGGGACCCGGGTGGCGGACGTCGTGCGGGCCGCGCTGGTCCAGACCCACTGGACCGGGGACCGCGACTCGATGGTTGGCGCCAGCGTCGACCTGGCTCGGCGGGCGGCCGGTGCGGGGGCCCAGGTCCTCTGCTTCCAGGAGCTGTTCAACGGCCCCTACTTCTGCCAGGTGCAGGACCCTGCCCATTACCGGCTGGCGGAGCGGGTGCCCGAGGGGCCGACGATCGAGGCGATGCGCGGCCTCGCCCGCGAGACCCAGATGGTGCTCATCGTCCCCGTCTATGAGGAGGAGCAGCCCGGGGTCCTCTACAACACCGCCGCGGTGCTCGACGCCGACGGCCGCTACTGCGGCAAGTACCGCAAGCACCACATCCCCCAGGTGCACGGGTTCTGGGAGAAGTTCTACTTCCGCCCCGGCAACCTCGGCTTCCCGGTCTTCCCCACCGCGGTCGGCCCGATCGGTGTGTACCTCTGCTACGACCGCCACTTCCCCGAGGGCTGGCGGGCGCTCGGCCTGGGCGGCGCCCGGATCGTGTTCAACCCCTCGGCGACGAGCCGCGGGCTCTCCGCCCACCTCTGGCGCCTGGAGCAGCCGGCCGCCGCGGTCGCCAACCAGTACTTCGTCGGGGCGATCAACCGGGTCGGACGGGAGCCGCTCGGGGACAACGACTTCTACGGCGGCTCGTACTTCGTCGACCCCAGCGGGCAGCTGGTCGGCGAGGCGGCCTCCGACCGCGACGATGCCCTCGTCGTCCGGGAGCTGGACATGGCGATCCTGGAGGAGGCCAGGCGGGTCTGGGCGTTCTACCGGGATCGGCGCCCCGACGCCTACCCGGCGCTGGTCGAGCCGTGATCGGGGCCCCATCCCCGCGGGGCGGCGCATGCGACTGATCGTGCGCGGCGGCACGGTCGTCAGCGCGAGCGACGTGGCGCGAGCCGAGGTCCTGGTCGAGGACGGGCTGATCGTCGCCGTCGTTCCCCCCGATGCCGAGCTGGCCCGGGCGTTCGCCGACCGCGCCGACCACGTCCTCGAGGCAACCGGCCGCTACGTCATCCCCGGCGGGGTGGATGTCCACACCCACATGGAGATGCCCTTCGGGGGCACGTGCTCGTCCGACACCTTCGAGACCGGCACGCGCGCTGCGGTCTGGGGCGGCACCACCACCATCGTCGACTTCGCCATCCAGCCCCGGGGCGGGTCGCTGCACGCCGGGCTGGAGGGTTGGCTGGCCAAGGCGGAGGGGCGCTGCGCCTGCGACTACGGATTCCACCTGATCGTCAGCGAGGTCACCGACGAGGCCCTCGACGAGATGGACCGGCTCATGGCCGAGGGGGTCACGAGCTTCAAGCTCTTCATGGCCTACCCCGGCGTCTTCTACAGCACCGATGGGGAGATCCTGCGGGCCATGCAGCGAGCGGCCGGCTCCGGGGCGCTGATTCAGATGCACGCCGAGAACGGGATCGCGATCGACCAGCTCGTCCTCCAGGCGCTGGCCCGCGGCGAGCGGGCGCCCCGGTTCCACGGGTCGACGCGCCCGGCGATCCTCGAGGGCGAGGCGACCGAGCGCGCCATCGAGCTGGCGCGGGTCGCCGGCTGCGCCCTGTACATCGTCCACCTGTCGGCGGCGGAGGCGCTGGACCGGGTCGCCGAGGCGCGAGACCGGGGCGAGCCCGTGTTCGCGGAGACCTGCCCCCAATACCTCCTGCTCTCGGAGGACGACCTCGCCCGGCCGGACTTCGAGGGGGCGAAGTTCGTCTGCTCCCCGCCCCTTCGGGCTCCCGAACACCAGCGGGCGCTCTGGCGCGGGCTGGCGACCGGCGACCTTCAGGTGGTGGCCACCGACCACTGTCCGTTCTGCTTCCGCGAGCAGAAGGCGCTCGGGCGCGAGGACTTTTCCAAGATCCCCAACGGGCTGCCGGGGGTGGAGCACCGGCTCGACCTGCTCCACCAGGCGGTGACCGAGGGACGCCTCGGCCTGGCCCGCTGGGTGGAGCTCACGGCGACCGCGCCGGCCAGGATGTTCGGCCTCTTCCCCCGCAAGGGCACGATCGCCCCGGGCGCGGACGCGGACCTGGTCATCTATGACCCCGGGCGCACGAGGACCCTGTCGGCGGCGACCCATCACATGGCGGTCGACTACTCCTGCTACGAGGGCCGGCCCGTGACCGGCGGGGCCGAGACCGTCCTGCTCCGCGGTCGGGTGGTGCTCGAGGGCGGCCGCTACGTCGGCCGCCCCGGGGACGGCCGGTTCGTGGCCCGCGGCCCCTCCCGCGCGGTCGCCTGAGGGCCCGGGCGGTGGAGTTCGGCGTCGTCCTCCAGACCGACCCGCCGGTGCGGCGCACGGTGGAGCTGGCCCGGGCCGCCGAGGCCCACGGCTTCCACCACGTCTTCACATTCGACTCGGTTGTGCTCTGGCAGGAGCCGTTCGTGATCTACCCCCAGATCCTGGCCGCCACCAGCCGAGTCGCGGTCGGCCCGATGGTGACCAATCCCATGACCCGGGACCCGACCGTGACGGCGTCGAGCCTGGCCACCCTCGACGAGGCCTTCGGCCCCCGCACCGTCCTCGGGATCGGCCGCGGCGACTCGGCGGTGCGGGTCACCGGGGCCCGTCCGGCGAGCCTCGCCGAGGTCGAGGAGGCGATCGTGGTGATCCGCCAGCTTGCTGGCGGCGACGCCGCCACCATCCGCGGCCACCGGGTCCGCCTCCAGTGGGCCAAGGGACCGGCGCCGCCGATCTGGATGGCCGCGTATGGCCCCCGTGCGCTGGCGCTCGCCGGCCGGGTCGCTGACGGTCTCATCCTTCAGCTCGCCGACCCTGACATCTGCGGGTGGGCGATCGAGATGGTGCGCGCCGCCGCCCGGGCCGCCGGACGCGACCCCCACGCCCTGGCGATCTGCGTCGCGGCGCCCGCCTACGTGGGCGAGGACCTCGCCCATCAGCGGGAGCACCTGCGCTGGTTCGGAGGGATGGTCGGCAACCACGTGGCCGAGATCGTGCGCCGCTACGGAGCCGACTCCGGGGCGGTGCCGCACGCGCTCACCGCGTCCATCGAGGGCCGGCGCGGCTACGACTACGCCCACCACGGGCGATCCGGCAACCCCTCGAGCGCGTTCGTCCCCGACCAGGTGGTCGATCGCTTCTGCATCCTCGGCCCGCCGGCCGCCCACGTCGAGAAGCTGCACGATCTCGCGGCCCGGGGGGTGACCAACTTCGCCCTCTACCTCATGCACGACCGCCAGCTGGAGACGCTCGAGGCCTACGGCCGAGCGGTCGTGCCCGCCCTCCAGGACCGCTGAGGGCGGGACCAGCACGGCGGGCGGACGCTCGCGCCCGCGGGTGTTTTCCCCCGCGAGCCCACCGATCCGCGCTGCTACACTCCGCCGATCGATCGAGCCCAGAGGGTGGTCGGAGTTGGAGCCGGTCGCGCGGGCGACGGGCGAGCGGAACGGGGCGCCGCCGCCTCTGGCCTCGCGGCTGGGGCTGGTCCGACCAACTCAGGGGGGCGTCGCGCGGGCCAGGGGTGGGGCCCGACCACCCCGAGGAGGACGGTCATGAACCGATGGCTTCTGCAACGACCCGACGCGGGCGCCGCCGCTGGCGGGACCGGCCGGCGGCGGCTGACCGGAGCTGGATTCCGGCTCGCGGGGGTGGCGGCGATCGTGGCCGTCGCCGCGGCCGCTCTCGGCGCCGGCCGGCCGGCCGCCAGCGCCGAGAGCGGGGTCCATCCCCGGGACGGCCACTTCCTCGGCTGCATGGTGACCGACACCGGCGGCATCGACGACCGCTCGTTCAACGCCTCCTCGTGGCAGGGGATGCAGGCCGCCCACACCGCCGACCATGCGATCACGGTCAAGTACCTGCAGTCGACGTCGTCGAGCGACTACGTCCCCAACATCAACGCCTTCATCCATCAGAAGTGCGGCATCATCGTCACGGTCGGGTTCCTCATGGCGACCGCGACCCAGAACGCGGCCAAGGCCAATCCCAAGCAGCGCTTCTCGATCGTCGACTACACGTACAGCCCCGCGCTCAAGAACGTGCTCGGGCTCCACTACCAGACCGACCAGGACGGGTTTCTCGGCGGCTACCTGGCGGCGGCGATGTCCAAGACCCACAAGGTCGGGACCTTCGGCGGTGACGACATCCCGACCGTCACGATCTACATGAACGGCTTCGTTGCCGGGGTGCGCTACTACAACGTCCACCAGCACGCCCACGTCAAGGTCCTGGGCTGGGACCCCAACCATCCCAGCACCGGCACCTTCACCGGCAGCTTCACGAACATCGCCGCCGGAAAGCTCGACACTCAGACGATGATCAACGAGGGGGCCGACATCGTCTTCCCGGTGGCGGGCTCGGTCGGACTCGGGGCCGCCGCCGCCATCAAGGCGGCGGGACCCAAGTACGCGATGGAATGGGTGGACACCGACGGCTGCATCTCCGCTCCCCAGTACTGCAGCATCTTCATCACCAGCGTCACCAAGGGGATCGTCTCGTCGGTCAAGGCGGCGGTGCTGGCGGCCGCCCACGGCACCTTCAAGGGCGGCAACTACAACGGCACCCTGGCCAACAACGGGGTCGCGCTGTCGCCCTACCACACCTTCCGCAACAAGGTCCCGGCGAGCGTGAAGCGGATGCTGAACGTGCTCAAGGCGGGGATCATCAAGGGCACGATCTCGGTCAACCCCCTGCGCTACCCCGACAACACCAAGTTCTGATCCCGCCCCCCGGGGCCCGGCTCCAGCCGGGCCCCGGACCCGGCCGGGCTCCGGTCCGGCGCCGCGGCCGGCCCCTCATCCAGCATCACCCTGCTCAGGGAGCGACGTGCGGCTCGAGCTCCGGCGGATCGTCAAGCGCTTCGGGGACCTCGTCGCCAACGACGAGGTCGACCTCACGGTCGAGCCGGGCGAGATCCACGCGCTCTTGGGCGAGAACGGGGCGGGCAAGACGACGCTGATGAACATCGTCTACGGCCTCTACCGGGCGGACGGCGGGGAGATGCGGATCGACGGCCAGCTGGTCCACCTCACCAGCCCCAAGGACGCCCTTCGCTGGCGGATCGGGATGGTCCACCAACACTTCATGCTGGTGCCGGTGTTCACGGTCGCCGAGAACGTCGTGCTCGGGGCCGAGCCCGTGCACCGGCTGCTGGGGCTGCTGGACCGCCGCCGCGCCCGCCGCGAGATCGCCGCCCAGTCGGAGCGCTACGGGCTCGCGGTCGACCCCGACCAAGTGGTCGAGCGGCTGCCGGTCGGCGTGCAGCAGCGGGTCGAGATCGTCAAGGCGCTCGTGCGCGAGGCCGAGCTCCTCATCCTCGACGAGCCGACCGCGGTCCTCACGCCGCAGGAGACCGTGGAGCTGTTCCAGATCATGCGCAGCCTGCGGGCGGACGGGCGCTCGATCCTCTTCATCACCCACAAGCTCGGCGAGGCCCTGGAGGTCAGCGACCGGGTCACGGTGATGCGCCAGGGCCGGGTGGTGGGGAGCACCAGGCCGGCCGAGACCAGCGCCCAGCAGCTGGCCGCCATGATGGTCGGGCGCGCGGTCGCGTTCGAGGTCGCCAAGACCCCGGCGGCGCCGGGGAACGTGGTGCTCGAGGCGCACGGCCTCACCGTCCCCGATGAGCGCGGCGGCCTCGCGGTCCGAGACGTCGACCTCCTGGTCCGGGCGGGGGAGATCCTGGGCATCGCCGGCGTTCAGGGCAACGGCCAGACCGAGGTCGTCCGCGCCCTCTTCGGGCTCGCGGTCCCGACGGCCGGGCGCGTCGTCCTCGACGGCGTCGACCTCACCCGGGCCTCGCCGCACCAGCGGCTCCGGGCCGGGGTCGGGTACATCCCTGAGGACCGCCAGCGTGAGGGCCTGGTTCTCAGCTTCTCGGTGGCGGAGAACCTCATCCTCGACCTCCACGACCGGCCGCCGTTCGGCCGCGGGCTCCGCTTCGACCCAGCCGCGGTCCGCGCCAACGCCGATCGGCGGGTGCGCGAGTTCGACGTCCGCTCCGCGTCGCCCGACCTGCCCGCCTCCACCCTCTCCGGCGGCAACCAGCAGAAGGTCGTCTTGGCCAGGGAATTCTCCCGGCCGCTGCGGCTCCTGATCGCGGCCCAGCCCACCCGGGGGCTGGACGTCGGCTCCACCGAGATCATCCACCGCCGGATCGTCGAGGAGCGCGACCAGGGCACCGCGGTCCTGCTGGTCTCCACCGAGCTGGACGAGGTGATGGGGCTGGCCGACCGGATCGTCGTGATGTACCGAGGGGCGATCGTCGGCACCGTCGACCCCACGACCCCCAGGGAGACGGTCGGGCTGCTGATGGCG
>DAHUZI010000069.1 GCA_027306595.1 Candidatus Dormiibacterota bacterium | reverse complement strand
CCGGCGCGGCGGCGCCGGCGTTCCAGTCGGCGGTGGTGGCAGCGGCCGGGGAGCTGCGGGAGCGGCGGGCGGCCGAACGGCTGGCCAGGTCCGACGCTGGCCTGTTCAGCGCCGACCCAGCCGTCCGCCGCGCGATCGCCGAGCGGCTCGGCTGGCTTGACGAGCCCGCCCGCCAGCTCGCCGCGCTCGAGCCGCTTGCCGCGCTCCGGCGCTTCGCCGGCTCGGGCGGCTTCCGCCACGCGGTCCTGGTCGGGATGGGCGGGAGCAGCCTGTGCCCCTTCGTGCTCCGCGAGACCTTCGGCCCCCAGCCGGGCTTCCCCGATCTGGTCGTCGTGGACTCGACCGATCCCGACCAGGTCCAGGCGGTGGCTGCGGCGATCGACGGGTCCCGCACCTGCCTTGTGGTCTCGTCGAAGAGCGGGACGACGACCGAGACCCTCGCCCATCTCGCCTTCTTCCACCGCCTGCTCGTGGACGCCGTCGGCGAGGCCGCCGGCGATCGCTGCCTTGCGGTCACCGATCCCGGGAGTCCGCTCGAGGATCGGGCCCGCTCGCTCGGGTTCCACGCGGTCGTGTCCGCCACCCCGACGATCGGGGGCCGGTACAGCGCCCTGTCCGCGTTCGGGATGGTGCCGGCCGCCGTGATGGGTCTGGACGTCGAGCGGCTCCTTCGTGCCGGCGCCACCCGGGCGGCGGCGGTCGGGGCGCCGAGCCCCGGGGCTGAGGCCGCGGGCGTGGACCTTGCCGCCTGGCTCGCCGGCTGCGCCCGGGTGGGGCGCGACAAGGTGACCCTGGTCGCCGACGCTGGACTGGCGGCGTTCCCGGCCTGGATCGAGCAGCTGCTGGCGGAGTCGACCGGCAAGGCGGGACGGGGTCTGGTGCCGGTCGCCGATGAGCCGCTCGGGGCTCCGAAGACCTTCGGCCCGGATCGCTGCTTCGTCCACCTGCGGCTCGGGTCCACCCCTGAGGATCCCCAGCGGCGCGAGCGGTTCGGCGAGCTCGCGGCGCTGGGCCATCCGGTGGCGACCCTGACGTGCCCCACCCCGGCCGATCTCGGGGCGGAGTTCGTCCGCTGGGAGGTGGCCACGGCGTTGGCCGGGCTGCTCCTCGGGATCGACCCGTTCGACCAGCCCAACGTCCAGGAGAGCAAGGACAACACGGCTCGCCTCTTGGCCGAGGTGGCGACCGGCCGGCCCCTCCCGGAGCCCCCGCCCGAGGTCGTGGCGGACGGCCTCTCCCTCACCGGTGGGGTCGCGGGCGACGACCTGGCCACGGCCGTCCGGCGCTGGCGCGAGGGGGTGGCCCCCCCCTGGTACGTGGCGGTGATGGCTTACGTGCCGATGACGGCCCCGGTGGCGGCGGCGCTGGCCGACCTGCGGGCCGCGTTGGGGGCCGCGACCGGCGCCGCCGTGACCGTCGGGTACGGGCCGCGATTCCTTCACTCGACGGGCCAGCTCCACAAGGGGGGGCCCGAGACGGTCGCGTTCCTCCAGATCACGACCGACCACCGCCACGCCCCGACGATCCCCGATCGGCCGTACGATTTCGCGACCCTGCAGGCGGCCCAGGCGCTCGGCGACCTCCTGGCCCTGCGGCAGCGGGGCCGGCGCCTGATCCGGGTCCACGTGGCCGACCCGGCTGAGGGGATCCGGCGGCTCGCGGAGGTGCTGGCGGCCGCCGCCGCGGCGGCCCGCCCCTAGCGGCAGCAGTGAAACGCGCCGTCCCCGCGGGGGCGGCCGAGGAGGCGGCATGGAGCTCGGAATGGTGGGGCTGGGCCGGATGGGCGGCAACATGGTCCAGCGGCTGCAGGCAGGTGGTCACCGGGTCGTCGCCTTCGACCAGAGCCCGCAGGCGGTGCGGGCCGCCGAGGCCCACGGCGCGACGGGCGCGGCCTCGCTCGACGCCCTGGCGGAGGCCCTCACCCCGCGCCGGGTCATCTGGCTGATGGTCCCCCAGGGCGCGCCGGTCGACGAGACGATCGCAGCGCTCGAGCCGAAGCTCGAGGCCGGCGACGTGCTCGTCGACGGCGGCAACTCCCACTTCGAGGATTCGGTCCGCCGCGCGGCGCGGCTCGCCCGACGGGGCCTGCACCTTGTGGATGCCGGGACCTCGGGCGGGGTCTGGGGGCTGACGGTGGGCTACTGCCTCATGGTGGGGGGCGCGCCGGAGGCGGTGCGGGCGGCCGAGCCCGCCTTCAGAACCCTGGCCCCGCCCGACGGCTACCTCCATGTCGGCGGACCCGGCGCCGGCCACTACGTGAAGATGGTCCACAACGGCATCGAGTACGGGATGCTCCAGGCCTACGCGGAGGGCTTCGAGATCCTCACGTCGGGCCGGTACCCGATCGACCTGGGCCCGGTGGCGCACCTGTGGAACCAGGGCAGCGTGGTCCGCTCGTGGCTGCTCGAGCTCGCCGAGCGTGCCTTCGCCGCCGATCCGCACCTGGACCGGATCCGGGGGTACGTCGACGACACCGGGGAGGGCCGCTGGACGGTGGAGGAGGCGATCGCCCGCGGGGTGCCGGCTCCCGTGCTCGCCCTCTCGCTGATGATGCGCCAGCGCTCCCGCCAGGCCGACTCGTTCGCGGCCAAGGTCGTCGCCGCCCTGCGCAATCAGTTCGGCGGGCACGCCGTCCAGCCCGAGTGACCGCGGCCGCCGCGCCGTC
The DNA here is from genome assembly GCA_027306595.1 of Candidatus Dormiibacterota bacterium. Classification (GTDB taxonomy): domain Bacteria; phylum Chloroflexota; class Dormibacteria; order Aeolococcales; family Bog-877; genus DAHUZL01. Next base: position 5,303 of record DAHUZI010000069.1, on the reverse strand, counting down.
GGGGCCCGAGGTCGTGGTGGCGGCGGACGTCGGCGCGCTGGCCCGGAGGGCCGCCGCTGCCTGCGCCGACCGGCTCCGCTGGGTGCTGGCCGGAGGTGGCCAGGCGATCCTGGCGCTGGCGGGCGGCACCACCCCCGAGCCCGTGTACGCGCGGCTGGCCCTCGAGCCCGACCTGGCCTGGGAGCGGGTCGTCCTCTGCCTCGGTGACGAGCGCTGGGCGGAGGCCACTGAGGCGGAGGCGAACGAGACGATGGTGCGGCGCGCCCTCCTCGACCGCCTGCCCCGTCCCCCAGCGGCGTTCATCGGGTGGGGCGTCGGGCGCGACCGCGATCCCGCCGCCGTGGCGGCGGCGTTCGGCCGGCGGCTGGAGGTGGCGGCCGGCCTCGGGCCCGGCGGCCTGGTCCGTCTGGACGGCTGCCTGCTCGGGCTGGGCCCGGAGGGCCACACGGCCTCCCTCTTCCCCGGGGGGCCGGCGCTGGAGGCCCCGGGGCCGGCGCAGGCGGTGTGGGTCGAGAAGAAGGCGGCGTGGCGGCTGACCCTCACCGGGGCGCAGCTGGCGGCGGCCGGGTGGGTCGGGGTCCTGGTGACCGGGGCCGCCAAGGCCGAGGCGCTCGAGGCCGTGGTCCGGGGGGCGTGGGACCCCGACCGCTGGCCGGCCCAGCGGGTGGTCCGGCGGGCCGCGGCCTGCACGGTCTTCTGCGATGGGGCGGCGGCCGGGCGGCTCGCCCCGGCGGCCGGCCGGTGACCCGTCTCGCCCCCTCGATCCTGGCGGCGGACCTGGCCCAGCTGGGGGAGGAGGTGGCCGCCTGCGAGGCGGCGGGGGCGGATCGGATCCACATCGACGTCATGGATAACCACTTCGTGCCCAACCTCACGATGGGGCCGGGGACGGTGGCGGCCTGCCGGCGCCACACCGGCCTCCCGCTCGAGGTCCACCTCATGGTCCTGGAGCCCGACGCCATCATCCCCGCCTTCGTCGCAGCGGGTGCCGGGCTCGTGACGGTCCATGCGGAGGCGGTGCGCCAGCTGCACCGGACGGTGGCGTCGATCCACCGGCTGGGGGCGCAGGCCGGCGTCGGTGTCAACCCCGCCACCCCGGTCGGCTGGCTGGAGGACATCCTGCCGGAGGTCGAGCTGGCCCTGGTGATGTCCGTTGACCCCGGGTTCGGGGGGCAGCCGTTCCTGCCCCGCGCCCTGGATCGGCTCCGCGAGCTCAGGCGCCTGCGGGACGCGGTCGGCGCCCGCTGTGAGTTGGAGGTGGACGGGGGGGTGGAGGCCGACAACGCCGTGGCCTGCGCCGCCGCCGGGGCCGATGTGCTGGTCGCCGGAAGCGCCGTCTTCGGCGTCCCGGGCGGCGCCGCCGTCGGCCTCGCCTGCCTGCTCGACCGGGTCGGGCGCGGGCCCGCCCGCCTCTGAGCCGACCCGGGCGGGCTGTCGGTTTTGGTAGGGTGTCGGTGCCTCCACCGGATGGGAGGAACGGCCCCGACCTTCGCACTGTGCCCCGAAGCCCACTCCCGCCGCCCGAGCACGCCGAGCTTCCGGTCCCCGTCCGCCAGGCCTATGTGGACGTTGACCGCAAGTGTGGGACGTTCATCTTCCCGCAGCTAGCCGAGCTGGGCCGTACGGCCGAGATCGACGCGCTGGTCGCGCGCGGCGGGGCGCTGGCGGAGCAGGCCGCCGCCGGCAGCCATGTGGGCCTAGTCGAGGGCTACCAGGCGCTCCTCGGGGCGGCGCAGCAGGCGCTGCGTGCCGCCCGGGCCGACGAGGTCTCGGAGAGCCAGGTGCGGCAGGTGGAGACCCAGGCCCGGGCCCGAGTGTCCTCCCGGCTCCAGCAGGCGCGCGGCCGGCTCACCGCCGCCCAGCTCACCCGGCTCGAGGCCGAGCTCGCCCGGCTGCCCGACGGGGCCGAGGGGACGGACCGGCGCCTGGCCGTCATCGAGCGCACCCTGCGATCGCGCCAGGACGCCGAGCGGGTCCGGGAGGTTCGGGAGGCGGAGCGGCTGCGGACCCACGCCCACCTGGTCGTGCGCCCCCGAGCCCAGGAGTCCAGCCACTCGCGCCGGGCCCTGCGGGAGCAGGCAGCGCTGCTCACCCAGCTGGCCAGCGCCGTCGACGGGCCGGCGCCGGCGCCCCGCAACGGCGCGCGGGCGCTGCCTCCGCGGCCGGAGACAGCCGGGGACTGAGGGCAGCCTCAGCCCCGGGGCGGCTCCGGGCCCTCGCCCTCCAGGGCGGCCATCTCCTCCGCCTCGATCGTCTCCCAGTCGGGCCGACCGAGGATCCGGCTCACCCGGGTCATCAGCCGCCCCTGGGCGTCGAGCACGGCGTCCTGGACGCGGTCGATGCTCGGCCGCTGGGTGGAGACCGCGGCCGCCAAGCCGCGATCCAGCTGGGTCACCCGCGCGTGGCGGAGTTCGTCCGCGACAGCCGGGGGGACGACCCGGCGCTCGCGGATCCGGGCATCTTCGAGGTCGGCCAGCACCCGGTCGAGGAGGCCGAGCGCGGTCCGGCACTCCCGCAGGGCCCGGGTTCGGGCGCGCTCGGCGATCTGGCGCTCCACGATCTCCCCGCGGGTGCGGGCGAAGGCGTCGGAGTCACGAAGGGTCTCGCTGATGGTCATCTGGGAAATGGTCACGATGCCTGGTCCTGTCGCGGCCCTGGGGCGGCCGCGCGACTGCTGATCACGGGCGCCGGCCGGTCACTCGCCGGCCCGCCGTCTGCGCTAACGGCGGCGGGCGTCCGGGGGTTACCGTCGGGCGCCGCTCCCAACTGGACCGTACCCAGGGGCCGCGGCCGCCAATCGGGCCCGTGGGCGGTGGGCCGCGGAAGGGGCGCCGCTACAATGCGGGAGTGGCCGCCACCCGAGCCGTCCGTCCCGGGGCAGGCACCCGGCGCGGCGGGGGGCGGCGGCGGTCGCCGGCCCTGCCGGCCGACCTGACCGCCGAGCGGTGCCGCCAGCTGTACCGCCAGATGGTGCTCATCCGCCGCTTCGAAGAGCACGCCGCCGAGGCCTACGCCCAGGCCAAGGTCGGGGGCTTCCTCCACCTCTACATCGGCGAGGAGGCGGTGGCCGTCGGCGCGCTGGCGGCGGCACGGCCGACGGATGACGTCCTCAGCCACTACCGCGACCACGGCTACGCCCTCGCCCGCGGCTGCGACCCCACCGCCTGCATGGCGGAGCTCTTCGGGCGCGCCACGGGTGTCTCCCGGGGGATGGGGGGCTCGATGCACCTGGCCGACCGCTCGCGGCACTTCTGGGGCGGTCACGCCATCGTCGGCTCCCACATTCCCATCGGAACCGGGATGGCGTACGCGGCCAAGCTCCAGGGCCGCGACGACGTCGTCCTCGAGTTCTTCGGGGATGGGGCCACCGGCAACGGGATCTTCCACGAGGGGCTGAACATGGCCGCCTTGTGGAAGGTGCCGGTCGTGTTCGTCTGCGAGAACAATCTCTACGGGATGGGGGCGACCCTCGCCGAGGAGTCGCCGGTCCGCGACATGGTCATCCGCGCCGAGGGCTACACCATGCCGGCGCTCCAGTGCGACGGGATGGACGTCGTCGCGGTCTACGAGACGCTGCGGGTCGCCATCGCCCACGCCCGCGAGGGCCGCGGTCCCTACTTCGTTGAGTGCCTCACCTACCGCTTCCGGGGCCACTCCATGGCCGATCCTGAGCTCTATCGGGACAAGGACGAGGTGCGGCGCTGGCGGGCCCTCGATCCGATCACCCGCTTCGGGGCTCGGCTGGTGGCGGAGCGGATCAGCACCGAGCAGGAGCTGACGGCGGTGGGCGACGAGGTGGAGGAGGAGATGCTCCGGGTGGTGGCCGCGGCCGATGCCGGGGCAGTCCCCGACCTGGCGACCTTGTCCCAGCTCGTGTACGCGCATCCCATCGATCCCACCACCCCCCCCGCCGACCAGGAGCCGCAGCTGGCCCCACGGCCGGCGGCGTCCGGCAGGCGCTGACGATGGAGGAGAGCACCTACCGGGAGGCGGTGCGGAGCGCCTTGCGGGAAGAGATGCTGCGCGATCCCAACGTCATCCTCCTCGGCGAGTCGATCACCGGCTACGGCGGCTCGTACGCGGTGACCAAGGGCCTCGTCCAGGAGTTCGGCCCCCACCGGGTGATGGAGACCCCGATCGCGGAGGCCGGTATCGTCGGCTTCGCGGTGGGGGCGGCGATGGGGGGGCTGCGGCCGGTCGCCGAGCTGATGACGGTGAACTTCGCTTTGCTGGCCCTGGACCAGATCGTCAACAGCGCCGCCAAGTTCCACTTCATGTTCGGGGGCCAGTGGTCGGTGCCGATGGTGGTGCGGACGGTGTCGGGCTTCGGCCAGCTGGGGGCGACCCACTCCCAGACCTTCGAGGGATGGTTCGCCCATGTGCCGGGGTTGAAGGTGGTCATGCCCGCGACCCCGGCGGACGCCAAGGGCCTGCTCCTGGCGGCGATGCGCGACCCGGACCCGGTCATGTTCATCGAGCACAGCCTCCTGTACAGCACCAGAGGACCGATGCCCGACGATCCCGAGACGGTGGTCCCGATCGGGCGGGCGCGGATCGCCCGCGCGGGCAGCGACGTGACGGTCGTGGCCTACTCCAGGATGCTGCTCCAGGCGCTCCAGGCGGCGGAGGTGCTCGAGCGCGAGGATGGCTGCCAGGTCGAGGTCATCGATCTGCGGACCCTGCGTCCGGTCGACTACCCCACCGTGACCCAGTCGATCCAGCGCACCCACCGGGTCGTGGTCTGCGGCGAGGACTGGCGCACCGGCGGCTTCGGCGCGTCGCTCCTCGCCGAGCTCCAGGACCGCTGCTTCGACGATCTAGACGCGCCGATCGCGCGGGTGGCGATGGCGGACGTGCCGCTCCCGTATGCGCGCAACCTCGAGCGCGCCCTGATCCCCTCCAGCGAGCAGGTGGTCCAGGCGGTGCGGGGCATCCTCTGATGGCCTACACCGTGACGATGCCCCAGATGGGCTACGACATGACCGACGGCACGATCAACGAGTGGCTCTGCAAGGAGGGGGATCCCGTCAACCGCGGCGACATCATCGCCTCGATCGCGACCGACAAGACCGACATCGAGATCGAGGCTTACGCCTCCGGCGTGCTCCGCCGGATCCTGGTCGCGGCCGGTGCGCGGGTGGCGGTCGGGACGCCGATCGCCATCATCGGCGAGCCCGACGAGGTGCTCGCCGAGCCGGTGCCCACCCAGCCGGCGGGAACGGCCGCCGCCCCAAGCCCCACGGCCGCGGCCCCCCCGGGCACCCCGAGCCCCTCGCCCGCGGCGGTGGCGGCGGCACCGCCGA
>DAHUZI010000064.1 GCA_027306595.1 Candidatus Dormiibacterota bacterium | reverse complement strand
CCATCCACCGGGGATGGGCCTCCGACGTGGACCGTCACCGCCGGGTCATCGACAGCCTGGAGACGCACCTGGCTCGCCTTGGCCCCTGTCCCTCAACGGAGCCAGAACTTGACACACCCCCGATGGCCGGTTAATCGAGCGCGTCAACGCCGAGGTGGGTCGCCGGGCCAAGATGGTGGGCATCTTCCCCAACGCGGTTGCCCTGCTGCGCCTGGCGACGGCGGTCTTGCAGGAGCAACACGACGAGGGGCAGGATGGGCGCCGCCACTTCTCCCAGGCGTCCCTCGCCCGTCTCCACCCCGACGGCCCCCCCGCCCTCCCCAACCCCCTCCCCGCCGGCTTGGCTGCCTGATGCCGGCTCCCCTCATCCCGTCCCCAATTTCCACCACGTCAGGGGACTTGACTGGCGATCCAGGCGGCCGCGTCGGCGCTGACCCAGGCGATCGCCGCACACCGCTCGAGACCCAGGGCGTCGAAGAACTGGCGCAGCGTCGCCTCGTCCCGTCCCGCCCTCGTGGGCGACCACCACGGTGAGCTGGCAGTGCCCCCGCTCGCAACTGGTCTCCTCGATCCCGTTCCGTCGGAGGTGGGCGTACCGGTCATGCTTCGCGTGGGCGCCCGTGCTCTCCCGGGTGACGACCGCGCCCACCGTCCGCCCCGCCACCCGCAGCAGCTGCACGGCGGTGCTCTTGGCGGTGTGGGTGCCCCGCCGGGCCCCGGTGTCGTCGAGCGCCCGGGTGTGGCCGTCCCCGTGGCAGGCCCCGGGCACCGCCGTCACCGCCACCCCGTGGGCGGAGCAGGGGACGCGCGGGGCGGCGGCCTCCAGGTAGCTCGGGCAGGTCCCCAGGTCCAGGGCCCGCCATCGCCGGCGCCCCTCCCCCAGGTCATGGCCGGGGCAGCGGCGCCGGCACACCCCGCACCGGCCCGCCTCCCGCCGGGGCACCCGGACCGCCACCACGATCGCCGACAGCTCCGCCGACGCCCCGATCCCGGCGCCGACGTCCTCCATGATCAGCCCCCCCACGCCGAGCAGCCGAGCCCATAGGCTTGGCTGCCGCACGCCGTCAGCGCTCTTTCCGGATCCCAGCCGTGATCCGCGAGAAACGGTGGGCGCTGGCGGCGTGTCTTCGCTCAGGCGACCCGCTGCTCACCCACGGATAGGGGCGAAGAGCCACTTTCCGTGACTAGAGCTCTGCACTGTTGGCGATCCCCCAGAGCGCGAGCCGCGTGAGGATTCGGCGCCTGCTGCGCGTGCCCGTCTACGCAGTCGTGACCGGGGTGCCAAGCCGGCTCCCCATGGATGGAAGGCGGATCGCCTCCGTGGGGAGGGGGGCAGACCCGCACGGCGCCGGCCGCGAGGGCGCGGTCCACCGCTGCGAGCTCGCCGGGGATGGCGGGGCCACCCAGATCACCGTGGCCCGCCTCGCGTGAGCGGCGCCCCGACGAGCCGCCGGGCGGGGATTGGCCGGCCCGATCCGCGATCCTGTGTCGCCCGGCCGCATGCTTGCCTGCCCACCGGCCCTGGGGCGTTTGGGGGATCGGGCGGCGCGGCCGCCCGATCCCCCCGTCCCGGCTCAGCCGGAGAGCGTCCAGGCCTGCGGGTAGATGTTGAGGTTCGGGTCCTGCGGGATCGTCCCCTTGAGGTGGGGGCTGATCACCGACAGCTGGTAGTAGTAGTCGGGCTCCCAGATCACGGGCAGGTTCTTCGCCGCGTAGTTCTCCTCCGCCCAGAAGGGCGCGACGCCCGACTGAAGGCTGGTGGCGGCGATGAGCTTGTCGAGCTCCGGGCTCTTGTACCCGGCGGCGTTGTTGCTCCCGCCCGACCCGATCCACATCGCGGCGGTTGGCAGGTACTGGGGGGAGTAGGTCGGGGTCGAGCCGGGCTGGCCGAAGTTGGCGATCTGCCACGAGCATCCGGCCCCGGTCGACTTGTGGCAGGGGACGAGCTCGGCGAACAGGGTCGCCTCGGGCGTCTGGCTGATGGTGAGGTGGATCCCGGCCAGGGTCCAGTCGGACTGCATCACCGCCATCTCGGCGTTGAAGGCGACCGACCCCGGCGAGCTGATGACGTTGAAGTTCATCTGCGCACCCTTGGCCACCCCGGCTCCGCAGTCGCTGGACCCGGTCCCCGGCCGGCTGCAGTCGTCGATCCCGTTGGGGTGGATCGTCCAGCCGTGGCTGCTGAGGAGCTGACGCGCGGCCTTGATGCTGAAGGGATAGGGGTTGGAGGCCTCGTACTTGCTGAGATAGGCGCTCTTGGGCAGGATCGGCACCGGCCCGTAGGTCGGGTAGGCCTGGCCGTGGTAGATGTCCTTGACGATCTTGTTCTGGTCGACCAGGCGCTGCATCGCCTGGCGCACGTAGAGCTGCTTGAAGATCGAGCCCACCTTGGGGTTGGTGTAGTTGATCCAGAAGTTGTTGAAGCCCCAGTCGACCCAGGGGTTGACGGTGTAGCCGCGGGAGGTGAAGTACGACTTCTGGTTCAGGTCCTGGGTGGGCAGGTAGCCGAAGTCGAGGGTGCCCGCGCGCAGGGCGTCGAACTCGGCGGTGTCGCTAGTGAAGGGGATCTCCTCGAAGCGGGCGATCTTCGGCTTCTGCGGGCCCGAGTAGGCGGAGTTGGGCACGAAGGCCGCATAGCCGGTCGCGGGCGTGTAGGCGGCGATCTTGAAGGGCCCATCGACCACCTTCCACATCCGGTTGGTGGCGTACGTCGCCTCCTGCTTGGACTGGCCGTCGATGTACTTCCAGACCGCGGCGGCCCCCGTGGAGGTGAGGTCGTAGTTGCCCACCGGGCTGCTGGCTGACGTCTTGTCCCACACGTGCTGGGGGATGGCGAAGATCATGCTGAGGTTGTTGTAGAGGAGCCAGGTCGATCCGTACGCCCGGTTGAAGGTCAGGCTGAAAGTCTGCGGCGCCGACTTGGGGAAGCTCATCGAGGTGATGTTGTCGGGGATGTCACCGGGCACGTACCCGACCCACTGCGCCTTCTCCGCCATCAGGATGTGCATCCAGAGCTCGATGTCCCGGTTGGTGACCGGGTGGCCATCGGACCACATCCAGTGCTTGAGGGTGATGGTCACGGTGCGGCCGTGGTTCGAGTACACCGGCGGCTCGCCCATGCTGAGGTTGTAGTTGATGGTGAACTGGCCGTTGTTGCCGAACCAGTAGAGCGGTCGGTAGAGGAAGTACTCGCACTGGAAGAGGTCGATGTTGTTCGACTCGGGGCCGTTGATGAACGGCGAGATGTAGTTGCAGTACTCGCCCGGGGGGAGCGCGAAGGTGACGGTGCCGGTGGGCGCGGTCCGAGCCACCGAACGGGCGACGGCGGCGCCGCCGGTGGCCACCAGGCCCACGATCGCGCAGGCGGCCAGCGCCAGGGCGCGCCAGCGGTGGGTCCGGCCGCCAGGCCCGACGGGTAGGCGGCTGCGATCCGGAGTCGTCGGCATGGAGTACCCCTCCCAGGGCGCCCCGGCGTCTCCGGGCCGCCAGCTGATTCGTGGACTGCATGGTGGCGACAATCGCCCCCCTGGTCAAGTCCCAACGGCCGACCTGGTCGAGTCTCCCGGGTCCGCAACTCCGCGCCCCTGCCGGGAGGCGCTCGCCGCTGCGGCCCGGGGGCCGGAACCTGGTCCGGCACGCGATGCCGCCGGTCGCGACCGTGCCCGGAGACGGAGCCGAAGCTGGGAGGCTGGCCCCAGCCTCAGAGCGGGGCCGGCCTCCTTGACCGGGTGGGGGCCCACTGCTATCGTGCGCCGCCGTGAGGGGGCCACGGGTACGACCCGGTCGGGTCAGGATCGGATGGCGCGCCCTCGTCGGGGCGGCGGCGCTGGCGGCGGTGGGTGCCGCCACCGGCGGTGGGGCCCTCGTCGCCCCGGCGGCGGCGGCCAGCGGCACCACCGTCACCTTTGCCCTCCAGCCAGGCAATAGTCCCAACTACATCCTCCCCCTGGTGAGTTCGGCCTACTTCACCATCGTCAACGAGGACCAGTTCGAGTACCTCATGTACCGGCCCCTCTTCTGGTACGGGCGCAACGGCACCACCGACTTCAACCCCCAGCAGAGCCTGGCCGACTATCCGCGTTTCACGGTGAACCGGGCCGGTGACACGGTGGCTACCATCACCCTTCGGCGCTGGCGCTGGTCCGACGGCCGCCCCGTGACCACCCGGGACATCGAGTTCTGGATGAACCTGCTGCGGGCCAATCGCCAGGACTGGGGCGTGTACGTCCCCGGGGCGTGGCCGGACATCATCCGGGCGATCGCGTACCAGTCCCCGACCCGCTTCTCGATCACCTTCAACCGGCGCTACAACGTCGCCTGGCTGTTCAACGATGAGCTGAGCCAGATCTTCCCCTTGCCCCAGCACAGCTGGGACAAGACCTCGGCCCACAGCCCGGTCGGCTCCTACGACCAGACCCCCAAGGGGGCGGTCGCGGTCTACCGCTACCTCAACGGCCAGTCACGCTCGCTGGCGACCTACGCGACCAACCCCCTGTGGAAGGTCGTGGACGGGCCCTGGCGACTGCAGGCCTACGCGCCGTCGACCGGCTACACCGTCTTCACCCGCAACCCCGCGTACCCCGGTCCCCACAGCACTGCGGTCGCCCGGTTCATCGAGGAGCCGTTCAGCAGTGACAGCGCCGAGTTCGACGCCCTGCGGGCGGGCCGGGTCAACATCGGGTACCTGCCCGCTCAGGACCTGTCCCAGCGCGGCTACCTGACCCGCCAGGGGTATCAGATCGCGCCCTGGTGGCAGTGGCTCTTCAACTACATCAGCATCAACTTCAACAACCCGCAGGACGGGCCCCTCTTCCACCAGCTCTACCTGCGCCAGGCCCTGCAGCTGCTGGTGGACCAGCCCGCCATCGTCCGCCACATCTACCAGGGCTACGCGGTGCCCACCTATGGTCCGGTGCCGGCGGTGCCACCCCGCAGCCGCTACGTGGCCGCAAGCGAGCTCCACAACCCGTACCCGTTCTCGGTCGCCCGCGCCCTGCGCCTGCTGCGCGCCCACGGCTGGCAGATCCACACCAGCGGGGTCGACACCTGCGGACGGGCCGGCACGGGGCCGACGGCCTGCGGCGCCGGGGTGCGCCGGGGCGCCGTCCTGAGCTTCGTCCTCCTCTACCCCTCGGGGTCGACGGTGACCACGGCCGAGGTCGAGGCCCTGCGCTCCTTCGCCTCCGAGGCGGGGATCGCTCTCACCGTCAAGGGCACCCCCTACAGCACCCTCACCACCACCATCTACAGCTGCAATCCCACCACCCACGTCGGCTGCGGGTGGCAGCTCGCCGACACCGGCGGCTGGGAGTACTACGCGTACCCCAGTGGGGAGCAGCTCTTCAAGACCGGGGGCTCGGGGAACAGTGGAGGCTACAGCAGCCCGACCGCGGACCGGCTGATCGAGGCAACCCTGACCGGCAACGGGCTCCAGCCGCTATACCAGTACCAGCGCTACCTCGTCGACACCCTGCCGGTCCTCTACCTGCCGACGCCGCCCTACCAGATGACCGTCTACCGCCACGACCTCGCCGGGATCGTCCCCCAGGACCCCTCGCTCAACGTCTACCCGGAGACCATTCGGCTGTCATCGGGCTGATGGTCGAGGCGGGCGCGGCCGGGCCGGCTCCCCTTCGGATCGGGGTCGACGTCGGGGGGACGAACACCGATGCCGTCCTCATGCGCGATCGGGCGGTCCTGGCCGCCCACAAGACCCCGACCACTCCCGACGTGACCCTGGGCATCGTGACCGCCCTGCGCGGGCTGGCGGCGGTCGAGGCCTTCGGGCCGCACGAGGTCGCCGCGGTCATGATCGGGACCACCCACTTCACCAACGCGGTGGTGGAGGCCCGGCGGCTCACCCCGACCGCCGCGATCCGCCTCGGCCTGCCGGCCACGAGCGGGATCCCGCCCATGACCGAGTGGCCGGAGCCGCTGCGACGCACCCTCGGCGAGCACATCTACCTCTGCCGGGGCGGCTGCGAGTTCGACGGCCGACCGATCGCCCCCCTCGACGAGGCCGAGGTTCAGCGGGTGGTGGCCGATGTCGTCCGGCTCGGCATCCCGGCGGTCGCCATCACCTCCGTGTTCGCCCCGGTCAGCGCCGCCGACGAGCAGCGCTGCGCCGAGCTGTTCGCGGCGGCTGCCCCCGGAGTCTCGGTCAGCTGCTCCCACGAGATCGGCCGGGTGGGGCTACTCGAGCGCGAGAACGCCACCATCCTCAACGCCAGCGCGCGCCAGCTGGCGGGGCAGATCACCGACGCCCTTGAGCGGGCGGTCCGCGGCTTCGGGATCACAGCGCCGCTGTACATCAGCCAGAACGACGGGACGCTCATGGGGGTCGAGACCTGCCGCCGGTATCCGATCGCCACCTTCAGCTCCGGGCCTACGAACTCGATGCGGGGCGCGGCCTTCCTCTCCGGGGAGCGCGACTGCGCGGTGGTGGACATCGGTGGCACCACGACCGACGTCGGCGCGCTCGTGCACGGGTTCCCCCGCGAGGCGTCGCTGGCGGTGACGGTGGGCGGGGTGCGGACCAACTTCCGGATGCCGGACCTCGTCTCGATCGGCCTGGGGGGCGGGAGCGTGGTCCACCCCGGGCCCCAGGCCCTGCGCATCGGGCCGGAGAGCGTCGGCTACGAGCTCGAGCCCAGGGCCCGGGTCTTCGGGGGCCCGACCCTGACGGCGACCGACCTGGCGGTCGCGGGCGGGCTCGCGGTGGTCGGTGATCCCGCCCGGGTCGCGGGGCTGGAGCCGGCGCTCGTGGCCGCCGGCCTGCAGCTGATCGAGGCCCGCGTCTCCGAGCTGGTCGACCGGGCGCGCACCGGCCCCGAGCCGCTACCGGTCGTCCTGGTGGGCGGCGGCAGCGTGCTCCTCGGCCAGGCGCTGCCGGGGGCGTCCCGGGTGGTCCGGCCGGCGCACTACGCCGTCGCCAACGCGATCGGCGCCGCCATTGCCCAGGTGGGGGGCGAGGTGGACCGGATCGTCTCGTTGGCCGCACGGACCCGCGAGGCGGCCCTGGACGAGGCCCGGCGCGAGGCGGCGGCGCGGGCGGTCGCCGCCGGGGCCACCGCCGCCAGCGTCGAGATCGTCGAGGTGGAGGAGGTCCCGCTCGCCTACCTCCCCGGCAACGCGGTTCGGATCCGGGTCCGGGCGGTGGGCGACCTCACCCTGGCCCAGGCGCCATGACCGGACGACGGGTCGGGGCGGACGCGCTGCGGGACGTGGCCCGCGGCGCCGCCATCCTCGGGACCGGCGGGGGCGGCAACCCCACCATCGGGCGGCTCCTCGCCGAGCGGGCGATCCGCGAGCACGGGCCGGTCGAGCTCGTCCCCCTGGGGGAGGTCCCGGACGACGCCCTCGCCGCCGACGCCGGGGGGATGGGCGCCCCCACGGTCGGGGTGGAGAAGCTCGCCAGCGGCGACGAGCACGTGCACGCCTTCCGGGCGCTGGAGGGGCACCTCGGTCGCCGCCTCACCCACGTCGTCTGCGGCGAGGTGGGCGGGTCCAACTCGCTGCTCCCGTTCGTGGTCGCCGCCCACCTCGGCCGGCCGCTGGTCGACGCCGACGCCATGGGCCGCGCCTTCCCCGAACTCCAGATGTCGATCCCGGCGATCTACGGGGTGAGGGCCACGCCCCTGGCGCTCGCCGACCAGCAGGGCAACACGGTCGTGCTCACCGCCGCCGACAACCGCTGGACCGAGCGGATCGCCCGGGCGATCACGATCGAGATGGGCTGCACCGCCGCGCTCTCCTCATACGTCATGGACGGGCGCCAGCTGCGCCAGACGATGGTGGCCGGCACCCTCAGCCTCTGCCAGGAGCTCGGGCAGCTGGTGGTGGCGTCACGGGCCCGCCACCAGGACGCCTGCCAGAGGGTGGCGGACCGGCTCGGGGGCCACCGCCTCTTCGACGGCCGGGTCGTCGACGTCGGGCGCCGCACCGAGACCGGCTTCGCCAGGGGGCATGCCGCGCTCGACGGTCTCGACCGCTGGAGCGGCAGCCGGCTGCGGGTCGACTTCCAGAACGAGCACCTGGTCGCGGTGCGCGACGGCGAGGTGGTCGCCGCCGTCCCCGACCTCATCATCATCCTCGACCGCGAGACCGCGGAGCCGATCACGACCGAGGAGCTCCGCTACGGCTCCCGGGTGACCGTGATCGGGGCGCCCTGCGATCCTCGCTGGCGCTCAGCCGGGGGCCTCGAGCTGGTCGGGCCGCGGGTCTTCGGCTACGACTTCGACTACGTCCCGGTGGAGGCGTTGGCCGGGGGGACGGCCCGGTGAGGCGCGACGGCCCGGAGGGGATCGGCGGTCAGCCGGTCGGGGCCCGAGGCCCCGGCGTCGCGGGGAGCCACCGCGGCCTCAGGCCCCCCCCAGCTCGACGGGGGCCCGCAGCCAGCGTGCGAGGGTCGTGGGGAAGGTGCCGAGGTCGATCGGCTTGGTGAGGTAGCCGTCGAAGCCCGCTCGCCGCCCCCGGCCCTCGTCCCCGTTCATGGCGTGGGCGGTCAGCGCCACCATCGGCCGCCCGTCCCACCTGGGGTCCTGACGGAGCCGGCGGACCAGGCTCCAGCCGTCCTCCCCGGGGAGCGAGAGGTCGATGAGGAACAGGTCGGGCTCGAGGCCAGCCGCCAGGTGGCGATCGCAGCCGGGGGCGTCCTCGGCCACGCTCACCCGCCAGCCGGCATCGCCGAGCACGGCCGCAACCAGGACCCGGTTGTCGGGGTAGTCCTCGATGAGCAGGACGTGGGGCCGGCTCACAAGGCGGCCCTTGCGCGCACCCGCCGGCGCCGGTGCTGGAGGAGCGCGGTGTGGAGGCTGGGCTCGGGCACCGGGCGGCGCAGGAAGCCGTCCGGCTCGGCCGGCGCCGGGAGCGCGGCGGGGTCGCCGCTGGTCACGAGGAGCACCGCGATCTCCCTCGTGTCGGGCTGGCTGTGGAGCTGGTCGAGGAGATGCTCCGCGCCCTCCCGGTCGAGGTCGGCGAGGAGCAGGACCACGGCCGGGCGCAGGGTCGCCGCGGCGCGGAGCCCCGTGGGCCCGTCCGCGGTCCCCACGAAGTCGAACCCCGTCGCGGTCGCCTGGGTCTCCCAGCGGCCCAGGGCCTCGGGGTCCTGGGCGATCCCGAGGATGAGGGGCTGCTCCTGCCGCCCCGCCCGAAGCGCTGGGCTCACCCGGGCCAGCGGCAGCTGGAGGGTGAAGCGGCTGCCCACGCCAAGCTGGCTCTCGAGCGCGATCCGCCCCCCCATCAGCCCCACGAGCCGGCGCGAGATCGCCAGGCCCAGCCCGGTGGAGCCGAGCTCGTCGTGGACCCGCTGGTCGCCCCGGCGGAACGCGTCGAAGATCAGCTCCCGGTCCGAGTCGGGGATCCCCGGACCGGTGTCGACCACGTCGACCTCGACCAGGGTCGGGGAGGTCCGGACCTCGACGGCGACCCCCCCGGCCTCGGTGAACTTGACCGCGTTGGCGACGAGGTTGGTCACGACCTGGGTGAGCGCCCTGGGGTCGGCGAGGGCCGCGGCCGGCTCCGCCGGCGGCCGGAACGTCAGGCTGAGCGCCTTGCGATCGGCCAGGGAGCGGCTGTCCTCCACCACCTGGCGGACGATGGCGTCGACCGCGGTGACCGCGCAGCCCACCTCCATCCGGCCCGCCTCGAGCTTGCTGAGGTCGAGGATGTCGCTGATCAGGCCGAGGAGGATCCGCCCGTTGCGGATCACCCGGTCGAGGTGCTCCTGGGCGGTGTCGGGGATCGCGCCCGCGGCCCCGGTCCGGATCAGCTCGGAGAAGCCGAGGATCACGTTCAGGGGGGTGCGGAGCTCGTGGCTCATCGTGTCGAGGAACTCGCTCTTCACCTGCACCGCCCGGGCGAGCTCGGCGTTGCTCTCGGCCAGCCGCGTCTGCTGCTCCTGGAGGTGGAGCCCGGCCGCGGTGAGGTTGGCGTGGAGCTCGCGGAGCTCGGGCGTGCCGCTCGGGGGCTCCAGCCGGATCGGCCGGTCCTCGCCGAGATCGCGCGCCATCTGCCGCAGGGCGGCCAGCGGCCGCAGGACCGAGCGGGCGGTGCCGGCGATCAGGGTGGCGGCCACCACGCACCCGATCACGGAGGTGAGGAGCACGAGGATGAAGATCTGGAGCTGGGCCGAGGCGGCCTGGCCGAGGTCGGCGGTGACCTGGGCCGCCGCCGCGCCCCGGAGCTGGGCGACCGCGACATCGACCCCGTGGACGAGGCGGTCGCCGGCCGGCACCGTGGCGAGGAGCTGGCTGATGGGGGTGCCGGCGGGGGCGGCGAGCTCGGGGTCGACGTATCCGTGCTCCCAGCTCGCCAGCCGGCGGCGAACGGTCGCCAGCGCCGCCACCAGCGCGGGATCCCCGCGAACGAGGCGGGCCAGGGCCTCGACCCGGGCCCTCGACGCCGCCAGGTCGCGGGCGACCGCCGGCCGGGCGCCGGCGTTGGCCGCGGCCAGGCCCGCGCCCATCTGCGTCTGCGCGTCGAGGAGGCGGGCGAGGAGGCTGTCGGTCGTGGTCTGGAGGGGCAGGTCGCGGCTCTGGAGCTGGCGGCTCGCCCCCTGCATGGCCGTGAGCTGGGGGACCGCGGCGACGACGTTGATGACGAGGACGCCGACCAGGAGGAGGAGCCCGCCCGCGAGCCGCTGGCCCAGCGAGGCCTGGCCGCGCGATCCCCAGCGGGCGGGATCGAGGCGCCTCATGCCGGCCGTCCCATCGCCCGCGGCCCGGCCGCGCCCGCCTGGCCGAGGGCGGCGGCCGCCTCGGGCGCAAGCTGGGGGGGCGCCTCCGCGGGATGGGCGAGGAGGAAGCCCTGCCCGAGGTCGACGCCGAGGCGCCGGAGCGCCAGCAGCTGGCCGGGGGTCTCGATCCCCTCGGCGATGACGGCGGCGCCGATGCTGCGGGCGAGGTCGACCAGGGCGCTGACGACCGAGCGCCGCACCGGGTCGGCCTCGCAGCCGTGGACGAGGTGCATGTCGACCTTGATGAACTCGGGGGTGAGGAGGGCGAGGGTCCCCAGCCCCGCATACCCCGAGCCCACGTCGTCCAGGGCATACCGGTAGCCGCGCCGGCGGTGGCGATCGATGTGGCGGCGGAAGGCGGTCAAGTGGGCGATCGGCCGGCGCTCGGTCACCTCGGCCACGATCTTGGGCTCCGGCCAGAGGTCGGGGTGGTCCCAGTCGTGGCGGCGTGGCGGCGGCGCGTCGCCGAGCTCGCGCGGCTCGACGTTGATGAAGAGCAGGAGGTCGGGGCGGCCGAACCGCTCGCCGGCCCGAAGCCGGGCGAGCCAGACCAGCTCCCAGTGGAGCTCGCCGAGGAGCCCCGACTGCTCGGCGGCGTCGAAGAGCCGGCCGGGGGTCTCCAGGGGGTGGTCCACAGGGCCCCGGCAGAGCGCCTCGTAGCCGACGATCTGCCGGCGATCGAGATGGACGATCGGCTGGAAGAGGATCCGCAGCCGCTCGCCCTCGAGCAGGCTGGCGACCAGCTGGAGGTGGGCGCGGCTGCGCGCCAGGGTGGCCGCCCGGTCGCCCAAGGTGTCGACCTGGGCCCGCACCATCAGGCGGAGCTTGTCGTCGAGCGGGGCCGCCTCGGAGCCGGCCACGACGCTGACGCCGCACGCGGCGTGGCCGGCGGCCTTCAGCCGGGCGCCGACCTCGACCTCGAGGGCCTGGGCCGTCCGCCGGTCGTTCACCCGGCCGAGCTGCGCGCCCCCGCCCCCGAGGATCAGCGCGGTGAGGACTGAATCGCAGCGGCACACGGCGACCACCCCGCGCGCCCCGACCAGCTGGGTCGCGGCGCCGCGGATCACCGCCGCCGTCGCCGCCGGGGGCGGCGGCGGGTCGATCCCGACCATGAGGACCCGGGTCGGGCGGTCGGCCACGGTTCGCTCGGCGAGCAGCTCCTCGGCGTCGGTGCGGTCGAGCGCCTCGGCGTCCGGCACCCAAGCGGCGCTGCGGGTCACGGCAGCGGGCATCATCGTCCTCGTTGCGGCGGCGGGACGGCGCCCGCAGCCGGTCCCACCGGCGTCCGGGCGCTCCAGGGCAGAGTCTGGTGGCTGGCTGTCACGCCCGCATCGCGTGGGGGCGATGAGGCGGTCACGTGATGGCGGCGGCGGCCTGGGCCATCCCGAGGAGCCCGGCGGGCGGGATCAGAAGCGGCGGCCGCGCACGCGGGCGATGTCGAAGCGGGCCGTCCCCGCCACCGCCATCACCGCCATCACCCCGGCCTGGATGGGGTCGGTCACGACCAGATCGACCGCCTCCACCACCGAGCCGGCCTGGTGGAGGGAGATGACCACGATGCCGTGGGCGCGGACCTCGCGCACGGCCAGGGTGATCGCGCCCCCCATCAGCGAGCCCGCCAGAACCAGGATCTCGGCCCTGGGAAGGCGCCGGACGGCCAGGACGGCCGCCGCGATCTCCGCCTCGCCCACGAGCGGGATGGTGTCGACGCTGATCCGCTCGCCCCGAATGTTGTGGCGGTCAGCCTCGTTCACCGCGCCCTGGGCGACCAGCGCCACCTGGGCGCCGCCGCCGATGACGATGACCCGCTTGCCGAAGATCGTCCGCTGCGTGGGCACCTCCTCGACCGCCAGCACGGTCGCCACCCGCCCGAGCGCGACCGCGACCGTGAGCGGGTCGGGGCCGTCGTCGATCTCGAAGTGGAGGGACACGGTGTCGGGGGCGTCGCGGGTGAGGGCGACGTCGCGGATGTTGGCGCCGGACGCGGCGAGGCCCGCCACCAGCTGTGCCAGGGTCCCGGGCACATCGCGGCAGCGGCAGGCGATCGCAAAGGTCACCTCGGGCGCCGTCCCGGTCGAGTGGGGTGCCGGGCCCCGGCTTCGGCGGCGATCGGGGCCGCCTCGCGCCTGCCCGTGGGGACGGTCATGCCCGTGGACTCTAGCGGCGCCCGCGGCGGGCGCGCCCACAGCGGGCGCGGCGGGTCCGCCCTGGAGCCCGGTCGTCGGCGGGAGCAACGGCGAGCGCTCGACCTCGTAGGCGGCGATCGCGGGTCCGTGGGCGAGCGCCATCTCGATCGGGTCGCGACCCTCGAGCAGGCACGTCCGCCAGAAGGGGTCGACGGCGAACGGCGCCCGAAGGCCGCTCGCGTCGCGGACCTCGCCCTGGGCGAGATCGACGGTGAGGCGGTAACCGTCGCGGCGGTCGCCCCGCTCCATCACGGTCGCCGCCGTCGCGGCCGGGAGCACGACCGGCAACAGGCCGTTCTGGAGGGCGTTGACGGTGAAGATGTCGCCGAAGGAGCTGGCCACCACCACCCGGTAGCCCGCGTCCAGCAGCGCCCAGGCGGCGTGCTCGCGGGAGGAGCCGCATCCGAAGTTGCGACCGGCGACCAGCACGGTGGCCCCCTGAAAGGCGCGGTGGTTGAGGGGGAAGTCGGCCCGTGGCTCGCCCTGGGCGTCCAACCGCCAGGCGACGAAGCAGCCGTCGGCGTAGCCGCTGCGGCCGGTGCGGGCGAGGTACTGCTTGGGGATGATCTGGTCGGTGTCGACGTCGTCGCGGGGGAGGACGGCGACCAGGCCGTCGTGCGTCGTGAAGGGCTGCATCGCAGACCTCAGGCGGGGGCGGGGGCGGCCAGCTCGGCCGGCTCCAGCTCGCGGACGTCAACGAAATGGCCGTGGAGGGCGGCCGCGGCCGCCATCGCCGGGCTGACGAGGTGGGTGCGGCCGCCGGCGCCCTGGCGGCCCTCGAAGTTGCGGTTGGAGGTGGAGGCGCAGCGCTCGCCCGGGCCCAGGATGTCGGGGTTCATCCCCAGGCACATCGAGCAGCCCGCCTCCCGCCACTCGAAGCCGGCGTCGCGGAAGACCCGGTCGAGCCCCTCCGCCTCCGCCTGGCGCTTGACCGTCTGCGACCCGGGGACCACCATCGCCCGGACCCCTGGGTGGGTGTGATGGCCGGCCGCGATCTGCGCCGCCTGGCGCAGGTCCTCCAGGCGGCTGTTGGTGCAGGAGCCGATGAAGACCCGGTCGACGGCGATGTCGGTGACCGGCATCCCCGCCGTCAGGCCCATGTAGGCGAGGGCGCGCTCGGCCTGCTCGCGCTCGGCCGCCGAGGCCATCGCCTCCAGGGTCGGGACCGTGCCCGTCACCGGGACGACCATGGCGGGGTTGGTCCCCCAGGTGACGTAGGGGACGAGGTCGGCGGCGTCGATCCGCACGGTCCGGTCGTAGGCCGCCCCGGGGTCGGTGGCGAACCCCAGCCAGCGTTCGGCGGCCTTGGCGAATCGCGCCCCCGCCGGGACCGCCGGGCGGCCCTCGAGGTAGCGGACGGTGGTCTCGTCGGGGGAGATGAGCCCGGCGCGGGCCCCGGCCTCGATCGACATGTTGCAGAGGGTCATCCGCCCCTCCATCGAGAGCTGGTGGACCGCGGCGCCGGTGTACTCGATCACCGACCCCTGGCCGCCAGCGACGCCGATCCGGCCGATCATGCCGAGGGCGACGTCCTTGGGCGCCACGCCCGGGGGCAGCGTCCCGTCGACGCGCACCTCCAGGGTCGCGGCCGGCGCCTGCCAGAGGCACTGGGTCGCGAGGACCTGCTCGACCTCCGAGGTGCCGATGCCGAAGGCGAGGGCGCCGAAGGCGCCGTGGGTCGAGGTGTGGGAGTCGCCGCACACGATGGTCATCCCCGGCTGCGAGAGCCCGAGCTCGGGGCCGATCACGTGGACGATCCCCTGGCGCAGGTGGTGGAGGTCGAAGAGGGGGATCCCATGGGCTTGGCAGTTCTGCTCCAGCTGGCGGAGCTGCTCTCGGGCGACCGGGTCCGGGGTCGGCCGGCTACGCTCCCAGGTCGGCACGTTGTGGTCCATCGTCGCCAGCGTCAGGTCGGGGCGCCGGACCGCCCGCTGGTGCGCGGCCAGCCCGCTGAACGCCTGGGGGGAGGTGACCTCGTGGACGAGATGGCCGTCGATGTAGAGGAGCGCCCGCGCGCGGGGGTCGCCCGCCACCACGTGGACGTCCCAGATCTTCTGGTAAGCCGTCCGACCGCTCATGCGCTCGCTCCCAACTGCGGCGGGGTGCTCGCCACCGTTCCAAGGTGGCGGACCGCCCATTCATATCCGTCCACCAGGGCCAGGGCCGAGGCGTGGAGGATGTTGCTCGAGCAGCCCACCGTCGTCCACAGCCCGCTCCCGTCGCTGGAGTCGATCCCGACCCGCACCGTGGCCCCGGTGCCCCGGTCGCCGTCGATCACCCGGACCCGGTAGTCGAGGAGCTGGACCTGGGCCAGCTGCGGGAAGTGGGGGACGAGGGCGCGGCGGAGGGCGAGGTCGAGGGCCTCGACCGGGCCCGAGCCCTCGGCCGCGGTGTGGACGAGGGCGCCCGCCACCTCCAGCTTGACGCTGGTCTCCACCGACTGCCGGGCCGGGCCGTCGGCCGAAGTCTCCTGGCGCGCCACGACTAGGACCTCGCGGAGCGCGAACGGGGCCCGGTCGCCGGGCTGCTCCCGGCGGACCAGGAGCTCGAACGACGCGTCGGCGTCCTCGAAGGCCCAGCCCTGGGCCTCCAGCCCCTTGAGCCGCTGGACCAGCCGGCCCCGGGCCTCGGGGCCGAGCGCTGCGAGCCCCAGCTCGCGCAGCTTGGCCCCCACGTTGCTCCGTCCGCTCTGGTCCGACACCACAGTCCTCGACCGGTTGCCGACCCGGACCGGGTCGATGTGCTGGTAGGCGCGGGGATGGCGGGCCATGCCCTGGGCGTGGAGGCCGCCCTTGTGCAGGAACGCGGCCGGCCCCACGTAGGGGCGGGTCGGCATCGGGGCCTGGTTCGCCAGGGCGTCGAAGGCCCTGGAGACCTGGACCAGCTCGGCAAGCCGTCCTGCCGGCAGCGCCGACCGGCCGAGCTTGCACTCGACGTTGGCGGCGACCACGAGCAGGTCGGTGTTGCCGCATCGCTCGCCGCAGCCGTTGACGGTGCCCTGCACCATCCGCGCCCCCGCCTCCACCGCCGCCAGCGACGCGGCCACCGCCACCCCGGCGTCGTTGTGACAGTGGATGCCGACCCGGTCCCCGGCCCGCTCCCGGGCGGCCGCCGTCGCGAGGGCGATCGCCGGGACCAGCTGGCCCCCGTTCGTGTCGCAGAGGACGACCCAGCTCGCGCCGGCGGCGACCGCCGCCTCCAGGACCTCGAGCGCGTAGCCGGGGTCGCGGCCTTCGCCCCCCCAGCCGTCGAAGAAGTGCTCGGCGTCGAAGACGACCTCGAGCCCGCGCGCCACCGCGAAGCCGATGCTGGCCGCCACCATCCGAAGGTTCTCCTGGGCGCTGGTGCCGAGCACCGTCTCCGCCTGCCAGCGGGAGGCCTTGCCGACCAGGGTCACGACCGGCGCGCCCGCGTCCACCGTCGCCTGCAGCCCGGGGTCGTCGCCGGGGTCGAGCCCGGGTCGGCAGGTGGCTCCGAAGGCGCTCAGGCGGGCGGCCGGGAGGGGGGCCCGCCGCAGCCGCTCGAAGAGCTGGGTGTCGCGGGGATTGGCGCCCGGCCACCCGCCCTCGACGTACGGGATCCCGAGCCGGTCGAGCCGCCGGGCCAGGTCGAGCTTCTGGTCGACGCTGAGCTGGAGCCCGAACCCCTGCATGCCGTCGCGCAGGGTCGTGTCATAGAGGACGACGCCGGCGGTCATGCCGGGGCGCCTGCCCGCATCGCGGCCACGACGGCGGCGGTCACCTCCTCCGTGGTGGCGCTGCCGCCGAGGTCGGGGGTGAGGGGGCCGCCGCGGATGACCTCGGCGATCGCCGCCTCGACGGCCGTCGCGAGGTCGCTGCGCTCCACCGCGTGGCGGAGGAGAAGGGCAACCGTCGCGATCGCTCCGAGGGGGTTGGCGATCCCGCGCCCGGCGAGGTCGGGGGCCGAGCCGTGGACCGGTTCGAAGAGCCACGGGCCGTTCCCTCCGCCGCTCGCCGAGGGCAGGGTACCGAGCGTGCCGGTGAGCGCCGCCGCCTCGTCGGTGAGGATGTCGCCGAAGAGGTTCTCGGTCACCACCACGTCGAAGGCCTGCGGTTCCAGGAGCAGGCGGAGCGCGAAGCTGTCCACGAGGCAGTGCTCAACGGCGACCTCGGGATGCTCCGGGGCGACCTCGTCGACGACGGCGCGCCAGAGCCGCGAGGTGGCGAGGACGTTGGCCTTGTCCACCGAGGTGACGCGGCCGCGGCGGCCAGCGGCCGCCCCGAAGGCGACGGCCACGACGCGGCGGATCTCGGCCTCGCCGTACTCGGTCGTGTCGACGGCCCGGCGGTTGGGCGCTCGCCCACCCACGCCTGAGGGGCGGCCGAAGTAAGCGCCGCCGGTGAGCTCGCGCACGAAGAGGATGTCCACGCCCACGAGCCGCTCCGGGCGCAGCGGGCTCTGCGCCTCCAGGCCCGGGTGCACGACCACCGGCCGCAGGTTGGCGAAGGCGCCGAGCCCGCGGCGGAGGGCGAGGAGCCCCGCCTCGGGCCGCACGGGCGCCCGGTCCCACCGCGGCCCGCCGACGGCCCCGAGGAGGACGGCGTCGGCCCCCTGGGCGGCCTCGAGGGTGGCGGCCGGCAGCGGCTCCCCGACGGCATCGAGCGCGGCGCCGCCGATGAGGTGGGTCGTGACCTCGAGCGCCATCCCCGCCCGGCCCAGCGCCGCCTCCAGCACGGCGAGCCCGGCCAGGGTCACCTCCGGGCCGATCCCGTCACCGGGCAGGGCGGCGAGGCGCACGGTCTGCAAGGAGCGGCGCGGCGTCATCCCGGCAGGGGGGTGGGCGCCGGGCCGGCCGCGGCCTGGTCCCGCTCGACCGCCAGCGCGATCTCGGCCAGGGTCGCGTCCTCGACCGCCTTGGAGCTGTCGGCGACCTCGAGGAACCGCTCCCAGCAGCGCTGGAAGCTCTCCGGCGACAGCTGGACCCCGATCCGGTCGAGGCGGTGGCGCAGGGCGTGCCGGCCCGACCGGGCGGTGAGGACGATCTGGGTGCCGTCGGCGCCGACGTCGGCTGCCGACATGATCTCGTAGGTGCGCCGGTCGCGGAGGACCCCGTGCTGGTGGACGCCCGACGCGTGGGCGAACGCGTTGCGCCCGACCACCGGCTTGTTGGGCGCCACCACGATCCCGGTCAGCTGCTCCACGAGCCGGCTGGTCGGGACCAGCTCTTCGGTGTGGAGATGGTCGCCAAGATGGAGCACGGGGCGGCGTACCCGCAGGGCCATGACGACCTCCTCGATGGCGGCATTCCCGGCCCGCTCCCCAAGGCCGTTGATGCAGCCCTCGACCCGCCGGGCGCCGGCGGCGATGCCGGCCAGTGAGTTGGCGGTGGCCAGGCCCAGGTCATCGTGGCAGTGGACGCTGACCAGGGTGCGCTCCATGCCGCGGACCTGGCGGCGCACGGTCCGGATCAGCGCCCCGAACTCCTCCGGCAGACAGTAGCCGGTGGTGTCGGGGATGTTGATGACCGAGGCGCCGTTGTCGACCGCGATCTGGACCACCTCGCAGAGGTAGTCGGGATCGGCCCGGCCCGCGTCCTCGGGGGAGAACTCCACCGCCTCGCACAGCGTGCGCGCATACGCGATCGCATCGCCGGTCCGCTCCAGCACCGTCTGCCGATCGAGCCCGAGCTTGGACGTGATGTGGAGATCGGAGACGCTCATGAAGACGTGGATGAGAGGCCGCGCCGCGTCGCGGACCGCGGCATGGACGGCATCGATGTCCCCGTGGGTGGCGCGGGCCAGCCCCGTCACCTGGGGCCCACTCACCTCGCGGGCGATGCGCTGGACCGCCTCGAAGTCTCCGGGGGAGGAGGCCGGGAACCCAGCCTCGATCACGTCCACGCCGAGGCGGGCGAGCTGACGCGCGATCAGGAGCTTGTCGGCCAGGTGCAGGGTGGCGCCCGGGGACTGTTCGCCGTCGCGCAGGGTGGTGTCGAAGAACTCGACCACCGATCCGGGGGCGTCCGGCGCCCCCCGGGGTACGTCGGCGTCGGCGGCCCCCTGGCTGGGGGCGGCCGACGTCATCGGGCCGTCTCGGCCGCCGGCTCCACGGCCGGCGGCACCTCGGCGACGGGGACGATCCAGGGCATGTGGGCCCGCAGCCGGCGGCCGACGGTCTCGATCGCCTGGTCGGACTCGGCCTGGCGGCGGGCGAGGAACGCCTGCCGCCCGGAGCGGTTCTCGTCGATCCAGCGCTCGGCGAAGCTGCCGTCCTGGATCCGGCCCAGGACCTCGCGCATCCGGGTCCGCACATGGTCGTCGATGACGACCGGCCCGCTCTCGTAGTCGCCGAACTCGGCGGTGTCGCTCACGCTGTAGCGCATGAGGGAGAGGCCGCCCTGATACATGAGGTCGACGATGAGTTTCAGCTCGTGGAGGCACTCGAAGTAGGCGAGCTCGGGCTGGTAGCCGGCCTCGACCAGGGTCTCGAATCCCGCCTTGACCAGCTGGGTGACGCCCCCGCAGAGGACCGCCTGCTCCCCGAACAGATCGGTCTCGGTCTCCTCGCGGAAGGTGGTGCGCAGCACCCCGGCCCGGGTCGCGCCCAGCGCCCTCGCGTAGGCGAGCGTGCGGGCCAGCGCTCGGCCGGTCCGGTCCTGGTGGATGGCGAGCAGCGCCGGGCAGCCGATCCCGTCCCGGTAGGTCGAGCGGACCATGTGCCCCGGGGCCTTGGGCGCCACCATCGCCACGTCGGCAGTGGCTGGCGGCTGGACCGTCCCGAAGTGGATGGCGAAGCCGTGCGCGAAGAGGAGGAGCGCCCCCGGCTTGAGCACTTCGGCCAGGCCCTGCTGGAAGAGCGCCGCCTGGTCGTGGTCGGGGATCAGGACCATCACCACGTCGGCGTCGCGCGCGGCCTCGACCGGGTCCAGGACCTCGAAGCCGTCGCGGATCGCGGCCGCCCGGGAGCGGCTCTCGGGGCGGAGGCCGACCACCACCTCGTGGCCGCTGTCGCGCAGGTTCTGCGCGTGGGCGTGGCCCTGGCTGCCGTAGCCGAGAACCGCGATCCGCGCCCCCTCCAGCTGGGTGGGATCGCAGTCGGCGTCGTAGAACATCTCCATTCGGGTCACTGTCCCCCTGCCTGGCCGGATGGCGCCGCGTCGGCGGCGGCGGCGCTTGCCATTGTCACAGGCTGGCCGGGGGCGCACGCGAGCGGGCCGCTGCACACCCAGTCCGCCCCCGGCAGGCTCCGCAGCCCCTCCAGCTGCGTCGCCAGCTCCGCCGGGGGGCCGGCCACCGCCACCACCACCCGATCGGCGTCGCGATGGAGCACCTGGCCCTCCAGGCGGGCGACCGCCGGATCGACGATCGCCTCGGCCCCCCGGCGCTCCAGGGTGACGAGCGCGGTCGTCCACTCCACCCGGGGGGTGTCGGTGATGTCCTCGACGCTGACGACGTCGATCAGCTTGGCCAGCTGCTTGACGACCTGGTCAGGCGGCTGGTAGCCGGGATCGATGCGAAGGGTTAGGCCGGCGATGCCCGGCTCCGGGGTCGGCCCGACGGCGCAGGTCTCCAGGCGGAACCCACGCCGCTGGATGCAGTTGGTGACGCGCTGCATCACGCCGGCGCGATCCTCCAGCCGCATCGCGACCACCCGCACCCGCCGGCCGGTGGGCTCGGGGATGGGGCGGGGGGCGAGGTGGTCGTGGGGCGACTGCCGCCCGTCGTCGGCGATGCTCACCGGGCCTCCGGGCACTCGACGAAGTCGGCCAGCGCCATGCCCAGGGGCACGATCGGATAGATGTTCGCCTCCGGGTCCACCCAGGCGTCGACGATCGCCGGCCCCGGGTACTCCAAGGCCGCGTCCAGGGCTGGGCCGACCTCGTCGGCGCTGTCGACCTGGACCCCGAAGCAGCCGTAGGCGCGGGCGAGCAGGGTGAAGTCCGGCGTCACGGTGAGATCGACCTGGGATCGGACCCCGCCGTAGAAGTCGTCCTGGAACTGCCGGACCATGCCCAGGCTGTGGTTGTTGATGACGATCACCTTGACCGCTAGGGCGCTGTCCACCGCGGTCGCCAGCTCCTGGGCGGTCATGACGAACCCGCCCTCGCCGGTCACGCAGAACACGCGGCGATGGCGGTCGGCGGCCTGGGCGCCGAGGGCGGCGGGGAAGGCGAAGCCCATCGTCCCCTGGCCACCCGAGTTGAGGAAGGGCCCGGGCTCGTCCCCGGTCCAGCTGGTGGCGGCCCACATCTGGTTCAGGCCGACATCGGCGACGGTGACGTCCTGGGTCCGGCGGCGCCGGTAGAGCTCGGCGAGCACCTCCTGCGGCTGGAGCCGTCCGTTGCGCGGGTAGCGGAGCGGGTGGCGGTCGCGCCAGGCCTGCACCTGCGCCCGCCACGCGGCACGGGGCCGGGGGGCGATCCGGGCGCGGATCCCCTCCAGCGCCAGCCCGGCGTCGCCCACGATCGGGCAGTCGGACTGCACCGTCTTGCCGAGCTCGGCGGGGTCGATGTTGATGTGGATCACGTGGTTCGCCCGAGGGGCGAACCCGTCGAGCCGGCACGTCACCCGGTCGTCGGCGCGCATCCCCACCATCAGCAGGGTGTCGCAGTCAGTGACCGCCCGGTTGCACGCGCCGGTGCCCATGAAGCCGACGAGGCCGAGGGCGAGCGGGTGGCTGCTGGGGAAGACCCCGGTGCCGAGCAATGTCGTCCCCACTGGCGCGTCGAGCGCCTCGGCCAGCTGACGCAGGCTGCCCTCGGCGCCGGCGATGGTCACGCCCCGCCCGGCCAGGATGACCGGCCGGTCGCTGGCGGCCAGGTGCCGGGCCGCCTGGTCCAGGAGGGCGGGGTGGGGTGGCGGCGGGGCCTGGTGCGCCCGCGCCCGTCGGATCGCCCCGAGCGGGTTGGCGACCACGGCCTGCTGGACGTCCTTGGGGACGTCGATGAGGACCACACCCGGGCGACCGGTCACGGCGACGTGGAAGGCCTCGGCGACCACCGCCGGCAGCTCGCGGGCGTCGTGGACCTGGTAGCTGTGCTTGGTCACCGACAGGCTGGAGCCGATGACGTCCGACTCCTGGAAGGCGTCGGTCCCGATCTGATTGGTCGGCACCTGACCGGTGATCGCCACGACCGGGACCGAGTCGAAGTGGGCGGTGGCCAGCCCGGTTATGAGGTTCAGCGCCCCCGGCCCGGAGGTCGCGAGGCAGACCCCGACCCGTCCGCTCGCCCGCGCGTAGCCGTCCGCCATGTGGGCGGCCCCCTGCTCGTGCCGCACGAGCACGTGACGGAGAGGGAAGTCGGGCAGGTACTGGTAGATGGGCAGGTTGGCTCCGCCCGGGAGCCCGAAGATCGTCGTCACTCCCTGGTCGACCAGGGCCTGGAGGAGGACCTCGGCCCCGCAGGGCTCGGCGTCGGGTTGGCGTGCCTCGTCGCCGTCCAGGGCGGAGGGAAGGGCGGCCACGGCCGGCCTCACCCCGCCCGGCGGGTGGAGCCGATCGCGTCGGTCGCGGCGGGCGTGGCCCTCAGCTCTGGTCGCGCCGAGCGCGGCTGGGCGGCGCGCAGGGGATGGAGCCGAACGCGCGCCCCGCCGTCCCGATCGACGACGTCGGCGATGCGATGGGGTGTCCGGTGGGCGGTGGGTGCTGGGCTGGGCACGGGATCCTCTCCTCAGTGCGGCGGGCGGTGGCGGGTGGCGAGCGGCGCGGACGACGTCGGCACCGGCCGCCCGACGGTCGCGGGGGGGAAAAAAAGAACCGGCCCCCCGGGGCTGTCGGGGGGCCGGTTGCCTTCGCCTGCGTGACTTGGCGTTAGCTGGGCGGCCCCCCGCTAATAAGGAGTACGAGGATCTGGAGGTCCCGCGCGATCAGCTGAAGGGCGGCGCTGGGGGTCACGATCGTTCTCTTATAGCGGCTGGATCGCTGCGCTGTCAAGAGTTCCGATCTCGCCTGGGCGCCGCGGGGTCGAGCCTCACGGCCCCATCCGGGCCGCGGCGACCGGTGCTGAGTCCGCCCGCCCGGCCGGCGCGGTGGCAGCGGTGGGTACCGGTGGCGCGCTCCGGTGCGATCGGTCCCCGGCATCCGGTACCGTGGCCCCCACCGGCTTCCCTGCGGCGGTGTCCCCTGCGCGGCCGCTGCCCGCGGCCGGGCCAACGAGGGAGGAGGTGCGCCGATGGAGTCGCAGCCGGAGCTGCCCAGTCGCCGGCTCGTCGTGGGGCGGGAGCGCGCGGCGGCGCGAGCGATGCTGAAGGGCGCGGGGTTCACCGACGCCGACCTCGCCCGGCCCCTGATCGGGGTCGCCAGCACCTGGATCGAGACGATGCCGTGCAATCTCGGGCTTCGGGCCCTCGCCGAGGACGTGAAGCGCGGGATCCGCGAGGCCGGCGGCACGCCGATGGAGTTCAACACCATCGCCGTCAGTGACGGGGTGGCGATGGGCACGCAGGGGATGAAGGCGTCGCTCGTGAGCCGCGAGGTGATCGCCGACTCGATCGAGCTCGTCTGCCGCGGCCACCTCCTCGACGGCTTCGTGGCCTTGGTCGGCTGCGACAAGACCATCCCCGGGGCGGCGATGGCCCTAGCCCGCCTGGATCTCCCCGGCTGCCTTCTCTACGGCGGCTCCATCCAGCCCGGACGTTTCCGGGGCCGCGACGTCACCGTGATCGACGTCTTCGAGGCCATCGGGAGCGCGGAGGCCGGTCGGATCACCGACGACGACCTGCGCGCCCTCGAAGACGTCGCCTGCCCCGGCGCGGGGGCGTGCGGGGGCCAGTTCACCGCCAACACCATGGCGATGGCGATCGAGCTCCTCGGGGTCGCCCCCCTCCAGACCGGCGGGATCGCGGCGACCGACCCGGCCAAGCCCGAGGTGGCGGCCGAGGTGGGACGCCAGGCGGTGGCGATGGTGCGCTCCGGCCGCCGACCAAGCCGCTACCTCAGTCAGGCGAGCTTCCACAACGCGATCGCCGGCGTGATGGCGACCGGCGGCTCCACCAACGCTGTCCTCCACCTGCTGGCCATCGCCGACGAGGCCGGAATCGAGCTGACGCTCGACGAGTTCGACGCCGTGAGCCGTCGCACCCCCTGGATCGCGGACCTGCGCCCCGGGGGCCGCTACAACGCCGTCGACCTCACCCGAGCGGGCGGGGTGGCGCTGGTGGTCCAGCGGCTCCTCGGGGCCCACCTGATCGACGGCGACGCCGGGACGTGCACCGGCGCGAGCCTGGCCGCGGCGGTGGCCGCCGCCGCGGCGACCGCCCCCGAGCGGCCCGGGCAGGACGTCGTCCGGCCGGTGGAGAGCCCGCTTCAGCCCACCGGCGGGACTGTGATCCTCCACGGCGCCCTCGCCCCCGACGGGGCCGTGCTCAAGGTGGCCGGCCACGAGCGCCGCCGGCACACCGGCCCCGCCCGGGTCTTCGACTCGGAGGAGGAGGCGATGGCGGCCGTCGCTGCCCGGGCCATCGTCCCCGGCGACGTCGTCGTGATCCGCTACGAGGGGCCCCGCGGCGGTCCCGGGATGCGCGAGATGCTGGGGATCACCGGGGCCCTGGTCGGACAGGGGCTCGGGGATGCGGTCGCCCTCATCACCGACGGCCGCTTCAGCGGCGCGACCCACGGGCTCATGGTCGGCCACGTCGCCCCGGAGGCGCAGGTGGGTGGACCGATCGCCCTCCTCGCCGACGGCGACGCGGTCACGATCGACGTCGACGCGCGGGTGGTGGCGGCGGCGGTGGCCCCGGCCACGTGGGCGGCGCGGCAACAGGTCTGGCGCCCGCGCCCGTCTGCGTTCACCCGGGGCGCCTACGCCCGCTACGCGCGCCTCGTGGGGTCAGCCGCCCGGGGGGCGGTCCTCTCGGCCGATGCCTGACCCCTCAGGACCCGCCGCCCCGGGCTTCCCGACCGAGGCCGGCTCCGCGCCGCTCGGTCCGGTCGAGTATCGGATCGACCGCACCCTGCGGCTGCGGAACGACAACCGGCCAGGCGTGCTGGGTGAAGTCGCGGGCGCCATCGGTGCCGTCGGCGGCAACATCGGCGACATCCGAACCGTGCAGCGCGGCACCGCCCACGTCGTCCGCGACCTCGACGTGACCTGTGTCGACCTGGTGATGCTCGACCGGGTGCTGGACGCGGTCCGCGCGCTCGCCCACACCCGCCTCCTCGACGTCCGCGACGAGGTGCTGCGCGTGCACGTGGGCGGCAAGCTGCGCATGGCCCCGCGCTATCCGGTCACGTCGCTCGCGGACCTCCGGCGCGTGTACACCCCGGGCGTGGCCCAGGTCTGCCGCCTGATCGCGCGCGAGCCGTCGGCTGCGGACCGCTACACCACCATCGCCAACACCGTGGCGGTCGTGACCGACGGCACGGCCGTGCTGGGGCTGGGCAACATCGGTCCGGTGGCGGGGATGCCGGTGATGGAGGGCAAGTGCGCCCTCATGGCTCAGCTCGTCAACATCGAGGCGGTCCCGATCCTGTTGGAGCCGGGCCCGCCCGAGCAGCTCGTCGAGGCGATCGTCCGCATCGCCCCGAGCTTCGGCGCGATCCAGCTGGAGGACATCGCCGCCCCCGCCTGCTTCACGATCGCGCCCCGGCTTCAGGAGCGGCTCCCGATCCCGGTCGTCCACGACGATCAGCACGGGACCGCGACGGTCGTCCTGGCGGCGGTCACCCGCGCCGCGCAGCTGGTCGGCCGGCCTCTGGCGGGGCTGCGGGTGGGGGTGGTCGGCCTCGGTGCCGCCGGCTCGGCGATCGCCCAGCTCCTCACCGACGTGTTGGAGCGGCCGGTCTTGGGGGTGGGGCGCACGCCCGACTCCCTGGAGCGGCTCCAGCACCTGGGCGGGGTGCCGGTCGACCTCGACCAGCTCATGGCCCAGGCGGACGTCGTGATCGCGGTGACGGCGCAGCCGGAGCTGATCGCGCCCGAGCGGGTCCGGCCCGGGCAGCTGATCTTCGCGCTCTCGAACCCGATCCCCGAGATCGTGCCCGAGCTCGCGCTGGCGGCGGGGGCGGCGATCGCCGTCGACGGCAGCGTCGTCAACAACCTGCTGGGATTCCCCGGGCTCTTCCGCGGGGCGCTCGACACCCGTGCCCGCCGCTTCACCCACGGGATGTTCCTCGCCGCCGCCGACGCGATCGCGGCCAATGCGCGCGGGGAGGAGCTCGTCCCCGATCCCCTCGACCCCGAGATCCACCTTGCCGTCGCCCGGGCGGTCGCGGCCGCGGCGGTCGCCGGCGACGTCGCCCGCGTGGTCCCGCCCGCCGAGTACTACGAGTAGGGCCGGCGGCGATCGCCGACACGATCGCCCGGCGCGTCCGGCCTGCCCGGGCCCGCGCGCACCCGCGTCGCCGACCGCGGCCCGCCGGCGGCGCCGGGCCGAGTCAACGCTCGCCCCCTCGTGACCCGTTGCAGCGGTCCGTACCATGGCGATGGTGAACGACGAGGGGCCGCAGTCGCCGGGCCGGGTTCTCATCGAGCGCCTCCCGGCGGCTCGGCTCGACGAGGCCCGGCCGCTCCTGCTCGACCTCCACCTCGTCGAGCAGGCGCACTTCGACCATCCGCAGCAGAGCCGGGTCGAGCTCGATCGCTGGCTCCCCCGCACCCGCCCCACCTTCCGTGGCGAGAACCATCTCTTCGTGGGGCGCGCCGGCGGACGGGTGGTGGGGCTCTGCTGGTGCGTCCTCTACGACCCCGGCACCGGGCTGGAGGGCGAGATCGCCGAGCTGTACGTCCTCCCCGAGCACCGCGGCCGGGGGCTGGCTGGCCGCCTCGTCGCCGAGGCAACCCGGCTCTTCGGGGAGCGCGGGGTCACCTTCGCCAGCGTCTGGACCCGGCCCGGCAACCCGCCGGCGCTCAGCCTCTACGCCCGCCACGGCTTCACCCCCACCGAGCAGGTGGTGCTCGCCTGGTACCCGCCGGAGGCGACCGGGTGAGCGTGGTCGGGTCGCCCCCCGCTCCCGCCAGCGGCGAGGCCCCCCAGGCGCCGCCCACGGTCCACGGGGACGGCCCTGAGCCGGGGGCGGCGGCGCGCAGCACCCGGACCGCCGCCCTTCTGGTCCTGACCGCGGTGGTCGCGCTCCTCGCCGGCGGCGGCAGTGCCGAGTTCGTCCTCAGGACCGAGGCCCAGCCGGCCCCGACCCAGGTGATCGTCCGCCCCGCGACGACCAGCGGGTCCGGGCAGACCCGGTCGACCACGGTTCCGAGCGTGGTGGCCGCCGACCAGGCCGCGCTCGTCCAGGTCGTGCGCCAGCCCGCCCGAGGGCCGGTCGCGGCCGGTGACGTCTCGAGCGGGTTCATCGCCGACGCCAACGGCCTGGTCGTCACCGATGAGGCCGCGGTCACGGGCGCGGTCGGGCTGGTGGTCGTGCTCCCGGACGGCACCCGCGCGCCGGCGACGCTGGCCGCGGTCGACGCCGACACCGGCATCGTCATCCTGCGGATCCCGACCGCGACGAGCCTGCCGGCGCTCGCGTTCGGGCAGCCGCCCAGGGTGGGGGAGGCGGCGATCGCGCTGAGCCAGCCGATCGGCGCCGGTCCCGCGGTCGACGTCGGGACGGTGAGTGCGACCGGTCTTGTGATCCGGATCCCCGATCCCGCCCGCTCGGGCCGGCTCGTCGCCCTGGGGGGCGCCCTGCGCACGGACGCGCCCGTCGCCGCGGGCGGCGCCGGGGGCCCGGTCGTGGACGCCAACGGCCACGTCATCGGGATCCTCGCTGGCCCCGGGGTGGTCTCTGCCGGCGGGGTGTCGCCCGGGGCGGGCAGCGCCTTGGCCCTCGACGCGGTGGCGGCCCAGAGCCTGGTGGCGGCGCTGGCCGCCTCCACCTTGGTACCGGCGTCGCCCGGCGTGGTGAGCCAGCCGCTGGACGCCGCCAGCGCCGCCACCCTGGGGGTGCCGGGGGGCGCCCTCGTGGTCGCCGTCCTCCCCGGCTCGCCGGCCGCCACAGCAGGGCTCGCCGCCGGCGACGTCATCGAGACGGTCGACGGGCGGCCGGTGGCGGGGGTGCCGTCGGTGTCCGACCTGCTCATCCAGGAGGCGCCCATCGGCGCCCAGGCGCTGCGGGTCTGGCGGGCGGGCGCGATCCGCCATCTCACCGTGGTGCTCCCGCCGGTCGGCTGACCGGGGGCTGCGCGACCCGGGCTCGGGCCCTCGATTTGGTAGGCTCGCGGCCGGGGTGGCGCGTCCGCCCCCCGCCGGGCCCTCGGCGCCGGCACCCGGCCGCACGGAGGTCGCGCGACTCATCGATGGAGCTCACCTGGCTGGGCGACCGCTGCGCGCTCGCCCGGGGGCGGGAGGTGCGGGTCCTGCTGGATCCGCCGGTCGGGCCCGAGCCGGTGGCGCGGGCCGGCGCCGACCTCGTGGTGCGGTCCACCGGCGGGGTCAATGTCCTGCGCCCCAGCTCGGGCCCCACCGAGCTGGCCCAGCCCGGCGAGTACGAGATCCACGGCGTCTCGTGCCACGGGGTCGCCGTTGAAGGCGGGACCTTCTTTGTCTGCGACGTCGACGAGGTCGCCGTCGGGGTGATCGGGCGGGGCGCCGTCACCCTCAGCGAGGCGGCCCTGGAGGCGATCGGCCGGGTGGACGTGCTGGTCCTGCCGGTGGGCGGGGGGCCGGGCCTGAGCGGGGCCGAGGCGGCCGCCGCCGTCGCCCGCATCCAGCCGGCGCTCGTGGTGCCGGTCGCCTACGCGCTGGGGGAGGACCTGTTCGGGCCCGAGCCGCTCGCACCGTTCGCGCGGGAGATGGGGCTGGCCCAGTGGACGGCCCAGCCCCGGCTCACCCTGACGGGGTCGCCGGGGCCCGCCGACGAGTCCAGGGTGGTGGTGCTCGAGCCCCGGCGCTGACCGGCGGAGCCCGGCTCGGTCGCGGGACCGTCGTGCTACGATGAGGGCCCGTGAGGTGCGGCCCTCGGCCCCTGCGGTGCCCCTGGTGACGACGAAGTTCGTCTTCGTCACCGGCGGGGTGGTGTCGGGACTGGGCAAGGGGATCACGGCCGCCTCGCTGGGCACGATCCTCACCGCCCGCGGCCTCCGGGTGTCGCTGCTGAAGCTCGACCCCTACATCAACATCGATCCGGGCACGATGTCGCCGTACCAGCACGGTGAGGTCTTCGTCCTCGACGACGGCGCCGAGACCGATCTCGACCTCGGCCACTACGAGCGCTTCGTCGATTGCAGCCTCACCCGGGCCAGCAACGTCACCACCGGGAAGATCTACAGCGAGGTGATCGCCAAGGAGCGCCGCGGCGACTACCTCGGCGCGACCGTCCAGGTTATCCCCCACATCACCAACGAGATCAAGGAGCGGATCCTGCGGGTGGCCGAGACCGGGGACGCTGAGGTGGTGGTGGTCGAGGTCGGCGGCACCGCCGGCGACATCGAGTCGCTGCCCTTCCTGGAGGCCATTCGCCAGCTCAAGAACGACCTCGGTCGGCGCAACACGTTCTACCTGCACCTGACGCTGGTGCCGTTCGTCTCCGGCAGTGAGGAGTACAAGAGCAAGCCCACCCAGCACAGCGTCCAGACCCTGCGCGGGATCGGCATCCAGCCCGACGCCATCGTCTGCCGCTCCCGCGAGCGGTTGGGGACGGGGCTGCGCGACAAGATCGCGCTCTTCGCCGATGTCGAGCCCCAGGCGGTGATCAGCCTTCCGGACGCGCCCACCATCTACCAGGTGCCGCTGGTGCTCGAGGCCAGCGGGCTCGGCCCCTACCTCCTCGAGCATCTGGACCTGCCCAGCGGCGCCGCCGACCTCGGCGCCTGGGAGCGGCTGGTGGCGCGCACGCTGGCCGCCACCGACACCGTCCGGGTCGGGATCGTCGGCAAGTACGTGGAGCTGCCCGACGCCTATCTCAGCGTCACCGAGGCGCTCCGCCATGCGGCGGTCGCCCACGACGTGCGCTGCGAGCTCCGCTGGATCAACGCGGAGACGCTCGACCCCGCCGACACCGAGCCCTTCCGGGACCTGCACGGGATCGTCGTCCCCGGCGGCTTCGGACACCGCGGCATCGAGGGCAAGATCGCCGCCTCCCGCTTCGCCCGCCACACCCAGGTCCCCTACCTCGGGCTCTGCCTGGGGATGCAGTGCGCCTCGATCGACCTCGCCCG
Organism: Candidatus Dormiibacterota bacterium; assembly: GCA_027306595.1. Classification (GTDB taxonomy): domain Bacteria; phylum Chloroflexota; class Dormibacteria; order Aeolococcales; family Bog-877; genus DAHUZL01. The sequence goes on along the minus strand of DAHUZI010000064.1, from coordinate 8,285 downwards.
CGAGGCGCTCGGCACCGCCGACTGCAACTCCACCGAGTTCAGCGCCTTCACCGAGCACCCGGTCATCGACCTTCTGCCCGAGCAACGGGACGTCACCGACCTCGGGGGCACGATGCGCCTCGGCCTCTACCCCTGCAAGCTGATCCCGGGGACGCGGGCGGCGCGTGCCTACGGGGCGGAGCTCGTGTACGAACGGCACCGCCATCGCTTCGAGTTCAACAACCGGTACCGGGAGCGACTGGCCCAGCTGGGGGTCGTGTTCAGCGGCACCTCGCCCGACGACCGGCTGGTCGAGATCATCGAGCTCCAGGGGCATCCGTTCTTTGTCGCCAGCCAGTTCCACCCGGAGTTCCGCTCCCGACCCCAGCGACCCCACCCGCTCGTCCGCGACTTCATGGAGGCCTGCGTCGCCCGGGCCGGCCTGGCGATCGAGCCCGAGCTCCCCGGTGAGGCGGTGGCCTCGGCGCGACCGTGACCGCGGCCGCGGGAGGCTCGGCCCCGCTCCGGCTCTGCTATGCGGCCCCCGACGGCGCGCTCCGGGTGGCGCACGATCCCTGGCGAGCGCTTGGACGGTCCGGCCACCGGCTGGTCGAGGACGGGCCCTGGGTCCCGCTCCCCCGCGAGGCCACCGTCGCCCGCCTGCCCGGCCGCCCGGCCCTGGGCCGACGGGGAGCCGAGGTCGAGGCGCTCCCGCTCGGTCAGGGGACGGCGGTCGCCGCGGTCCTGCCGGTCGGCTACCTGCGGCTCCTCCTGCCGGCGCACGGACCGGCCGCCGCCGCCGGCCCCCCCCTGCCCCTCTACGGCTACGCGGCGCTGGCCGAGCGCGATGGGGAGCTGGTGACGGCGGCGTTGCGCACCGACCCGTTCGCCTGGTGGCGCCCGGCCCGCTACCGGTCCGGCGACCTCGCCAAGCTGGTCGCGCGCGCCCAGGCGCAGCTGCCGGGCAACCGGGTTGTGGGCCAGCTGCGCACCTGCGCCCTGGAGCACCGCTGCTACACGGCCCAGAACACCTTCCGCCGCCGCTACGAGGCGGCGCTGCCCGCCTCGGCGGCCTGCAACGCCGACTGCCTGGGCTGCATCTCGCTCCAGTCCGACACCGGCGCGCCCACGCCCCAGCCCCGGATCCCACGGGCGCCCTCGGCGCGCGAGCTCATCGACGTCGCCAGCTACCACCTCGACGGGGGCGGCCAGATCGTCAGCTTCGGCCAGGGCTGCGAGGGCGAGCCGTTGCTGCGGACGGCCGTGCTCGAGCCGGTGGTCCGGGCGGTCCGGCGCGGCTTCCCCCAGGCGACCATCCACGTGAACACCAACGGCAGCCGGCCCGACGACCTCGCCCGGCTGGCGCGGGCGGGGCTGAACAGCGCCCGCATCAGCGTCTTCAGCTTCACGCCCGCGCTCTTCACCGCCTACTACCGCCCCCGCGGCTACACGATCGAGGACGTGGTCGCCTCGGCCCGCCGGCTGCGCGAGCACGGCTGCCAGGTGGCGATCAACCTCCTCACCTTCCCGGGCGTGACCGACGCCCCCCAGGAGGCCGACCGCCTCGTCGCCACCTGCGCCGCCGTCGGCGTCGACCAGGTCCAGCTGCGCACGCTCAACTGCGATCCGCTCTGGCTGCTCGATCGGCTGCCGCCGCTGGCCCCGGGCCCGGGGCTGGCCGCCCTGGTCGGCCGGCTCCGCCGCGAGCTGCCCCAGGTCCAGCTTGGGAACTTCACGCGCCCGGTCGAGGCCCCGCCGGCGCCCACGGCCGAGGCTGCGGGGCGGGGGAGGGCTGCGCTCCCGCCGGTCTGAGGTTTGGCCGGATCGCGTCCGGCCTATCATCGGATCGTGGCCGACGCCCCCACGACCCGTTGGTCCCCCGACCCCCAAGGGGAGCTGGTGGAGGGTCCGGGGCCCGGTGCCCCCGCCGAGGGCCGGCCGGGTCCCGAGCCGCGGACGTGGGCGACCGCCTCCGGCCCGGCGGCTGGGGCCGCGCTCGTGACCCCGCCTTCGAGCTGGTCGGCCCCATGGTCGTCCGACTGGCGGACCGAGTGGGCGCCTCCGGCGGCGCCGGCCGCGCCGGCCAGGGCCGGCGGGAGGCGCCGCGGCTTCTGGGGCAGCCTGCTTGCCGGCCTCGTGGCCGTCCTCAAGTACGGCGGCCTCCTGCTCAAGCTCGGCGCCTTCAAGGGGACCCTGATCACGATGGCGATCAGCGTCTTCTTCTACTCCCTCTTCTTCGGCCCGGTCTTCGCGGTCGCCTTCGTCGCGTTGATCCTCGTCCACGAGATGGGCCACTTCGTGGTGGCGCGGCGGATGGGGGAGGATGTCAGCGCGCCGATGTTCATCCCCTTCCTCGGCGCCCTCATCAACATGCGCCGGCCGCCCCGCACGGTGGCCAGGGAGGCGACGGTCGCGATGGCGGGACCCTTGGTGGGCACGCTGGTGTCGCTGGCGATCCTGGCGCTGGCGGTCGGGCTGCACTCGGAGTTCCTGGCCGCGCTCGCCTACATCGGCTGCCTGCTCAACCTCTTCAATCTCATCCCCGCCTCGCCGCTCGACGGCGGCCGGGTCACCGCCGCGGTCTCGAAGTGGGCGAACCTGGTCGGTCTGGTCATCCTCATCGGCTACGCGGCGTGGGCCTTCACCATCGCCCACGCCGCCAGCCCGATCCTGCTCATCATCGTCGTGGTCGCTGGCTACAGCACCTGGGGCAGGTTCCGACAGGCGCGGCGACAGCCCGAATACCTCACCGTGCCGATGCGGACCCGCTTCGTCGTCGGCGGCGCCTACCTGGCCCTGGTCCTGGCGGCCGCCCTCGGCCTCGCCGCCAGCCACCCGTACCTGGTCCACCTCGCGACCCAGGTGGGCTGATCCGCGGCCCCGGCCGTTTTCGGGCCGCGATTGAGGTCGTCACCTGCGTGGTAAGCTCGGGAATGAGCCTCGGCCGACGGGGCACCGTGCCATGAGAGCCATCCACCCCGACTACCACCACGACGCGGTTGTGACCTGCTCCTGCGGGAACCAGTTCACGACCGGCTCGACCGTAGCCCAGTTGCGGACCGAGGTGTGCTCGGTGTGCCACCCGTTCTTCACGGGCGAGCAGCGCATCGTCGACACGGGCGGCCAGGTCGAGCGCTTCCGGCGCCGGGCCGAGAAGGCGGCCGTTCGGGCCTGATCGGGGCGCGGCGCCCCCGGCCACCGGGTGTCTCGCGAATCGTGGGTCATGGCTGATCCGCTCGAGCATCCCGCCCTGCGCGCGCGGCTGGAGCGTGTCCGCGCCCGCGCCCGCGAGGTGGAGGCGGAGCTGGCCGATCCCCGGACCGCGGCCGACCCCCAGCGTCTCGAGAGGCTCGGTCGGGAGGTCGCCCGGCTGCGGCCGGTCGTCGAGCTGTTCGGGGGGTGGGTGGCGACCGCCGCCGACCTGGCCGAGGCCGAGGCGATGCGCCGGGAGGAGCGGGCCCCGGAGATGCAGGGCTACCTCGACGAGGAGGTCCACGCCCTCGCGCAGCGGACGGCCGCGCTGAGCCGCGAGCTCCAGCAGCGGCTGCTGCCGGCCGACCTGGACGGCGAGCGCGACGCCGTGCTGGAGATCCGGGCCGGGACCGGCGGCGAGGAGGCGGCGCTCTTCGCCGCCGACCTCCTGCGCATGTACGGCCGGTACGCCGAGCGTCGCGGGTGGACCGTGGAGGTCGTGGACCGGTCGGCCACCGAGGGGGGCGGCCTCAAGGAGGTGGTGGCGGAGGTGCGGGGCCGCGGCGCGTACGAGCGGCTGCGCTTCGAGAGCGGGGTGCACCGCGTCCAGCGCGTCCCCCGGACGGAATCGCAGGGGCGGATCCACACGTCGGCCGCCAGCGTCGTGGTCCTCCCCGAGGCCGACGACCTCGAGGTCGAGCTCCGCGACGACGACCTCAAGGTCGACGTCTACCGCTCGACCGGCCCCGGCGGCCAGAGCGTCAACACCACCGACTCCGCCGTCCGCATCACCCATCTCCCCACCGGGCTCGTCGTCACCTGCCAGGACGAGAAGTCGCAGCACAAGAACCGGGCCAAGGCGCTTCGGGTCCTGCGCGCCCGCCTCTACGAGCGGCTTCAGGCGGAGCGCAACCTGGAGCTGCGCTCCACCCGGCAATCGATGGTCGGCCACGGCGACCGCAGCGAGAAGGTGCGCACCTACAACTTCCCCGAGGCCCGGCTCACCGACCACCGCATCGACCTCAAGCTCCACCAGCTCCAGCGGGTCCTGGAGGGCGACCTCGACCCCGTGGTCGAGCCCCTGCTCGCCGCCGACCGGGCCCGCCGGCTGGCCGACGACGGCGGCGGGGACGGCGCCCGGTGACGGCGGTCCGACCGCTGATCCCCGCCACCGGCCGGCGGCGGTCGACCGGAGCCCGGGGGACGCCGCGACACGCCCCGCGCTTTCGCCCCGGCCCTTTCGGGTGACCGGCCGGCTGGGACGGTGCCACGGTCAGGTTCGCCCCACACGGCGGCGCCGAGCTCCCGCGCCCCAACGCCCCTCCCCGAGTGCTCGCCGCCGGACTGACCGTCCTCGGACGCGCAGCTGACCACGGGGGCGCGATCGGCAGCGGGCCGGCGGATCGGGGCGGCTCCGACGGGGCGGTCGCGGCCCGATCGCTCGAGTCCGCCGATCCGCCTGACCGGCCGCGGGTCAGTCCGACGGGGCGTCCTGCGCCCCGCCGGTGTCCGCCGCAGCGGCCGGCGGGGCGCAGGTCACCGGCCGACGCCGGCCGCGCCCGCCCCGTCGGCGTCTGCGCCGGGGCGCCGGGGCCGACCCGTCCGCAGCCGTCCCGTCTGCGCCGACCAGGTCGACCGGGGCCGGGGCGAGGGGGGAGACCGGAAAGCCGCTCGGGGCGGCTCCCGCCTCGCCGAGCCCGGCCGCCGCCGCCCCTGGCCGCGGCAGCCCACCTGTGCCGTGGCGAACTCGGGCGTGACGGGTCGGCGCCAGTCGGACCCGTGGCCCTGGCGGGTGTCCGACCGCGTGGAGGTCGCCGAGCGTCGCCCAGCCGAGCCGGGCCTGGCCGAGCTCGACCAGCCGGACGAAGCAGCCCGCCGTCGCCTCGGCGTCGGCGAGGGCGTGGTGGGGGGGCCGGAGCTGGGGCACGCCCAGCCGCTCGCAGAGGCGCTCGAGGCCGATGGTGTCGCGCAGGTCGAAGAGGACCTTGGCCAGCCGCGAGGTGTCGAGGGTGGGGTGGGGGATGGGATGGCCCAGGGTGCGGGCGATGAGCCGGGTGTCGAAGGCGTCCGCGCTGTGTTCGACCAAGACCGCCCCCCGGGCGAATCGCAGGAAGCGGCGGAGGACGAGGTCGGCCGGCGGGGTCCCGGCCAGCATGTCCCGGGTGATCCCGTGGACCCGGCGCGCGTACGAGTTGATGTGGTCGGTGGTATGGACCAGAGTCTCCATCGCGTCCGGCGGCGGCACGCCGCCGAAGAGCTCGCCGTCGGCCACCGCCCCGGGGAGGGTGAAGCGGACCGCCCCAAGTTCCACGAGATGGTGCGGGGTCTGCCCCGTCGTCTCGCAGTCGACGGTGACGATCGTCAGCTCCGCGATCGGGGTGTTGAACCCCGGGACCATCGCCGCCTCGTGCTCGAGGCCGAACGCATCGGGCGGCATCGGCACGTTGAAGCGGCCGGCGACCGCCGGCGAGGCAGGCCCCAGCCGGGCGTGGAACTCGGTGCCGGGGACGGGGGCGCCCCGCTGGCGCCCGTACCGGTGGCGCCGGCCGGGCCCGCCCGCCTCGTGAGCGGCGGGGTGGCCGGGTCGGTGGCTCAACGGGTGAGGCGAGGGCAGGGCCGGGGACGGCTCCCCGTGTTCGGGGGGGTCCTCGTAGAGGGACGCGCACACCACAGGCGACCATCGTAGTCGACCGGACCGACCCCGCCGCACGCGGGCGGCGGGCGACCGGCTCGCCCGCTCGATCGGGGGGGCTGCGATGGCCCTCCCTATACTCGATCGGCGTGACCTGGCTTGCCGTTTCCGCATGCGCGCGGGCCGGGTCGTGCCGGTGACGCTGGCCGCGGTCGGCGTCAGCTACCGGCTCGCACCGGTCGCGGTGCTGGAGCGGCTCCACCTCGACGGGACGACCGTCCGGGCGACCCTCGGGCCCCTGGTGCGGCACGCCGGCCTGGGGGGGGCGGTGTGCCTGTCGACCTGCAACCGGACCGAGTTCTATCTCTCCGCCCGTGGCGACCAGCAGGCCGCCCTGGCGGTCGAGCGCGTCCGCCAGTACCTGGTCGCGGGCCCGGCTGGGACCGTGGCGGTCCACACCGCGACCGGCGACGCCGCGCTCGCCCACCTCTTCCGGGTCGCCAGCGGGCTGGAGAGCATGGTCGTCGGCGAGGCCCAGATCCTCGCCCAGGTCAAGCGGGCGCACCGGCTCGCCCAGGAGGCGGGGTCCCTCGACGCCCCACTCGACCTCACCATGCGCCGGGCGGTCACCACCGCCAAGCAGGTGCGGACCGCGACCGGCCTGGGACGGCGGTCGGTCGGCGTGGCCCAGGTCGCGGTCGACGAGGCGCGCCGGCGGCGGCCGCTGGACGGGGCCGCCGTCCTCGTGATCGGCGCCGGGCAGGTCGGCGGGGGGGCGGCGCGCCTCCTCCGCGGCGCCGGGGCGACGGTGGTCGCAGTCGCCGAGCGGGGCCCGCGCGCCCGCACGCTCGCGGCCGCCCTCGGGGCTCCCGTGGTCGCCCAGGACCGGTTCGACCAGCTCGCGGGGGCGGTCGACGTCGTCGTCTGCGCCACGACGCAGACCCGGCCGGTCCTCGCGGCTGGCGCCGTGGCCCGCCTGCAGGGGAGGGCCGGCCGCCCCCTGCTCCTCCTCGACCTCGCCCTTCCCCGCGATGTCGATCCCGACGCCCGCAGCCTGGCCGGCGTCGAGCTAATCGACCTCGACGACCTGGCGGCGGCGATCCGCGCCAACCTGGCGGCCCGGGCCCAGGCGATGCCGGAGGCCGACGCCCTCGTCGCCGCCGCCGTCGCCGCGACCCGGGCCCAGCTGGCGGCCCGCGCGGCGGCCCCGGCCATCCGGAAGCTGGTCGAGCGGGCCGAGCGGACCCGGCGCTGGGAGCTGGACCGTGCCCTGCGCCGCCTGCGGCCCACGCCCGAGGCGGCGAACGAGCTGGACCGCCTGACCGCCGCGCTCGCCCGCAAGCTCCTCGACGCCCCGGTCCGGTACCTGCGGCACCACGCCGACGATCCCGTCGGCACCGCCCACGCGCTGGAGGCGCTCGGCCTGGACCGTCGCGATCCCGCGTGACGGCCAGCCTGCGGGTCGCGACCCGAGCGAGTCGGCTGGCGCGCCGCCAGGCGGCGGAGGCGGTCGAGCGGCTGGCGGCGCATCATCCCGGGCTCCGCTGCACGATCGTGGAGGTGGCCGCGGCCGGGGACCTGCAGCCCGACACCCCGCCGGCGGCGATGGCCGGGCAGGGCTGGTTCGCCTCGGCGTTGGAGCAGGCGCTGGTCACCGGGGCGGCCGACGTCGCGGTCCACAGCGCCAAGGACCTCCCCTCCGAGCTGGCCAGCGGGCTGGTCGTCGCCGCCTACCTGCCCCGCCAGGACCCCAGGGACGCGGTGGTCACCCGCACCGGGGCCCCCTGGCGGTCCCTGGGGCCGGGCGGCCGGCTCGCGACCGGCTCCCCGCGCCGGGTGGCCCAGCTGGCGGCGCTCCGTCCCGACCTGCGCCTGGAGGCGATTCGGGGCAACGTCGACACCCGGCTCGCCCGCCTCGGCCAGGGCGCCGCCGACGGGCTGGTCCTGGCCATGGCCGGGCTCATCCGGCTGGGCGCCGCCGCCCGAGCTCAGCCCCTCGACCCCATGACCGAGTGCACCCCGGCCCCGGCCCAGGGGGCGATCGCGATCGAGGCTCCGGCCGGCACCGCCGCGGCCGACCTCGCCGCGGCGGTGGACGACCCGCTCACACGGCGCTGCGTCGTCCTGGAGCGCGCTGTTCTGGCCGCCCTGGGCGGCGGCTGCCGGCTCCCCCTTGGGGTTCTCGCCGAGCCCGCGTCCGCGCCCGGGGGCGGCCTCACGGTCACGGCGGCGTTCGCCCCCGAGGGCGGGGGCGCGGACGGCCCGGTGCGCCGGCTCACCCGCCGGGTCGTCGACGACCAGCCTCAGGCGGTCGGGGCCGAGCTGGCGGCGGCGCTGCGGTGACGGGGCTCGCCGGCCGGCGGGTTGTCGTGACCCGCCCGGGCCCGGGCGCCGACGAGCTGGCGGCGGCGCTGCGTGACCGGGGAGCCACCGCGGTCGTGGTCCCGGTCATGGCGCGGCGCCGCCTCGCCGACGACGCCGC
>DAHUZI010000052.1 GCA_027306595.1 Candidatus Dormiibacterota bacterium | reverse complement strand
TCCACCCGGCCGGCGCGGGCGGCGCCGGTGGCGGTGAGCCTCACCAGCGCCGCCGCCGCACCCCGCGCCGGGACGCCCAGGCGCCCGCCGACCTGCCAGGCGACGATCCGCTCGCCCCGGAGGCGGGAGCGGAGAGCGGCGCTCCGGGCGGCGGCCAGGGCGGTCGGCGCGCCGAGGCTGGTGAGGCGGTCGCCAAAGCCGGGCTCCAGGAAGCCCACCAGCTCGACCGCGACCTCGGCGGGCCCACCGAACACCCGAACGGAGACCGCCCCCTTGGCCCCAAGCCGAACCAGGGCCAGGTCTTCCCCGGAGCGGCCCGGGGCGAAGACGAGCTGGCGGATCGCGGCCGGGGGGCCGCCGCCGGGCGACACCGCGACGGAGCCCGCGGCGCGGGCGTTGGTCGCCCGGAGCGAGAGCAGGGCGGCGACCGGCCCGGAGGCGGGGACCCCGGCCCGCCCCGACACCTGGACCGACACCTCCGCGCCCGTTCGCCCGGTGGCGTCGGTCCAGGTGACCCGGGCCAACAGCGGCTCAGGGTTGACCAGGTGGACCGCGTCGCCAGGAAGGTCGAGCGCGGTCGCGGGGCTCGCCGGTCGGGCGCCGGCGGGGACCCGGAGACTGGCCCGCGGGGCGCCGGGGGCATGCCCGCCCCGGGCGGCCATGGCGGGCAGGACGCCGCCCAGGCTCCCGGCCACGACGGCCAGCGTGGCGAGAGTGCCCAGCGGGGCGGCGGCGCGACGCGAGCGCGGGCTCCTCATCCGGTCGCCCGGGGCCGGCCGGTGCGCTGTCGCAGCTCGGCGACCGCGCCCATGAAGTCGACCCAGCCGTCGAAGCCGCGGGCCGACCCCGCGCCGCCCTCCGCGTCCACGGTCCCGGCGAAGCGACCAGCGGTGGGAATCCGCACCCGCAGCGTGAGCCCGTCATCCGGGGCGGCGCGGATCGGATCAGCGGGAGCCACCGAGCGATCCTCTCGGGGCACGGGCCGGCGAGCATCCGGGACCGGCCCCTTTCTTTAGGGGGACGGGGCGGATCGGGCGCGGCGGCGCGACTCAGAGGTCCGGGTCGGCGAGCCGGTCGGCCAGGTCCCGGCGGGAGGCGATCCTGAGCTTGGCGTAAACGCGGCCGAGGTGGCTCTCCACGGTTCGCGGTGAGAGGAAGAGGACCGAGCCGATCTCCCCATTGCTCCGGCCGGCCGCGGCCAGATGGGCGATCCGTCGCTCCTGGCTCGTCAGCTCGTCCGGATCCGTGGCCCTCGAACGCCGACGGCCGCCCGAGGCGTGCAGCTCGGCGTTGGCCGCGGTCGCCAGCCAGTGGGCGCCGTGGTGCTCGGCCATCCGAGCCGCCGCAGCCAAGACCGGCCGCGCAGCAGCGGCACGGCGATCGTGGCGGCGGTGGCGACCGAGGGCCAGGAGGACCCGGGACTCGAGCAGGGGCAGGGTCGTCGCCTCGAGCTCGGCCCGCGCCCGTTGGAACCAGGGCTCGGCGTCCCCGTCGCCCCGGCGGCTCGCCACGAGGGCGCGGCCGTAGGCGATGACGGCCCGGGGGCCGTGGCAGGCCCACGGCTCAGCGTGGATCGTCAGCCACGCGAGCGTGTCCTCCGCCTCGTCGAGCCGGCCGGCGGCGATCTGAGCCTCGACCGCGGAGCGCGTCCAGGGCACGGTGCAGGGATCGACGATCCCGTCGCGGTCGGCCAACTTCCGGCAATGGCGGAACAGCGGGAGCGCCGCGCCCGGCGCGCCCCGGCGGGCCAGATCCTCGCCCTGCACCGACCAGAGCCACAGCCGGAGCAGGGGCCGGAGCCGGTCGCCGTCGCCGAGGCTGGCGGCGAGTGTCTCCGCCCGCTCGGCGACCGGCTCCCCCCGCTCCTGGGCCAGATCGAGGCGAGCCAGCTCGAGCCAGGGGGCGGCGGTCGGGGCCAATTCGACGAGCGCCGTCATCCGGTCCAGGAGGCGCTCGACCTCGTCCAGCCGGCCGAGCCGCTTGAGCGTGTCGCAGTGGCTGATCGCCAAGGCCGTGATGGGCATCGGCGCGCGCAGGCGATCGAGGGGCGGGGCGACCCGCTCGTAGATCGCGAGCGCCTCGTCGAAGGCCTCGACCTGCCGTGCCACTGCGGCACAGGCCAGGTGGACGCGCCACATCCACGCGGCGTCCGGATGCTCGACCGGGAGGTCGGCCGCGATCGCCGCGGTTGCGCGCACGCAGGCGACCCCGCGTGGGTCGCCCGACATGGCCGCGGCCGCCCCCCAGGCGACGTCGGCGAGGGCCCGGTGGACCGAGGTGCCGGCGGTCGCCAGGGTGCGCGCATGCTCGGCGCGACGGAGCAGGCGCGGGATCGGGTCGGCCGTCATCAGGGTGAGCGCGGCGTCCAGGAGCGCCTCCAGATGCGGAACCGGATCGAGGTGGCGGGCGGCGCCCGCCGCCCCGTCGAAGGCCTGCGAGGCCAGATCCAGCCGTCCGGCGACGAACGCGGCCCGTCCCAGCTGGCGAAGGGCGGCGACCCGCACCGCGCCCGCCGCCGCGCCGTCGGCGAGCGCTCGCTCGACGGCCCGGATCGCGCCGTCGGGCTGGCCGGCGGCGACCAGCGCCTCGCTGAGGAGGATGAGCCGCTGGGGCGGGTTCGACGTGCCGGCGAGCGCGACCGCCCGCCCGAGGTGAATCACAGCCGTGCCGGCGCCCCCGGTGGCCAGTGCCGCCCGGCCGGCCGCCTCGAGGACGGCGATCGCCCGGCGGTCGCCCCGGAGCTCGCCCGCCACCGCGTGCGCGGCCGCCTCCTCGGGCTCGGCCCCAGCCGCCACCAGAGCCCGCAGGGCCTGAGCGTGGAGCGCGTCGCGCAGAGGCCGGGGCAGGTCCTCGTACAGCGCCTCCCGGAACAGCGGATGGACGAAGCTCACCAGGCCATGCGCCTCGGGCTCGACCAGCCCGGCACGCAGCAAGGCGGTGAGCGCCGTGGTGGCCACGCCGGGGTCCAGGCCAGCGACGGGAGGCACGAGCGACGGCCGGAAGCGCTCCCCGAACACGCTCGCCACCTGGGCGTAGCGGAGGGCGGGGGGCGGGACGCCCGCGAACCGGGCGAGCAGCAAGCTGGTGGCGGTGCCGGCGCCCACCAGCGGGGGCATCGCGTCCCCCGCCCGGGTGGCCCGCGCGATCTCCTGGATGAGGAGCGGATTGCCGGCGGAGAGCGCCTGCGCCCGCTGCACGACCCCCTGGGCGAGCGGGCCGCCGGCGACTCTCGCGAGCAGCCGCCCGCACGCCGCCTCGCTCAGGGGCGGGAGCGACTCCAGCTCGGCCAGGCCGGCGTGGACGAGCCCCTGGGCCATCTCGAGCGCCCCCGGCGGCCAGGGTCGCAGCGATGCCACCACTGCGATCGGGACGTCCGCGAGGCGGCGGACGAGGAAGGCGAGCAGGTCGAGCGAGTCGGCATCCGCCCACTGGAGGTCGTCGAGGGCGAGCAGGCTCGGTGGCGGGTGGCCCTGGAGCCAGCGCTGGACGGAATAGAAGCGGGCCGCCCGGGCGTCCGGGGGCTCCGCGCCGCGGGCGGCGGGCGGGACGAGGTCCCCGGCCGCCAGCTGCGCGAGGGCCGTGGACAGCAGCGCGTACGGGAGACCGCTCTCGTCCGCCGACCCGGTCGCCAGGCCGACTCGAAGCCCGTGGGCGCCGGCGATCGCCCGGCGGACCACACTGGTCTTGCCCAGGCCAGAGGCCCCGACCAGGAAGATGATCGCGGGACGCCCCGCGCGTGCGCGCGCGCACGCGCGCTGCAGCCGCCGCAGCACGTGGGCGCGCTCCTCCAGCGGGGGCGGGGACGTGCCGGCCAGGGCCGTCGCCCCGCGGCGTCGGCCCACCCGCACGGCGCCAGCGTCAGCTCGCCTCGACCCCCCATCGCGGACCCGCGCGTGCACCGGGGCGATTGTAGGGGCGGGCGCCCGATTTCGCCCCGATCGACGCGGGGGACGCTCGGACCGCGGGCGTACACTGCGGCCGTGCTTCCGGTCCCCGGCGGGCGGCGCAGTCGATCGCTCATGCTCGGCGTGCGCGTGGGCCTGATCGTCATCCTCATCGGCACTGCCTCGGTGCTCCACGCGGGCCCGTCGACGGCGCGCTGGCTCCGGCTCCTGGTCCTGCCCGTCGCCCTGGTGTTCATCCTGGCCATGGGATGGCTGGCCCGGGCGCGGGCACGTGCCCAGGGACGCCCAGGACCGCCGCCGGACCGGAGCGGACCGGTGGACGGAGGCCGCGGGCCGCTCGCCTGAGCCGAGGGCCGCGATGGAGTTCGCCCAGTACCTGAGGGCCCGGTGCGCCGAACGCGGGCTGTCCCTCCACCGCCTCGCCCGCCTCTGCGACCTGAACCAGATCTACTTCTACCAGGCGCTCGGCCGCAACCAGTCTGCTCCACCGCCCTGGGTCCTGCGCCGCGCGGCTCCCCATCTTGGGGTGAGCTACATCGAGCTCATGATCGCGGCCGGTCACCTGCGGGCCGAGGACCTCGTCGCCCATCGGCGCACCCGCCGGCGCGGTCGGGAGTCGGGGGGACCGGAGGCGACGCGCTGAGCCCGGGGGCCGGGGGCGGACCCGCTCCGCCGGTGGCGGCAGGCTCGGTGTGGGCGGGTGGGGCGCGGGCCATTCTCCACGTCGATCTCGATGCCTTCTTCGCGTCCTGCGAGGAGCTCCGGCATCCGGAGCTCGCCGGCTTGGCGGTGATCGTCGGGGGCTCCCACCGCCTGGCGCCGGGCGAGGGGGGATCGCTGGGCCGCGCGGTGGTGAGCGCGGCGTCGTACCCGGCCCGCGCGTTCGGCGTCCATTCCGCGATGCCGCTCCTGGAGGCGCGCCGCCGCTGCCCCGCGGCGTGGATCCTCCCCGTCGACATCGCCCACTACGCCGACGTGTCGCGGGGCGTATTCCGCGTTCTGGGGTCGGTCACCCCACTGGTCGAGCCCGCCTCGCTGGACGAGGCGTACCTCGACGTGACCGGCTCGGTCCGGCGATTCGGACCACCGGAGGCGATCGCGGCCGACCTGCGGCGGGCGATCCTGGCGCACTGCCGCCTGCGGGCATCGGTCGGCGTCGCCACCTCGAAGACTGTGGCCAAGATCGCCTCGCGGCGGAGCAAGCCCGACGGGCTCCTCGTGGTCGCACCCGGCCGGGAGGCGGACTTCCTCGACCCGCTTCCGGTCACCGAGCTCCCCGGCATCGGCCCGCGCACCGCCGAAACCCTCCAGCGGCTCCGGATCCGCACGCTCGGCGAGTTGGGGCGGCGCCAACCACCCGGGCTCGCCGCCGCCCTCGGCCCGCACGCGGTCCAGCTGGCCGCCCGCGCCCGGGGGATCGATCCGGCGCCGGTCACCCTGCCCGGGGTCCCGCGGTCGATCAGCCGCGAGGAGACGTACGGGGCCGACCGCTGCGACGCCGAGGGCCTCGCCCGGCGCTGTCGGGCGCTCGCGGCCGAGGTCGCCGGAAGGCTGCGAAGCCGCCGGCTCGTGGCCCGCGCCGTCAGCCTGCGCCTGCGGTTCGGCGACTTCGAGACGGTGGGCCGCCGCCGGACGCTGGCCTCGCCGACCGACGCCGACCGGGTGATCGGCATGGTGGCCCAGGCGCTCCTCGCCGAAGCCTGGCGGCCGCCCCGACCGGTGCGCCTGCTCGGCGTCGGAGTGGAGCAACTGGTGGCAGCGGCGCAGCTGGACCTCTTCGCCCCGGCGGACGCGGTGCCGAGCGGGCTCGATCGCGCCCTCGACGCGCTTCGCCGGCGCTACGGCGACCAGGCGATCCGCCGGGGGGTCGAGGACCGCGGCCCCCAGCTGGACTGGAACCGGGACCACCTCGACCCCGCCAACGGGGCGGACGGCTGACGGCCCCGGTGCGGCCGTCGAGCGGAGGCCCGGGCGGTTGTCGGGCGCCGAGTATCATCGCCGCCGTGCCGCCGTCCACCGACGTGCTCCTCTGGGCGATCGAGCGCGACGGCCGGGTCGCCATGGTTCGAGAGGATGGCGCCGTCGCATGCGACGACCCCGACCTCGCCGACTTCCTCAGAGCACGGCTCACCGAGCCGATCACCGTCTTTCGACGCGGGACCGTCCGGCCGGCGGCGGAGACCGATTCGGGCCCGGCGCGGCCCATCCGCCTGGCTCCGGGGGACGGGCGGTACGTGGTGGCGCGGATCCGTAGCCTGGTCGCCGAGGACGCCCGAATCCACCTGCTCGGGATCGAGTGGGCCTGAGCGACGCCCCGTACCGGTTCTGCCCCCGCTGCGGGGCGTCCCTGGTGCCGCGGGCGCTCGAGGGTCGCCAGCTCCCAGCCTGTCCCGCCTGCTCGTTCATCGCCTTCCGCGATCCCAAGGTCGCGGTCGTGGCGATCGCGGTCGACGGCGGGGGGCGGGTTCTGGCGATCCGCCGGGGCCTCGCGCCGGGGCTGGGCCAGTGGGCGCTGCCGGGGGGCTACGTCGACTACGACGAGCATCCGGAGCAGGGGGTCCGGCGGGAGTGCCGCGAAGAGACCGGCTGCGAGCTCGGGGCGGTGCGGCTCGAGGGGGTCTTCCACGTCGGCCTCGCCGACGCCGGGCTCGTCGTCCTCGCCTACAGCGGACCGGTCAGGGGTGGCCGCCCGATCCCCACGGCCGAGGCTCCGGAGCTGGGGTTCTTTGCGCCCGACGCCCTGCCGCCGCTGGGGTTCGCCACCCACCGGGACGCCGTGGCGGCGTGGCGCGGCGTCCTCGCCGCCCAGGCCACGGGCGGCCTCATCGGCGGGGGCTGAGGGCGAATGCTCCGTCGCGGCTGCCTGTCGAGCTGCACCTCCTGCCTCTTGCCGATCGTCATCGTCCTGGCGGTGGTCGGGTTCCTCTACCACCAGGTGACGACGGCGCCGGCGGCGTATCCAGCGGTGGTCCCCAGCCCCGCGGCGGCGCTCGAGGCGGCGGTGCGCGGCGCCGCCGGCACGGCGGCACGGCGCGGCGAGAGCGTCGCCACCATCAGCCTCGGCAACGGCGAGGTGACCCGGCTGCTCCGGCTGTCGGACGGCACCGCCACGCCGCTTGGCGACCTCACGGCCCACGTCGAGCCCGGCCTGGTGGTCGTCACCGCGTCGCTGGCTCCCCTCGGCCAACGGATCGCGGTCGTGGCTCGGTATCGCGTCCAACCCGGCGGCGGGGCGGCGATCGACCTGCACCCGATCGGGGTCGGGGTCGGCCAGTTCGGGCTCCCGGGGGCGATCGACCCCTTGGTCGCGGCAGGGCTGCCGGGCCAGCTCGACCTCGGGCGGGCCGGCGGACCGCGGGCGCTCACCGTCCTGTGCCTCGCCGCGGACCCCGGCCGCCTGGAGGTGGCCTTCCGCCTGCCGGGGTCCGGCCAGGTCGGCGGGGTCGCGCTCTGCGCCGGGCCGGGGACGTGAGCGCGCCCTCGGATCGGCCCCAGCTCTCCCACGTCGGCCCGCGCGGCGACGTCCGGATGGTCGACGTCACCGACCGGTCTGCGACCAGCCGCCGGGCGACGGCGGTCGGGCTCGTCCGCTGCAGCCCGGCGGCCCTGGCCGCCGTCCGAACCGGGACGGCGGCCAAGGGCGACGTCCTCCTGACCGCCCGACTGGCCGGGATCCAGGCGGCCAAGCGCACGCCCGAGCTGATCCCCCTCTGCCATCCCCTGGCCCTCACCCATGCGGACGTGACCGCCACCGTCGACGACGGCGCCGGCATCCGCCTGCGGGCAACGGCGTCGTGCCAGGGCCCGACCGGGGTCGAGATGGAGGCGCTGACCGCGGTCGCCGTGGCCGCCCTCACGGTGATCGACATGATCAAGGCGGTCGACCCGTGGGCCGAGGTGGCCGAGGTGGTGCTGGTCGAGAAGGCCGGTGGGCGGTCCGGAACCAGGCGGCGGCCGGCCGGGGCCACCGAGTCAGCCTCCGGAGGCTGACAGGGCCTCGGGGTCAGCCCCCCAGTCCAGGGGCTGGCGCTGGACGGCGTCGACCAGGGCCGCGCGCATCACCTCCGGGGGGCACGGCCGCCCGGTCAGGGCCTCGAAGGTCGGTTCGGCCTGCCAGAGGAGGTGGGTGAGGCCGTCCACCACCCCGAGGCTTCGCGCGGCCGCCGCCCGCTGGAGGGCGGTGGGGCCCTCGCGGCGGTAGACGAGGTCGTACACGAGCAGACCGGAGTGGAGGGCGGCGGCCGGGACCGGGCTGGGGTCGGCCGGGGCCATGCCGACCGGGGTCGCGTTGACCAGCAGACAGAACGGGGCGAGGAGCTCCTCCCCCACGGTCGCGATCAGCCGCGCCGTGCAGGGGATGCCGAGGTGGGGCTGATAGCGGTCGGCGAGCGCGCGGGCAGGCGCGAGCCGCCGGGTCAGCAGGACGACCCGGGCGACCGGGAGCCCCATGAGCGCCTCCAGCACGGCGGCAGCCCCTCCGCCGGCCCCGGCGACGGCCACGCCCCCCCCCCGCAGGTGGCCCAGCCGGCGCCGGAGGAGGGCGCCGATGGCGAGGACATCGGTGTTGCCGGCCTCGAGACGGCCGTCGCGGTTGACCAGGAGGTTGGCGGCGCCGCAGCGCTCGACCGCGGCGGAGGCGCGGTCCGCCGCCGCCGCCGCCATCCGCTTGTGCGGCATGGTCACGTTCGCCCCCAGGCAGTCGGGCCGGCGCAGCCGCGCCAGCGCCGCGCCCACCTCGTCGGCGGTGACGTCCAGGAGCTCGTACCGGGCGTCGAGGCCGGCCGCCGCGAAGGCGGCGTTGTGCATCGCAGGCGACAGCGAGTGGGCGATCCTCGCGCCCACCAGGTACGCCAGGCGGCCGGTCACCCGGAGCTCGGGGCGGTCGGGGCCGGCACGGGGGGAGTATAGGAAGGGGTCGCGGGGCCCCGGCGCCACTATGTCTGTTGGGCTGGCCTTTGGTCCGGGCGCAAGATTGAGGCATGGTCGCCCACGGCACCGCCACCCAGGACTCCGCGCAGCGGGCCCTGCGCGCGCTCACCCGGGCGCTGTCGGTCCTGGACTCGGTGCAGTCCGACCTGTGGCGGGAGCAGGGGCTGACCGCCACCCAGCTGCGCGTTCTGTCCCGGCTGCGCCGGGCCGGGAGCGCCAGCGTCGGCGAGATCGCCGAGTCGCTGCAGGTCACCCCCTCGACCGCCACCGGGCTGGTGGAGCGGCTGGTCCAGCGCCGGGTCGTCCGGCGCCGGCCCCGGTCCGGCGACCGCCGGGTGGTGGACGTGTCGCTGACCGAGGCCGGGAAGCGGGCGGTGGACCGGCTGGTCCAGGCCGAGATCGATCGGCTGACGCCGGCGCTGGCGTCGATCCCGCCG
Source organism: Candidatus Dormiibacterota bacterium (assembly GCA_027306595.1). Classification (GTDB taxonomy): domain Bacteria; phylum Chloroflexota; class Dormibacteria; order Aeolococcales; family Bog-877; genus DAHUZL01. Next base: position 10,769 of record DAHUZI010000052.1, on the reverse strand, counting down.
GGCGAGATCGACACCCTGGCGCGGATGCTGGACGGGCTGGCGGCGGAGCTCGAGGGCGCGGCCGGCGGGCCGGCCCCGGTGGGCCGCTGACGGGCGCCCCCCGTCCACCGGACACCAGGCGGCGGACGCTGCCGATTCCCGACCGCCACTACCGCTGGGTCGCCCTCTCCAACACGACCCTCGGGATTCTGATGGCGAGCATCAACGGCACGATCATCCTCATCTCGCTCCCGGCGATCTTCCGCGGCATCCGCATCGACCCGCTCGCCCCCGGCGAGACCAGCGTCTTCCTCTGGCTGATCATGGGCTACATGGTCGTGACCGCCACCCTGGTGGTCACCGCCGGTCGGATCTCGGACATGTACGGCCGGGTCCGCTTCTACAACCTCGGCTTCGCCGTCTTCTCCGTGGGCTCGATCCTGCTCTACCTCACCCCGGGGAACGGCAACCAGGCGGCCATCGAGATGATCCTGTTCCGGATCGTCCAGGCCGTCGGCGGCGCCTTCCTCTTCGCCAACTCCGCCGCCATCCTCACCGACGCCTTCCCGCCGACGCGCCGCGGCCTGGCGCTCGGCCTCAACCAGATCGCGGCCATCGCCGGCTCGCTGATCGGTCTCATCCTGGGCGGGATCCTCAGCGCGGTCGACTACCACCTGGTGTTCCTGGTCAGCGTCCCGGTCGGGGTCGTGGGCACCGTCTGGGCCTACGTGGCGCTGCGCGAGACCGCCACGATCGTGGGCGGCCAGCGGGTCGATGTGGTCGGCAACCTGACATTCGCGGGGGGGCTGATCCTGTTCCTGGTGGGCATCACCTACGCCCTCATGCCTTACGGCACCAGCTCGATGGGATGGGGCAACCCCATGGTCCTGGCGATGATGGGCAGCGGGCTCGCCCTCTTGGGGCTCTTCCTCTGGGTGGAGACCCGGGTCCGCGACCCGATGTTCCGCCTCCACCTGTTCCGCAACCGCGCCTTCGCCGCCGCCAACTCGGCCGGGCTGCTGGCCGCGATCGGACGGGGCGGGCTGCAGTTCATGCTCGTCATCTGGCTGCAGGGGATCTGGCTGCCGCTGCACGGCTACAGCTACGCGCAGACCCCCCTGTGGTCGGGGATCTACATGATGCCGATGATGCTCGGCTTCATCGCCCTGGGGCCGCTCTCCGGCTTTCTGTCGGACCGGTTCGGTGCCCGCAGCTTCGCCACCGGGGGCATGCTCCTCCAGGTCGCGGCGTTCATCCTGCTGATCGCCCTGCCGACCAACTTCGGCTACCCCGCCTTCGCCGCCGTCCTCCTGCTCATGGGGGTCGGGATGGGCCTGTTCGCCGCGCCCAACACCACCGCGATCATGAACGCGGTGCCGGCGCGGCATCGCGGCGTCGCCTCGGGGATGCGGGCCACCTTCCAGAACGCGGGGATGCTGGTCAGCATGGGGATCTTCTTCACCATCGTCATCCTCGGGCTGGCGGCGGCGCTGCCGGCGAGCATCAACAGCGGGCTGACCCGGGCGGGGTTGCCGGCGGCCGCCGCCCAGTCGATCGCGCACCTGCCCCCCACCTCGGCGCTGTTCTCCGCCTTTCTGGGCTACAACCCGATGGCCCACCTGCTGCCCGCCACCGTGCTCGGGTCCCTTTCGTCCCAGGTCCGGTCGACGCTCCTGGCGCCGCACTACTTCCCCCACCTCATCAGCGCCGCATTCATGGGCGGACTCCACACCGCCTTCCTGGTCGCCGCCGGGCTCTCGGTGGTGGCGGCGGTGGCCTCGCTGCTGCGGGGCGGCCGCTACATCGAGGACCTGGCCCGACCGGCCGCGCCCGCCCCGGTGCGCAGCGCGGCCGCGTCCGGGGGGCGGCTCCACCCCTGGCCGGCCCACAGCCGGCGGCGGTAGGGGGGGAGCCCGAGGCCGGCTACTCCTTCGGCGGGCTGACGGGCACCGGGACCGGACCCCGCCGGCGGCGGGACCGCCACCAGACCGCACCCGCCACCAACCCGGCGACGACCGCGACCGCGGTCGCGATCAGGAGCGGCGTGCCGATGCGGTTCAGCACCACCCGGTAGTCCGCCCCCAGCACGTCCCCGGCCGTGAGCACCGCTGTGCACCAGACGAGCGAGCCCAGGAGCATCGCCGGGTAGAAGGCGCGGGGCGGGACCTGCGCGATCCCCGCCGCGTACGAGGCGATGTTGCGCGCGATCGGCAGCACCCGGGAGACGAAGACCGCGACCGCGCCGCGCCGCGCCATCCGCTGCTGGGCCGAGGCGAGCTGGTCTCGGCTCAGCCGCCGGCCGAGGCGGGTCCGGTCGAGGACGACCGGGCCGAGCCGCCGGCCCACGGTGTAGGAGAAGGCGGCGCCGAGGGCGGCCCCGCCGACGGCGCACAGGACGAGGGTGGGCAGGGAGACCGTGCCCCGGTGGGCGAGGAATCCGAGGAAGAGGAGGACCAGCTCGTCGGGCAGTGGCAGCCCGGCCGACTCGGCGCAGAGCCACGCGATCGTGAACCCGTAGACCCCCGCGGCGGGAAGGGAGACGACAGCGTGGAGGAGGGCATGGACCACGGTCGAGGGGCCCGGTCCGGACGCCCGGTCCCCGGCCTCAGCCCTCCTCGAGGTCGCCCGGCGGCGCGACCCCGGCGATCGAGCCCACCAGGTCGCCCGGGGTCAGCCGCATGATGATGACGCCGCGGGTCTGGCGGCTGGAGATCCGGACCTCGGCGAGGGGGATGCGGATGATCTGACCCGCGGTGCTGATCACCATCAGCTCCTCGCTCGTGTCCTCGACGACCCGCATCCCCACGATCCGACCGATCTTGCCGAGCGCCTTCTGGTCCGTCGTGTACACGCCCTGGATGGCCCGGCTCTTGACCGGGTACTCCTCGACCGGCGTCAGCTTGCCGAAGCCGCGCTCGGTGACCACCAGCACGTGGCCGCGGGGCCGAGCGATGTCCATCCCCGCCACCTCGTCGTCGCCGAGCAGGCGGACCGCCATCACCCCCTGGGTGTCGCGGCCCATGGGCCTGACCTCGTGCTCGCGGAAGCGGAGCGCCTTGCCGGCCCGGGTGACGAGCAGGATCTCATCCTTGCCGGTGCTGATCCGCACCCAGTTGAGCTCGTCGCCCTCGGCAAGGTTCATGGCGATGAGGCCGTTGCGGCGAACCACCGCGTAGGCGGCGCTGGGCGTCTTCTTGATCTGGCCCCGGTTGGTGGCCATCACCATGTAGGTGTCGTCCGAGTACGCGTCCACCGTCAGCATGGCGGTCACCTTCTCGCCCTGGTCGACCTCGATCAGGTTGATCACCGGCAGCCCGCGGGCTTGGCGGCTGACATCGGGGATCTCATGGGTGCGGAGCCGGAACACCCGCCCGCGGTTGGTGAAGAAGAGCAGGTCGGAGTGGGTCGAGGCGGTCTGGAGGTGCTCGACGTAGTCCTCCTCGCCGACCCGTTTGGCTCCGACCACCCCGCGGCCGCCCCGGCGCTGGGCGCGGTAGGTGTCGACGCCCGTCCGCTTGATGTAGCCGCGATGGGTGAGGGTGACCACCACCTGCTCCTTGGGGATGAGATCCTCCTCGTTCATCTCCAGGTCGCCGGCGACGATCTCGGTGCGGCGGGCGTCGCCGTATCGCTTGCGGAGCTGGAGGAGGTCGCCGCGGACCACCTCCATCACCTGGCGCACGTTGGCGAGCATCCCCTCCAGCTCGGCGATCCGCTTGAGCAGGCCCTCGTACTCCTCCTGGAGCTTGTCCCGCTCCAGCCGGGTGAGGCGGCCGAGCCGCATGTCGACCACCGCCTTGCTCTGGCGCTCGCTGAGCTGGAAGCGGGCCTCCATCTCGCGCTGGGCCGCCGCCTCGTCGACGGCGGCCCGGATCAGGGCGATGATCGCATCGAGGTTCTGGAGCGCGATCTGGAGCCCCTCGACGATGTGGGCGCGCTCCCGGGCCCGCTCCAGGTCGAACTGGGCGCGTCGCATCACCACCTGGCGGCGGAAGTCGAGGTAGTGCTGGAGGAGGCGCCGGAGCGAGAGCACCTCCGGCCTGCCGTCAACCAGGGCGAGCATGATGGCGCCGAAGGTCGACTGGAGCTGGGTGTGCTTGAACAGGTTGTTCAGGACCGTGTGCGGCCGCGCGTCGCGCTTGAGCTCGATGACGAGCCGCGTCCCCTCGCGCCGCCCGGTCTCGTTTCGGAGGTCGGCGATCCCCTCCAGCTTGCGCTCGTTGACGAGCTCGGCGATCAGGCTGAGCACCCGCGAGGGGTTCACCTGATAGGGCAGCTGGGTGACGATGATCTGCTCGCGGCCCGACTTCGACTCCTCGAACACCACCCGCGCCCGCTGGACGATCCGGCCGTGCCCGGTGGCGTACATCTGGGCGAGGTCCTTGGCGTAGATCAGCCCCCCCGTGGGAAAGTCCGGCCCCTTGACGAACTGCATCAGCTCGTCGACGGTGGCCTCGGGGTGGTCGATGAGGTGGACCAGCCCGTCGCAGACCTCGGTGAGGTTGTGGGGCGGGATGTTGGTGGCCATCCCCACCGCGATGCCGGCGGCGCCGTTGACCAAGAGGTTGGGCAGCACGGCCGGCAGCACCGAGGGCTGGGTCATGGTCCCCGAGTAGTTGGGCTCGAAGTCGACGGTGTCCTTCTCGATGTCGGCCAGAAGCTCGGCCGCGATCGGCGCCATCCGGGCCTCGGTGTAGCGGTAGGCCGCCGGCGGGTCCCCCTCGGGGGAACCGAAGTTGCCCTGGCCGTCGATCAGCGGATAGCGGAGGACCCAGTTCTGAGCCAGCCGCACCAGGGTGTCGTAAACGGACAGGTCGCCGTGGGGGTGGTAGTTCTTGAGAACCTCGCCGACGATCGCCGCGCACTTGCTGTGCCCGGCGCCCGCGGTCATGCCCTGCTCGAGCATCGCGTAGAGGATCCGCCGCTGCACCGGCTTGAGCCCGTCGCGGACATCGGGCAGGGCCCGGGAGACGATGACGCTCATCGCGTAGTCGAGATACGAGGAGCGCATCTCCTGCTCGAGCTCGATGGCACGGATGGTGCTCGAGGGCGGGGTCACGTCCACCGTCCGCTCCCCGGTTTCGCGGCGCGCATCGGCGCTGGGTGGGCGGGCACCGCGGCCCCCGGCGGCGGGGCCGAGGGGGTCTCGCCCGTCTCCTCGCCGGCGGCGCGGGCCAGGGCCGTGTCCAGCCCACGCTCGCGGGCGGCGGCCGCCCCCAGCAGGGCGCTTTCGATGGCGAGCCCGTCGGAGCGCCCGTGGGCGATGAACACCAGCCCCCGTACCCCCAGGAGCGGGGCGCCGCCGCTGCGGCGCCAGTCGAGGCGATCGCGGATGGCTCGGAGCCGGGGGCGCAGCAGGATCGCCCCGAGCTGGGCCCGCACGCCCCGGCCCAGCTCCTGGCGCAGGGCGCGGACCAAGAGATCGGCCGTCCCCTCAGCGGTCTTCAGGGCCACGTTGCCGACGAAGCCGTCGGTGACGACGACGTCGACGGTCCCCGCCAGCAGGTCCCGGCCCTCGACCGGACCGCGGTACTCGGGGACGGTCCGCAGCAGGATGGGGTGGGCGAGCTGGACCAGCTGGTTCCCCTTGCCGACCTCCTCCCCATTGCTGAGCAGGCCCACCGTGGGCCGAGCGACGCCGAGACCGTGGCGGGAGTAGGCGACTCCCAGTCGGGCGAACTGGGCGAGCCACTCGGGGCGGCAGTCGACCTGGGCGCCGGCGTCGACGAGCACGGTGGCCCGTGTCGGCGCGGGCAGCACGGTGCCGATGGCGGGCCGGGCGATCCCAGGGAGCCGGTGGAGGAGGAGGAGAGCCGCCGCCATCGTGGCGCCGCTGTTGCCGGCGCTGACCGCGGCCGCTGCCCGGCCTTGGGCCACCAGCCGCACCGCCACGGCGACGCTCGCATCGGGCTGGGCCCGGACCGCCTGGACCGGGTGGGCGTCCATGGCGATCACCGTGCCGGCGGGCTCGACCGGCAGGCGCGCCCGCTCGGTGGCGGCAACACCGCCGAGCTGCGCGTCGAGCGCTCGCGGCTCACCGACCAGGACGACCTCCAGGTCGCGGCGGGCGCGGACGGCAGCGACCGCGCCTGCCACCAGGGGGGCCGGGCCGTGATCGCCCCCCATGGCATCGAGGGCGACCCGCAGGAGCTTCGGGGGCACCGCGACCGCCGCCATCACACGTCGAGGTTGCGCACGGCCTTGGCGTGAGTCTGGATGAACCGCCGGCGCGGCTCCACGCTCTGGCCCATCAGGCGGTCAAAGATGTCGTCGGCGGCCAGGGCGTCGGCCACCTCCACCCGGAGCAGGACCCGGTGGTCGGGGTCGAGGGTCGTCTGCCACAACTGTTCGGCGTTCATCTCCCCGAGGCCCTTGTAGCGCTGGGGCGGGCGGACCCGGTCGCCCAGCGCCTTCAGCTTGACTCGGAACTCCTCCTCGCTGTACGCGTACTCGACCTGCCGGCCCTTCTGGAGCCGGTACAAGGGCGGCTGGGCGATGTAGAGGTAGCCGTCGGTCACCACCGGCTGGAGGTGCCGCCAGAAGAACGTGAGCAAGAGGGTGCGGATGTGGGAGCCGTCGACGTCGGCGTCCGCCATCAGCACCACCCGGTGGTAGCGCAGGCGGGTGACGTCGAACTTCTCGCCCACCCCGGTCCCGAGTGCGGTGATGAGGTTGCGGATCTCCTCGTGCTGGAGGATGCGGTCCTCGCGGGCCTTCTCGACGTTGAGGATCTTGCCCCGCAGCGGCAGGATGGCCTGGAAACGGCGGTCCCGACCCTGCTTGGCGGTGCCGCCGGCGCTGTCCCCCTCCACGATGAAGAGTTCGCAGAGCTCGGGGTCGCGCTCGCTGCAGTCGGCGAGCTTGCCCGGCAGAGTGGCCGACTCCAGCAGCGACTTCCGCTGCACCAAGTCGCGGGCCCGGGCGGCCGCCGCTCGCGCCCGGGCCGCGGTCAGCGACTTCTCGATGATCCGCTTGCCATCAGCGGGGTTCTCGTCCAGGTACTGCGCCAGCGCCTCCGTCAGCACGGTTGAGACCTGGCCGGCGACCTCGGAGTTTCCGAGCTTGGTCTTGGTCTGCCCCTCGAACTGGGGATTCTGCAGCTTGACGCTGAGCACCGCGGTGAGTCCATCGCGGACATCCTCGCCGGAGAGGTTCTGGTCCTGCTCCTTGAGCAGGCCGGTCCGGCGGGCGTAGCGATTCAGGGTGGCCGTGAGGGCGGCGCGGAAGCCGGTGACATGGCTGCCGCCCTCCACGGTGTTGATGTTGTTGGCGTAGGCGAGGACGTGATCGATGAAGCTGCTGTTGTACTGGAGGGCGAGCTCGATGGTGTTCCCGTCGAGCTCACGCTCGACATACATGGGCCGGGCCTGGATCGGGCCCTTGTCGCGATTGAGATGGCGCACGAAGGCCTCGATCCCGCCCTCGAAGAAGAACGTGGACTCGAGCGCCCGCCCGGCCCGCCGATCGCTGAGCCGGAAGGCGACGCACTTGTTGAGGTAGGCGAGCTCGCGCAGCCGCGTCGCGATCGTGTCCCAACTGAATACCCGGGACTCCTGGAAGATCTCAGGGTCGGGCCAGAACTGGACCCGGGTCCCGCGCCGGCCCGACCCCTCGTCGGGCTCGGAGCGCAGGGCATGCTGGGGCACGCCACGGGCATAGGCCTGGGTGTAGATGCGTCGGTCGCGCCAGACCGTGACCAGGACCCGCTCGCTCAGGGCGTTCACCACCGACAGCCCCACGCCGTGCAGACCGCCCGAGACCTTGTAGCCGCCCCCGCCGAACTTGCCCCCGGCGTGCAGCTTGGTCATCACCACCTCCAGCGCCGGCAGGCCGCTGGGCTGGTGGATGTCCACGGGAATCCCCCGGCCGTTGTCGGTCACCGTGCAGGAGCCGTCGTCGAGCAGCTCGACCTCGATCCGGTCGCACTCACCGGCCAGCGCCTCGTCGACGGAGTTGTCGACGATCTCGTACACGAGGTGGTGCATGCCCCGGGGGGACTGGTCGCCGATGTACATCCCCGGGCGCAGCCGCACCGGCTCCAGCCCCTCGAGGATCTGGATCTGCTCAGCGGAGTAGCGGCCGCGACCGCCTCGGCCCCCGCCGCGGCCGGGCGGGCGTCCGTTGCTCCGCGCCCGGTCCGACGGCCCAGCCCCATCGGCCGAGCCGGCTCCCGGCTCGTCCGCGCCGCCCGGCGTCGTCGCTCCCGCGAGCTCCAGGCCTTCGGCGGTGGCCGGAGCCTCGGCGTCGTCGTCAAGCGGGTTGCGCGCAGCCTCGATCGTGGTTCACTCCTTCAGCGCCCCGGTCAGGGCTGACGTCGCGAGCGGCGCACCGCAACCGCCCGCCCGCGCCTCCCGTGACCGTCGGCTCGGGGCGCAGGCGACATGCCCTTCTGATTCTACCAGTCCGCCCGCCAGGCCCCGGCGGGCTGAGCATCCGCTGGGGCCTGGCGGGCGCCGGTGAGGCCCGATCCGCACGGCCGGGCTCATTTTGGCTTATGGTATGGGGAGCGGGCCGTCCGCCCCCCAGGCAGGGATCCGGCCCGCGCACGCCACCTGGGACCCACGCCCCAATGCCGGTGGCGTCCACAGCGGAACTGATGCGTTGGCTGTCCGCACCCGGACGGCCCGGAGGAAGTGGCGCCCTGACGCCCCCCACGCTCGCCCTTGAGCGCCTGCACCTGGTGGTGCCGGAGCGCTCCGATGCGATGTCGATCCTGCGCGCCCTCGAGGGAGATGGCGGTGCCGACCCGCGCGGGCACTTCGCGGCCCAGATCGGAGCGTTGGCGGAGTTCGCGGTCGTGCCCGGCAGCGGCAGTCCGCCGAACCTGACCTTGCACCTGCCCGGGCTCGAGGTCGGCTGCACGGCCGTCGCCCCCCGCCGTGGGCCCGCCGATCGGGTCGCGCTCCGGGTCGAGACCCTGCGCCCGGCGCCGCCGGAGCGTGAGGGCAACGGGTCGCGCGCCCTCACGGTCCGGTGCCGCCAGCCGCTGGTGTCGGCGAGCGAGGGCGAGCCCTCCGACACCTTCCAGCTCCTGGCGCTGGCCCAGCTGAGCCGCGGCGACGCGACCGCGCCGATCCTGCTCCAGACGCTGGCCCTGGTCGACGGGCTGGAGAGCGCGGAGCGCAGCCGGGTCGCCACCCAGCGGACCCCCTTCCGGGGGGTCCGGCCACACTATCGCTGCCGCACCTGCCGTGCGCTCTGGAGGCCGGACCGCGACGAGCAGTGTCCGAGCTGCGGGCGCCGGTTCGGCGACGAGGATCGGCGCCGGCCGGAGATCGGCAAGCTCGAGCTCACCGTGCCCGCGGACCACCCGATCGGCCTCACGGTCGACGCCGCGGTCATGATCGAGCCCGAGGACGCCGGCCACTTCCTCGGGCGGGTGACGCGCATCGATCACCGCCGCCGCCTGGTGGAGGTGACCTGCAAGGCCCAGGAGGATGCCGGCACCGAGGGCTGGATCATCCCGTCGTTCAACCGTGCCCTCTACCAGGCCAAGCGCTCCACCCTGGCCAGCATCGCCAGCGGCGACCCCGGCAGCCTGCTACTGGCTCAACTCCTCCTCCGACCGGACTCGGTCCAGGCCCCCCGGCTGCCGCCCCGGAGCGACTGGGTCACTCCCGGCATGCACAGCAACCCGCCCCAGGACCGCGCGATCGGGATCATGGTCGGGCTGGAGCCCGGCCACGCCGCCTTCATCCAGGGCCCGCCCGGCACCGGCAAGACCACCGTGATCGTGGAGGCGATCAAGCACCGCCTGCAGGAGCGGCCGGGGGAGCGGATCCTGGTCTGCTCCCACAGCAATCTCGCCGTCGACAACGCCCTCGAGCGCCTGGTGGGGACGCCCGGGTTGCGCGCGGTGCGGGTCGCCAAGGCCGAGCGCGTCAACCCCGGGGTGGACGCCTTTCGGGTCGAGGACGAGGACGATCCCCGGCTCGCCGACGCGAACGTCCTGTTCGCCACCTGCGCCACCGCCGCCACCTCCCCGATCACGACCGAGGACCGCTTCGAACTCGTCATCCTCGACGAGGCGAACAAGGCGCGCATCGACGAGGCCCTGCCCAGCTTGCGGCTGGGCGCGGCGGTCGTCCTGGTCGGGGACCACCGCCAGCTGCCGCCGGTCGAGGACGACGCGATCTACGGGATCGTGGAGGAGCACCCGGAGCTGGAGGCGATCGTCGACACCAGCCTGTTCGAGCGCTGCTGGGAGGGCGGGGTCCCCGACGACGCCCGCTGCCTGCTGATCCAGCAGCACCGGATGCACCCCCAGATCAGCGGCTACATCAGCGCCGCCTCCTACGACAACCAGCTCTCCGACGCCCCCGAGGTCGAGGCCTACGACTTCGTGAGCCGGCGACCGTTCCCGGTCGCCCTCCACTTCGCCGACACCACCGGGATCCGAGGGGGCGGGGAGCGGCGCGGCGCCGGCGGCGCGCTCCGCAACGATGCCGAGGTCCGGGTCGTGAGCCAGGTCGTGCGGCTCCTGAACGAGCGGGTGGATCCCGCGCTCTCGCTGGCCGTGATCGCGATGTATGGGGATCAGGTCGACCGCCTCCGCCAGGCCCTGGGGCGGCGACGCTTCCACCGCTCAGTCCGCATCGACACCGTCGACTCCTTCGAGGGACGGGAGGAGGACCTGGTGGTCATCTCGCTGGTGCGGAGCAACGAACGCGGGCGGATCGGCTTCCTGCGCGTCCCCAACCGGCTCAACGTCGCGGTCTCCCGCGCCCGGCGGCTCGTCGTCTGCGTCGGCGACGCCACCACGCTGCGCTCCGGCGAGGAGTCGATGTACG
>DAHUZI010000044.1 GCA_027306595.1 Candidatus Dormiibacterota bacterium | reverse complement strand
GGCCCCGCCGCTCGGGGCCCATGCCCCGCCCGCGGCCCCGGGCCCGGTCGCCGTCCCATCCGAGGCCCGGGGGCCGGCCGCACCGGTCGCCGCCGCGACCCCGGCCCCGGCCCCGGCGGCTGACGTGCCCGGGCAGAGCCTGTGGGTCGTCTGCGGGCCGCGGGGCGGGGTCGGCCGGACCATGGTCGCCGCCAACCTCGCGGTCATCGCCCAGGAGGGCCGCCGGGTCGCCCTAGTCGACAACGTGCCCCGCTTCGGCAGCGTGCTCCTCACCTTCAACCTGCCCCCGCAGACGCCCACCTGGGTGCAGCTCCACGCCGAAGCGCTCAGCGAAGACCTCTTCGACCGTCTCTCGCGGCACCCGAGCGGGGTGACCGTGCTCCCGGCCCCGTCGAGCCCGGAGCTCGCCGACGCGGTCGCGCCGGCCGCGGTGAACAACCTCATCCACCGGCTCGTCAGCGCCAGCGACCTCGTCGTGGTCGACCAGGGGGGGCGGCTCGACAACGGCGGGATCGACCTCATGGAGAGCGCCGACCGCCTGGTGGTGGTCGGCACCCCCGACAACCACGGCGTCTATGCGGTCCGGACGTGGCTGTCGATCTGCGACAAGCTGCGCATCCCCCGCTCGCGGATCACCGTGGTCCTCAACGCCGTCCAGCCGTACCACCAGGCCGACCGGGAGCGCGCGGGGCGGGTGCTCGAGCATCCGGTCCACCTCCTGCCCCATGCCGGGATCGACGGGGTGCGCTCGATGGCGGCGGGGGAGCCGCTGGCCTGGAAGCAGCCGAAGTCGGCGTTCGTCCGGGCGCTCCGAGCCGTCGCCGTCGAGATGCTCGAACCCCGGGCGGCCGTGGCCGCGTCGGGCGGGGGCTGACCCCGAGCCGCCCGCCGCCGCGTTCGGAGGTCGGCCACCGTCAGCTGGCAGGTGCGGGCCGGTCCCCGTTCGTGGCGGGGCACAGGGCCTTCGGCCCTGGCGACGATCCCGCAGCGGGCCGTCCCCGGGCGGTTGTTAGAATCGCGAGTCGCTCCGCCCCCCTGGCGCGGGCTCGGCCCTGGCGCCGGGCACCCGACCCCACCCAACCCTGGTGATGGCTGCCTCCAACCTCGTCATCGTCGAGTCCCCCAGCAAGGCCCGGACGCTCGCCAAGTTCCTCGGCGGGGACTTCGAGGTCCGGGCCTCGATGGGGCATGTCGTGGACCTGCCCAAGTCCAAGCTCGGCATCGATGTCGAGCACGACTTCGCCCCCGAGTACACGGTGATCCCGGGGAAGGAGGCCCAGGTCCGCGAGCTGCGGTCGGCCGCCCGGCGCGCCGGCCGCACCCTGCTCGCCTCCGACCCCGACCGGGAGGGGGAGGCGATCGCCTGGCACATCGCCAAGGAGCTGAAGCTCCGCCGCCCCGAGCGGATCGTCTTCCACGAGGTGACCCGCCCGGCGGTCGAGGCCGCGCTGGCCCGCCCCCGGCCGATCGACCAGCGACTCGTTGACGCACAGCAAGCCCGCCGGGTGATCGACCGGCTCGTCGGCTACAAGCTGAGCCCGCTCCTGTGGCGCAAGGTCCGCAAGGGGCTCTCCGCCGGCCGCGTCCAGTCGGTGGCGGTCCGCCTCGTGTGCGACCGCGAGGAGGAGATCGGCCGCTTCGTCGCGGTCGAGTCGTGGACGGTGGACGCGGTGCTCGCCACCGGGGCCGGGGCCGAGTTCCGCGCCCGATACGCCGGCCGCTGGGAGGCGGGGGCGCTCGCGAAGGAGGAGCTCGCCGACGAGGCCGCCGCCCGGCTGGTGGAGGCGGCGGTCGCGGGGACGGCCTTCCGGGTCGAGCACATCGAACGGCGGGTGACGCGGCGCAACCCCCCCGCCCCCTACATCACGAGCACCCTCCAGCAGGACGCCTCCGCCCAGCTCCGGATGAGCCCGAAGCGGACGATGCGGATCGCCCAGGAGCTCTACGAGGGCGTCGAACTCGGCGACGAGGGCCCGGTCGGCCTGATCACGTACCTGCGGACCGACTCGACCCGGATCAGCGAGCTGGCCGCCGAGGAGGCGCGCGCGTTCCTCTCGGCGACGTACGGGCCCGACTACGTCGGGGCGGGCGTCGCCACCCGCCGCTCCAAGAGCCCGGTGGCGGCCCAGGAGGCGCACGAGGCGATCCGGCCGACCGGGGTGGCCCGGACGCCGGACGCGGTCGCCGCCCACCTCACCCCTGACCAGCTCCGGCTCTACCGCCTCATCTGGCAGCGCTTCGTCGCCGGGCGAATGCCGCCGGCGCGCTTCGACACCACCCGGGTCGACCTGGCCAGCGGCGCCGCGGCGTTCCGGGCCAACGGCAGCCGGCTGACCTTCGACGGCTTCCTGCGAGTGCTGCCCCGCGACCCCGACCGCGAGGAGGCCGACCTCCCCCAGCTCGCCGAGGGCGACCCCTGTGCCCTGGTCCGCACCGAGGCCGAGCAGCACTTCACCCAGCCGCCGCCCCGCTACACCGAGGCGACCCTGATCCGGGAGCTCGAGGAGCGCGGGATCGGCCGGCCCAGCACCTACGCGCCGACGGTCGACACGATCGAGGCCCGGGGCTACGTCCGCCAGGTCGAGCGCCGCCTCCACCCGACCCCCCTCGGCCAGGCGGTGAACGAGGCGTTGACCGGGCAGTTCCCTGACATCGTCGATGTCGGCTTCACCGCCGAGATGGAGGCCCGCCTCGACGACATCGAAGGCGGGGGCACCCCCTGGGTCCCGGTGGTCCGGACCTGGTTCGGCCCCTTCGCCGCCAATCTCGAGCGGGCGGAGGCGGACATGCCCCGGGTTAGGGTCCAGGCGGTCCCGGTGGGCGAGCCCTGCCCGCGCTGCGGCGCCGACCTGGTCGTCCGCAGCGGCCGGTTCGGCGAGTTCGTGGGCTGCTCGGGCTACCCCGCCTGCGACTACATCCAGGGGCGTGAGTCGCGGCCGGCGCCCACCCCGACGGGGGGCACCTGCCCGGACTGCGGCAAGCCGCTGGTGGAGCGGACCGGCCGGCGGGGGCCGTTCGTCGGCTGCTCCGGCTATCCGGCCTGCCGCTACATCCAGCCGCGGGCGGGCGTCGATGGGGCCGAGCGGCCGGCCCGGCCCGCGCCCGAGCCGACCGGCGAGGCCTGCCCCGAGTGCGGCCGCCCGCTGGTGCGCCGCCAGGGCCGTTTTGGGCCCTTCGTGAGCTGCTCGGGTTATCCCGGCTGCCGCTACCGGCCGCCGCGGACCGCCCCGGCCGCCGGGGATGCCGCGGGGACCGTGCCACCCGCCGCTCCCCGGGCGCGGTCCGCCGCCC
>DAHUZI010000041.1 GCA_027306595.1 Candidatus Dormiibacterota bacterium | reverse complement strand
GCATGGACCGCGACCCCCAGCGCCCGGCCGCCGACAGCGTCCGCCGCGCCGGGGGCGCCCGTTGCCTCCGCCGCGCGCCCCGGCCGCTCGCCGGCCTCCCGCTCCGGCTCAGTGGCCGCCTCGCCCCCCGCCCGGTCCGTGGGCGGCAGGCCCAGCCGGCGGTAGGCGGCGCGGCGCGGACACCGGTGGACGGCCGCGAGCTCGGTGAAGCTCAGCGGGCGTGAAGCCGGCACCGGAGCTGGACCCGTGGCACCGGGCCGTTCGGCCACCCCCTCCAGCGCGACCACCCGGCGCCACCGCTCGACCGGAAGGGTGGCCACGTCGAGCTCCGTGGCGGCGGGGCCAGGGCTCTTGGGGGACGGGAGCGGGCCGAGCCGGTCGGCCTCCGCGATCGGCCCGTCGGGGAAGGCCGGCCAGGGTTCGACCGTCCCCACGCCCTCCGCCATCGCCTCGACTAGGACCAGGAGGTCGTCGTCGTCGTAGGCGGCCGGGCGCGGACCTCGGGCCTTCGCGGCGAGGCCGGCCGCGATCGCCTCCGGCGATCCGCCCCCAGCGGCTCCCCGCCCCCGCTGGGTCGTGGTGACCAGGAGCCCGTCGCGGGCCCGCGTCATGCCCACGTACCAGACCCGACGCCGCTCCGCCCGCTCGGCGGCGCCAACCGCATCGCCGGCCGGCTGCCCCGCCGCCCGAGTCGGCCTCGCCCCGAGCCGGGTGACCACCACGGCTCCGCTCTGGCCGTCCCAGACGATCGGGGCGGCACCGGTGCGCCGGAAGGGGCGGCTGTCGGCGAGGATCACGAACGGGAACTCGAGCCCCTTGGCGCGGTGGACGGTGAGGATCGTGACCGCGTCCTCGTCCGCGACCGGCGGCGGCTCCGGCGTGCGCTCATCCGTCGAGAGCGCCGCCAGGCGCTGGAGGAGATGGGCGAGCCCCCCGACCCGTCCGGAGGCCTGCGCGGTCAGGCAGACGCGCTGGAGCTCGGCCAGGGCGGCCACCGCGCGCCGCCCGTCCGGATCGCCGCGCCGGCTCAGCGCCTCGTGCCGCCGGCCGAGCCCGGTCGTCTCGATCGCCATCGCCACGACCTGGGCGGGGGGAAGCCGACGGGCGACGGTGGCGAGCCGGTCCACCGTCGCCAGCAGATGGGCGATCCGAACGCCATCGGTCCCGTCCGCACCGCCGGCCACCCTGGCGGCCCGCATCCGCTCATGGAGCGGGCGGTCGGCCGGCCCCAAGCCGAGGATGGCGGCGTCGCTCAGGCGGTGGATCGGTCCCTGGGCCAGCCGCAGCCAGGCTGCATCGTCGTCCGGGTCGCTGGCGGCGCGCAGGTAGGCGAGGCAGTCCAGGACCTCGGGACGCTCGAAGAGGAGCCCGCTGCCGGTCCGGTACGGGATGTTGAGCGCCCGCAGCGCCTCCTCGAGCGGCCCCTGGAGTCGGCCCATCGTGTACGCGAGGACGGCGCAGTCGCCGAAGGCGAGCGGCTGCGCCTGTCCGTCCGGGTGGCTGAGGCCACCCGCCGTGACGCAGCGGAGGACGGCCGCGATCGCCCGGGCCTCGGTGGCCGTGTCGGGCGCGATGCCCAGACGCACCGGCAGGCCCGGCTCGGCCGATCGGTGGAGGACCACCGGCGGCGACTCGGTGAACGCGGGGTCCACCCGGATCAGCCGATCGGTGGCGGCGATGATCGGCCCCCGGGAGCGGTGGTTGCGGTCCAGCACCACGCGCCGGCCCGGAACCCGAGCCATCACGTCGGGGGCAGCGTCGCGCCATCCATAGATCGCCTGCCGCGGGTCGCCGACTGCGACGACATTGCCCCAGCCCGGCTTGGCCCACGCCTCCAGGAGCGCGACCTGGAGCTCGCTCGTGTCCTGGAACTCGTCGACGATCACAAGATCGAAGTGGCGGCGGCACCAGCGCCGAAGCTCGGTGCCCGGCCCGAGCGCCGTCAGGGCCAGGCGCAGGAGGCCATCGAAGTCGACGGCACCGAGCGCCCTCAGCCGCGCCTCGTAGCCGGCCCACACGGCGACGGTGAGCTCCAGCGCCTCACGGTGCGCCGCAACCTCGTCGGCCGGATGGCCGCGGTCCGCGAACTGCGCGTATGCGGCCCCGGCCCGGCGCCGCAGACCGACGGGGTGCGGCTCGCGCGCTCGAACGGCCGTCGCCGCGCGTGCCGCCGCCTCGACCCACGACTCGAGGCGCGCGAGGTCGAGGCAGCCCTCCGGCTCGTAGGGCGGGACTCCCGGTCCCGGCGGACGTCCGCCGAGGATCGCGGCCTCGACGTCGCCCTGAAGCAGTCGAGAGGCGATGGGGTCGAGCAACTCGAGCTGCGGCGAGATCCCAGCCCGGTAGGCGTGCTCGCGCAGGAGCCGAAGGGCGAGCTGGTGGAAGGTCCCGATCCAGCCCCGCTCGAGCCGGATCCGCTCGCGCGCGACCCGGTCGGGGGGCAGCGCCCCGGTCACAGCGCCGGCGATGCGCTCGCGCAGCTCCCCGGCCGCCTTCTCGGTGAAGGTGACCGCCATCAGCCGGCCCGGGACCACGCCCTGGGCGATGCGGGCCGCGAACAGCTCGGCCATCGTCCCCGTCTTGCCGCTGCCCGCGGCAGCCTCGACCACGAGCGGTGCCTCGGGGCGGTGCCCGACGACCGCGGCCTGCTCGGGTGTAGGGGCGAACCGCCCGCCCGGCGCGCTCACGGCCGCGGAACCGGGTGGCCGCGACCGACGCTGCCGGCTCCAACGCAGCACCCCGACCGGAAGCAGCCCCGGTCCGGGTCGAGACAGGTGCGGGTCCGATGGCGCGGGGCGGCCGGGAAGCGACCGGCGGCGATGCGGCGCCCCTCGACCACGAGCCGATCCGCCAGCTGGGCCAGTTCGTCAGCGGCGTACGAGCCGAGCTCCTCGGACTCGGCCCGCGTCAGCTCCGAGACGTCCGCCCCATCGACCAGCAGGCCGCGACGCGGGATCGGCCGGTCCGGGTCGCGCACGCTGGGCGGGTCCACGCCCACGTACCAGCTGCGGATCAGCTGCGGGACGGCGGCCGGGATCGGGACGACCGCTCCCCGGCTCACCGCCAGCCCGTAGATCGGCAGCTGCCAGTCGCTCGGCCCCTCCGCCTCGCTGCCCCGGATGGCCGGGAGGAGCACCGTTCGCGCGGGGAGCCCCCCGGTCTTGTAGTCGACCACCTCGAGCGCCCCGCTCGCCGCATGGCGGATGCGGTCGATCCGACCGCGGATCACGATCCCGTCGAGGGCGAGGCAGAAGGACCGCTCGACTCCGAGGGTCCCCTCGGCGCCGCCGGCCGCCGCCACCGCGTGGCGGGCATAGCGATCGACCAGCCGCTCGAGCCAGGCGGCCACCGCGCGGTGCAGGAGCCGGCCGGGCACCTCGGTCGCGAGCCAGGGGAGGACCTCCCCCTCCAGCTGCCGCCGCGCCGTGCGCCGGAACGCGTCCGGGTCGCCCGCCCCCTCGGCCTCGTCCCGGTGGACGAGCTCCAGCAGCCGATGGGCCGCCTGGCCCCGCAGGCGGCCCACGTCCGGCGCCTCAGGGTGCAGGACGAGCTGATAGAAGAGCCGGCGCGGGCAGGCGAGCCACTCCCCCACCGCGGTCGCGGCCAGCTCCACCGGCCGGGTGACCGGGGCGGCCGGGCCCGCCACCGGGTCGAACGGTTCCAGGGCCGCGGCCAGCCGGGCCGCCTCCCGGGCGACGTCCGCGCCGGCGTCAGCGAGCGTGGGCCCAGGGGTACGGGCGGCGACGAGTTCGCACACGAGGTCCGAGCGGGTGACGTCGGAGAAGGCCGGCAGCGGACGCTCGGGCACGCCCGCCGCTCGCAGGGGAGCGAGCAGGATCGAGGCCTCCGCCGGACGCCCGCCGTACCGCAGGGCGTAGGTGCAGGTCACCGCCGACGCCGCCCGGGTCAGCGCCACCGCCAGGAATCGGGCCTCTTCCTCCAGCTGGCGGTCGGGCTCGCTGAGCGTGTCCTGGAGCTCGGGCACGCGCTCGAGCAGGCTGGTGAGCTCGTCCGGTGCCAGCAGGCCGAGCGGCCGGGCCGCATAGGGGAGCCGGCCGGCGGCGCAGCCGACGACGAAGACCCTGGGGAACCCCAGGCCCCTGGCCTCCTCGATCGTCAGCAGATGGACGGCGTCGCGGTCGGGATTCCCGTCGTCCTCCTCCGTCGCCCGCTGCAGGGCGACATCGAGGAGGTCGAGGGTCGTGGCGAGCGTCGGCGGCCGGCCCCGCAGGCGCGCCTCGACGTCGAGGATCGCCGCCAGCGCCGCATGCACGCCGCGAAGCGCGGCGGCGAGGGTGGGATCCTCGCCGGCGGCGTCGAAGAGCCCGAGCGCAACGGCGAGCCGTCCGACCCAGATCGCCAACGCCTGGGGATCGACGGGTCCCCGCCGGAGCGAATCGGCGCCGGCCTCGGCGCGGGCCGTTCGGTCCAGCAGCTGGCGCACGGCGGCGAGATGGCCCCCGTCCCCGCTGCCGGCGGGCGAGCCCGCCGCGACGACGGCGGTCCGGCGAAGGTCGAAGCCATGGGTGCCGCTCCGCCGCTCCAGCCATCGCCGGGTGGGTGCCGTCAGCCCCCCCCAGGGGGTCGCGAGGCAGGCGGCGAACTGCTGCGGGTCGTGAGGATCGGCGCCCCAGCGGAGCCAGGTCCGCAGGGAGGCGAGGCCGGGGTGCTCGCTCCACCCGATTCGCCCCAGGTGGGAGGGGACGCCGATGGCCGCGAAGGCCTCGGCCAGCACCGGGCCCAAGCCGTCGAGGCGGCGCACGAGCACCGCGACGTCGCGGTACCGGCCGGCACCCGCCAGAACCCACGCCTTGATCGCCCGGACCACGCCGAGCGCCTCGGCGCTCTCGTCCGCGGCCCGCCAGATCTCGATCGGGTGCTGGCCCGCGGGCGGCTGCGATCCGGTCCGCTCATCGCCGACGGCGATGAGCGGACCGGCACCGGGCTCGAGTGCCGCCGCCGCGGCGAGGATCGGCGCGGGGCAGCGGAACGAACCCTCGAGGACGACGTCCGACACCCCGATGGCGAGCGGCAGCTCCTCCACAAGCCACCGTGGACTCTTCCCGAAGGCGCCACCGATCGCCTGCCGCGGGTCGCCGGTGACCGCCAGGCGACGGGGCGGTGGCAGGCGGCGATGGAGGGCGCACACGAGGTGGAACTCGGCTGCGTCCCACTCGTGCGCGTCGTCGACGAGGATGGCGTCGAACCGGTCGGCGAGCGCCTCGGGGCGGGCGAGCAGGCCCGCCACCGCGTCGGCGACGATCCCGTCGAGGTCGGTGACGGCGGCGCGCCGCCGGACGTCCTCGCTGCGGGCGGCGAGCACGGCCAGCTCCTGGAGGGCCGGGGTCGCGCCGGCGAGCCGCTCGGCCAGCAGCCCCGGCCCGACCATCGCCTGGCTGAAGGCCGCAACCGCGCGGCGGACGTCCTCGATGCAGGCGGGATCTGCGCGCAGCGGCGCGAGCCGCGGCAGCTGCGCCTGGGCCTGCTCGATGGCCACCCGGGCCGCGAGCCACCCGCCGAAGGCGGTGAGCCGCTGGGGCTCAGGTCCGCCCCCGGCGAGGGCGGTCTGCACGAGCGCGCCGCACTCGGCCGGCGTGCAGACCATCGGCCGCGGGTGGGCGGCTGGGCGGCCTCGGGCGAGCCGCCGCTCCATCGCCTCACGGGCGGCCGCCGAGCGCACCACGACGAGGATCCGGTTGGGATCGACCCCGTCGCGCACCAGGCGCCCGTGCAGGGCGGCGAGGTGGGCCGTCTTCCCGCTGCCGGCCGCGCCCAGGACCCGCACCGGCCCCTTGAGGGCCGGGGCCTCCTCCACGGAGTCGGTCCCTCCCGGATCGGATGGTGCCGCCGGCGCCGCCGTGCTCAGCGGTCCGCCCTCGTGGGCCAGCGTCGCGTCAGCGGCCCCCGCGGTCGGCCGGGGCCGCGGCGCGTCCGCTCCGGGCAACCGCCCCCTCCGATCGGGGCCGCAGCTGATCGAGGCGGACGAAGCGGCTCAGATGGTGAGCGAGGTCGTCGGGGTCGGCCTGGGCGTCCAGCCGCAGCCCCACCCCCTCGACCAGGGCACACAGGGCGTCCCCGACCCACGCCGGAGCGCCATCCACCGCCCCGACCGCGGCCAGGGCGCAGGCGGTCCCCACCGCCCGCCTGGTGGCGTTGATGCGGTCGCTGGCCGGGCCATCAGTTCCGTCCACCGACCGGAACAGGAGCTGGAAGGCGACGGGGTGCCGACGGGCGAAGTCGAGGTAGACGCCGAACTGGCGGCGCAGCCCCCCCACCCCGCCGCTGGGCGGGGTGGGCCCGAGCGCGGCCACGAGCGCGGTGCAGTGCTGCTCGACCACCGCCAGAAGGGCCGCTCGCTTGTTGGCGAAGTACTGGTACACCAGCGGCTTGCTCACCCCCGCCGTGGCGGCGATCGAGTCCATCGTGGTGGCGGCGATCCCGTCTCGGGCGAACGCAACCAGGGCGGCGGCCAGGAGCTGGGCGCGCCGGTCGCTCCGGCTCAGCCGGAGGGCGCACCGCCGCGCCGGCGGCTCGCGGCGACCGCGCAGCCGCCGGGTGACCCGGCCAATGGTGTCGACGGTCGGTCCCGCCGGCCACCCCGAGCCGGGGAGCTCGCCTCCCATTCTGGCCCGAGATCATACCGCGGCCCAACGCCTCGGCCCGCCGCGGCCAGGGTCGCCTGCTATCCTGTCCAGGCCATAGGGGGCTGGGTGGGGAGGAGGGCCACCGTGGGTCGACGCAGGCTACGGATGACGGCTCGGGCCGCGGGACTGGCGGCGGTCGCGCTGATCGCGATCGGGGGTGCCAGCGCCGCCGCCGCGGGACCCCAGGCGGTGGCGGGGGGGACCGTTCGCTTCGCGCTTCCGCCGGCGGTCACCCCCACCTACATCTACCCGCTCTACCCCTTCGCCGATTACACCTATGCGAACCAGAGCTTCTTCGAAGCCCTGATGTACCGGCCGCTGTACGCGTTCGGGGACAACGGCACGCCGTTGCTCAACGAGCGCCAGAGCCTGGCGGAGCCCCCCGTCTACTCGAACGGTGGGCGCACCGTGACGATCACGCTCAAGCCGTTGAAGTGGTCGGACGGGCATCCGATCACCTCCCGCGACGTGGCGTTCTGGGAGAACCTGCTGGTCGCCAACAAGTCCGGCTTCGGTCCCTATGTGCCCCACAACTACCCCGACAACATCGTGCGGGCGAGCTACCCCGCCCCGAATCGGGTCGTGTTCACGTTCAACCGGTCCTACAACCACTACTGGCTCCTCTACAACCAGTTGAGCCAGATCACCCCCATGCCCCAGCACGTGTGGGATCGCACCAGCCTGAACGGGCCGGTCGGCAACTACGACGAGACCCGAGCCGGGGCGGTGGCGGTCAACAAGTTTCTCTCCCGCCAGGCGACCCAGCTCAGCGGGTACGGCACCAATCCGCTCTGGAAGATCGTGGACGGGCCCTGGCGACTGACCGCCTACACGCCGGCGACCGGCTACTCCGTCTTCACCGCCAACACCGCCTACACCGGGCCCGGCCGACCCCGGCTCGCCCACTTCGTGGAGGTCCCCTTCACCAGCGACGCCGCCGAGTTCAACGCGCTCCGGTCGGGGACGATCGACTACGGCTACCTGCCCCTGTTCGACCTCAGCCAGCGTCACTTCCTCGCCACCCACGGCTACCGGGTCGCCGCCTGGCCGCTGTGGGCGTTCGACAACATCACGCTCAACTTCGGCAACCGCAAGCTGCGCCCGCTGCTGGGCCAGCTCTACGTCCGCCAGACGCTGCAGCGGCTGGTGAACCAGCCCAGCTACATCCGCAACCTCTTCCACGGTTACGCCGTGCCCACCTACGGGCCGGTGCCCCAGTCCCCGCTGACCCCATTCGTGAGCGCCCAGGAGCGGCGCAACCTCTACCCCTTCAGCATCGAGGCCGCGCGCGCCCTCCTCGCCGAGCACGGCTGGCGGGTCGTGGCCAACGGTCGCTCCACCTGCGAGCACCCGGGGTCGGGGGCCCATGACTGCGGAGCCGGCATCGCCCGGGGCACCGCCCTTGTCCTCAACTTCGAGTACCCGTCCGGCAGCGTGACGGCCACCCAGGAGGCGGAGGCGTACAAGTCCGACGCCGCTGCCGCCGGGATCCAGATCGAGCTCGCCGCGCTCCCCAGCAACACCATCAACTCGCAGGGCGACTACTGCCCCGGACCGGGCTGCAAGTACGCGCTCCTGAGCTACGGTCTGGTGGGATGGGACTACGGCCCCGACTTCTACCCGACCGGCGGCCAGATCATCGGGACCGGGGCGAGCGGGAACAGCGGCAGCTACAGCAACCCCATCAACGACCGCAACATCCTCGCCACCCACGTCGAGCCGGGGCTGGCACCCCTCTACCGGTATCAGAACTTCGTCCAGGCCCAGCTACCCCTGCTGTTCTTCCCCACCCCGGTATTCCAGATCTCGGTGATCCGCAACACCCTCCAGGGGATCGGAGCGCAGTCGCCGCTCACGACCATCACCCCCGAGGCCTGGTTCCTGACCCGCTGACCCCGGGCCGTCGCGCCCCGGTCAGTCGACGGCGTCCCCGCCGACCAGACCGCGCTGGACGATCTCCTGAAGCGCGAAGACCAGATCGAGCGCCTGCGCCGTGGAGCCCGACTCCACGGGCAGGGCGCGGTGCATCGGCAGGATCGCCTGCTGAATCGTGCCCAGGAGGCTCCAGCAGGGCTGGGGGCAGCGGTCCCGGTGGCTGAGGTTGGCACTCTCCAGCTCCCACAGCAGCGAGTCCAGCTGACCGAGCCAGTGCCGGCCGCGCTGGCGCACCTCCCGCGGCACGGGCGGCGCGAGCGCGAGCGGGCGGCGCGGCACGGTCACGGCGTGCCGCGGCTGCCGGCCGCGTCCACACCGGTGTGACCCGAAGCCAGGCGCGCGGCGGCCCCGAGCGCCTGCGGGAGGTCGCGGATCACCGGGGTTC
Source organism: Candidatus Dormiibacterota bacterium (assembly GCA_027306595.1). Classification (GTDB taxonomy): domain Bacteria; phylum Chloroflexota; class Dormibacteria; order Aeolococcales; family Bog-877; genus DAHUZL01. The sequence goes on along the minus strand of DAHUZI010000041.1, from coordinate 13,257 downwards.
GCGGGTGCGTCGGCGCCGACGGGTGGACCGCCCCGCCCCCTGGCGACGGCGCGCCGCCGGAGGCGGGGATCGCCTGCGGGACGCTGATCACGACCCGGCCCGTCCCGCTCTCGACGCAGCCCCCCGCCGGTGAGCCCCGGCGCGTCGCCGAGCCGGCCCGAACGCGGATGGGCGCCCCCGCGCGGCCCAGACCCGGCGACCCTGCCGCGGCCCGCATCGCCGCTGCTCCGCCTCGGCCGTGACCGCCGCGCCGGCACGGGCCGGGCGCACCAACCGACCGAGCTCGCCGGGCTCCGAGCCCAGCGGGCGCAGCTCCGACGGCCGGCCGATCGCGGCGGCGGCGCGTTGCCTGCCGGTGGTTGCGCTGCCCAGCATGATGGTGATAGATGTGACGGCGACGCCGCCGGGGCTGCGGCCGTCGGCGCCGCACGGCTCGCTGGAAATTACGGCCCCGCGCAGGCGCCCGGCGTCGCCGACTGGCGTGGTCATGTCAGCTGCGGCACCGGCCGGCGGCTGCATGGCCATCGCCCGCTCCTCCCAGTCGCCAAGCCGCGCAGGCATGCCCCGACTTGGGCGGCGACCCGGCCGTCGCGTGAGTCGGTGGCAGGATTATAGGCAGCGGGTGCGCGCCGCGCCGGCCCCGCCGGGGCGCCGCCGGCGGCCGACGCCCGCAGCGCCCCGGGCATGCCGCGCCCGCCCGCTACGATGGCCAGGTGGCGCGCGAGAGGACCGCAGGACGGGGGCCGGGGGCGGACCACCTCGACTTCCGCCCGGGCCCGCTCGCCGGCGGACTCGACGGGGCCATCGGGACCGAGATCATCGAGGCCGGTCCCCAGCGGGTCCATCTCCGCCTGGCGCTGGGGCCGGAGCACCTGCAGCCGTTCGGCCTCGTCCACGGCGGCGTGCACACGACCCTGGCCGAGACCGCCGCGTCGATCGCGGCCTGTCTCAACGCCGGGCGGGCAGCGGTGGGGATCAGCAACCACACCCAGTTCCTGCGCGCCGTTGGCGACGGCGTCCTGGACGCCATCGCCACCCCCCTCCACACCGGACGCAGCATCCAGCTCTGGTCGGTCATGATCCGCCGCGGCGCCGACCTGGTCGCGACCGCGACCGTCCACCTGTACGTGCGCCCGCCGGATCCCGCCCTTGAGGGGGTGCCTCCCGCCTGAGCCAGCGCCCGACGGCTCACGCGGTCGAGGTGCGCTCCCCCACCAGGACCGCCTGGGCCGCAGCCAGCCGCGCCGCCGGCACCCGGAACGGCGAGCAGGAGACGTAGTCCAAGCCGATCCGCTCGCAGACCGCGATCGAGGCCGCGTCCCCGCCGTGCTCCCCGCAGATCCCCACCTCCAGCTCTGGGCGGGTGCGCCGCCCCTCCTCCACCGCGATCGCCATGAGCCGCCCGACCCCGTCAGGGTCGAGGTGCTCGAAGGGGTTGTCGGGCAGGATCCCCTCGCGCACGTACTGGGCGAGGAACTTGCCCTCGGCGTCGTCGCGGGAGACCCCGTACGTCATCTGGGTGAGGTCGTTGGTGCCGAAGGAGAAGAACTCCGCCGCCTCCGCCACCTGACCGGCGGTGAGCGCGGCGCGCGGGACCTCGATCATCGTGCCGATCTTGATCGCCAGCCGCACCCGTCGCTCACGGGCGACCTCGGCCAGGGTCGACTCGATCACGGCGCGGGTCCGGCGGAGCTCCTCGACGTGGCCCACCAACGGCACCATGATCTCGGGGACCGCCCGCACGCCTCGGCCACGAAGGTCACTGGTCGCCTCGGCGATCGCTCGCGTCTGCATCTCAATGATCTCGGGGTAGAGCAGCCCCAGCCGGCAGCCCCGCAGGCCGAGCATCGGGTTCTGCTCGCGCAGCTCCTCCACCGCGTGCAGCAGCTGCTCCGCGTGGGCGAGCTCGGGCCCGGACTCCCCCCGCTCGCGCCGGGTCGCCACCTCGGTGAGCAGGACGTCGTGGTTGGGGAGGAACTCGTGGAGGGGCGGGTCGATCAGGCGAATGATCACCGGCAGCCCGCGCATCGCCTCCAGGATCCCGACGAAGTCCTGGCGCTGGAACGGCAGGAGCTCGGCGAGCGCCTCCCGGCGACCCTGGGCCGTGGTGGCCAGGATCATGGCCTGCACGTGGGGCAGGCGCTCCTGCTGCATGAACATGTGCTCGGTGCGGCAGAGGCCGACCCCCCGAGCTCCGAACGCCCGGGCACGGCGCGCGTCGTCGGGCGTGTCGGCGTTGGCGTACACGCCGAGCCGGCGGACCTCGTCCGCCATCGCCAGCAGGCGGCGCAGGGCGCCGGAGACCTTCGGCTCCACCGTCGGCACCGCCCCCTGGATCACCCGGCCGGTGGTGCCGTCGATGGTGAAGAGGTCGCCCTCGCGCACGGTCACCCCCCCGGCGACGAACTGCCGGGCCCGCAGGTCGACGTCGACCGCCTCGGCACCCGCGACACAGGGACGGCCCATGCCGCGGGCCACGACCGCGGCATGGGAGGTGCGGCCGCCGCGCGCCGTGAGCACGCCCTGGGCAGCGATCATCCCGTGCACGTCGTCGGGGTTCGTCTCGATCCGGACCAGGATGCATGGGGTGCCCGCCCGGGCCATCACCTCGGCGCGGTCGGCGTCGAAGACCGCGGCCCCGGAGGCGGCACCCGGAGAGGCGGCCAGCCCGGTCGCGAGAACGGTGACGGAGGCGGCGGGGTCGATGGCGCGGTGGAGGAGATGGTCGATCTGGTCGGGTTCGACCCGCAGGAGCGCCTCGTCGCGGGTGATCAGCCGCTCACGGAGCATGTCGGTCGCGATCTTGACCGCGGCCTCGGCGGTGCGCTTGGCGGTCCGCGTCTGGAGCATGTAGAGGCGACCGCGCTCGATCGTGAACTCCATGTCCTGCACGTCGCGGTAGTGGGCCTCGAGCCGGCTGGCGATCCGCTCGAACTCGCGGTACACGCGGGGAAGCTGCTCGCCAAGGGCGGCGATCGGCTCGGGGGTGCGGATTCCGGCGACGACGTCCTCCCCCTGGGCATTGAGGAGGTACTCCCCGTACAGCCGGCGCTCGCCGGTCGCCGGGTCGCGGGTGAAGGCGACCCCGGTGCCGGAGGTCTCGCCCATGTTTCCGAAGACCATCATCTGCACGTTGACGGCGGTGCCCAGGGTGTGGGGGATGCGGTTGAACTCCCGGTAGGCGACGGCGCGGCGGCCGTTCCAGGAGCGGAACACGGCGCGGATGGCGTGCTCGAGCTGGACCAGGGGATCGTCGGGGAAGGGGGTGCGGGCGGCCGCCCGCACGAGCTGGCGCATCTCCTCGACGAGCGCGGCCAGGGCCTCGGCGCCCAGGTCAGCGTCGGAGACGGCCCCGGACCGCCGCTTGGCGGCCTCGAGTGCGGCGTCGAAGGGCTCGGGGTCCAGGCCCAGAACGATCTTGGCGAAGAGCTGGACGAACCGCCGATAGGCGTCCAGGGCGAAGCGCCGGTCGCCGGTCGCCCGCGCCAGCCCCTCCACCGTCTCGGGGGTGAGGCCGAGGTTGAGGACCGTGTCCATCATCCCGGGCATGGAGAAGGCGGCGCCCGAGCGCACCGACACCAGGAGCGGGTCGTCGACGTCGCCGAACCTGCGGCCGGCGGTTCGCTCCAGCCACCTGAGGTTGAGGAGGACCTCGTCCCACAGGCCGTCCGGGAAGCGGTCCCGGCCACCGAGGAACGCGAGGCACGCCTGGGTCGTGATCGTGAAGCCGGGCGGGACCGGCAGCCCCGCCCGCGTCATCTCGGCCACACCGGCCCCCTTGCCCCCGAGCAGGTCGCGCATCCCGCGGTGGCCCTCCTCGAAACGCCACACCCAGCGTCGGCCCCGGCGGCTCGGCACCGTGGGCGCCCGGCGCCCGGTGGCCCGGCTGGTGGCGCGGCCGGGCCGCTCGGCCTTGGGCTCGCGCCCGCTGGTCCGTCGTCGCGCTGCCGTCTTGGGCGCCATCACCTGCCTCCAGGGAAGCCGAACCAGGCCGTGCGCGGCCACGCGCCCCTTGCCGCGCGGCCGAACCCTCCTCCCCACCCCGAGTGTACCGAAGCCCCCCATCGGGCCCGGCGCGGGCCCGACCGTCGGCCCCACCGTGCGGTAGGATCGCCCCCTGTGAGGACCGCGCGCGAGGCCGGCAGCGGGCGCGCGATGAGGGGGGCGACGGGCCCAATCGCCCCGGCCTTGCTCCCGGACACGGCCGCAGCGCTCGGGTCGGGCGGCCTTGCCGTCGGCGGCGTGGACCTGCTCGAGCTGGCCCGCGCGATCGGGACCCCCTGCTACGTGTACGACACCGGGACGCTGGAGGCGCGCGCCCGGGAGGCGGCGCGGGTCTTCGTCGGCGGCGCCGCCTACGCCTCCAAGGCCTTCAGCTGCGTCGCCATGGCCCGGATCGCGGCCGCGTGCGGCCTCCACCTCGACGTCGCCAGCCTGGGCGAGCTCCGCATCGGGCTGGCCGCGGCGGTGCCTCCAGGCGCGATCGTCCTCCACGGCAACAACAAGTCGGTCGCCGAGCTCGAGCTGGCGCAGGCCCGCGGGGTGGGGCGGATCGTCGTCGACTCGCTCGACGAAGTGGACCGGCTCGAAGCCCTCCAGGCCCGGGCCGGTGGCCCCCCGGTCCCGGTCTGGCTGCGGGTGACCCCCGACGTCGACCCCCACACCCACGCCGCGATCACCACCGGACGGTTCGACTCGAAGTTCGGCGTGCCGATCGTGGGAGGAGCGGCGGCCGCGGCCCGCGAGCGGCTCCAGCGGTCACCGGCGGTCCGACTGGTCGGCCTCCACGCCCACATCGGCAGCCAGGTCGTGGAGCTCCAACCCTTCCAGGAGTCGGCGCGGCGGCTGGCGGCGCTCGCTGTCAGCTGGCAGCTCGAGGAGCTCTGCCTGGGCGGGGGGCTTGGCGCCGCCTACCGCGGGGATGACCGGGTCCCCTCCCTCGGCGACTGGGCGGAGGCGCTCGAGCGGGGCTGCCGGGCGGGCGGCCTGCCCCCGTCACTGCACCCCTCCGCCGAGCCGGGCCGTTCGCTGGTCGCCCGCGCCGGGATCACCCTCTACACGGTGGGGACGGTCAAGCGGCTCCCCGGCGGCCGGACCTACGTCGCCGTCGACGGAGGCATGGGCGACAACCCCCGCCCTGCCCTCTACGGGAGCCGCTACGAGGCGTTCCTGCCGCGGGCGGTCGCCGCCCCCCGCCCGCTCCCGGCCGCGGTCGTCGGCCAGCACTGCGAGTCGGGCGACGTGCTGGTCGCCGACGCCCAGCTGCCCGCGGACCTCGCCGTCGGCGACATCCTCGCCGTCCCGGTGACCGGGGCCTACGGCCACGCGATGGCCTCGAACTACAACCGGATCCCTCGTCCCCCGGTCGTCTTCGTCGCCGACGGCCGGGCCCGGCTGGTGATCCGCCGGGAGACGGTCGAGGACCTGCTGCGGCTGGAGACTGACGGCCCCGTCCCCTTGGGCGGGCCGGGCTGAGCCGCCAACCGATCGACACGAGCCCCGGTGCTACCTTGGGTCCGGTCGCCCGGCTGAACGGCCGGGGACCGGGGCAGCGGGCACGAGGTTCGGGACGTGGACATGCACGGCGGGTATGGGGGGGGGCGCGGCGGCCGGCTCCTGCGGGCGGCCGGCCGCGGTGGGGCCGATGGCGAGCCCCCGCCCCCAGTCCACCGCAGCACGGTCATCCGGGTGGCGCGCCTCTTCCGCCCCTACATGCGCCAGGTGGAGATCGTCCTCCTGATCCTCGTGGTCGTGGCTCTCCTGGGGATCGTCAATCCCTACATGCTGAAGCTGATCATCGACGTCGCCTTCCGCCAGCACAGCATGCGCCTCCTGCTCATCTTCGTCGGGATCATGGTGATCACCCCGGTGGTCAGCACCGCCCTTGGGGTGTGGCAGACCTACCTCAACGCCGTGGTCGGCCAGCGGGTGATGCAGGACCTGCGGCTCCAGCTCTACACCCACCTCCAGCGCCTCTCGCTCGGCTTCTTCACCGCCACCCGCACCGGCGAGATCCAGTCCCGCCTCGCCAACGACGTCGGCGGCGTGGACAGCGTCATCACCAACACCGCCACCTCGATCGTCTCCAACCTCACCCGGGTGGCCGCGACCGTGACCGGGATGCTCGTGCTCAGCTGGCAGCTGACGTTCCTGTCGCTGGCGATGCTGCCCGTCTTCCTGTTCGTCACCGTGCGGGTCGGCGAGGTCCGTCGCAAGGTGAGCGGCGAGACCCAGGTCACCCTCGCCGACCTCTCGGCGCTGGCGGAGGAGACCCTGTCGGTGAGCGGGATCCTGCTCACCAAGGTGTTCGGCCGCGAGACCTTCGCGCGCCAGCGCTACGCCCGCGAGACCGGCCGCCTGACCAAGCTGATGATCCGCCAGCAGATGGTGGGACGCTGGTTCTTCGGCTTCATCTCGACCTTCTTCTCCATCATTCCGGCGGTGGTCTGGCTGGTCGCGGGGGCGATGCTGTTCGGCAGCCACGCCGGGCCCACCAGCGCCTTCGCCACCACCGGCGCGGTCTCGATCGGGACCATCGTCGCCTTCACCACCTTGCAGTCCGGGCTCTTCTTCCCGCTCGGCCAGCTCCTCAACGTCCAGGTCGAGATCCACGGCGCCTTCGCCCTCTTCGACCGGATCTTCGAGTACATCGACCTGCCGGTGGAGATCGCCGACCGCCCCGGGGCGGTCACGATCCCGGGCCAGGAGATCCAGGGACGGGTGGAGTTCCGCGGCGCTCGCTTCCACTACCAGCCGGGGGCGGGCCCGGACGCGATCGAGGACGTCTCGTTCACCGCGGAGCCGGGCCAGCTGGTGGCGCTGGTCGGACCGAGCGGCGCCGGCAAGACCACGCTCACCTACCTGCTGGCCCGCCTCTACGACGTCCAGGGCGGGCAGGTCCTGATTGACGGCCACGACGTCCGCGACCTCACCCTGGCGACGGTCCAGGGCGCGATGGCGATCGTCACCCAGGAGGTCTTCCTCTTCCACAGCACGATCCGCGAGAACCTGCTCGTCGGCAGGCCCGACGCCACCTCTGAAGAGGTCGAGGCGGCGAGCCGGGCGGCGGCCATCCACGACCGGATCGTGGAGCTGCCGGACGGATACGACACGGTCGCCGGCGAGCGCGGCTACCGGCTGAGCGGGGGCGAGAAGCAACGGATCGCCCTCGCCCGCGCGCTCCTCAAGGATCCCCGCATCCTCGTCCTCGACGAGGCCACCTCGGCGCTCGACACCCACAGCGAGCGGCTGGTGCAGCGGGCCCTGGACCAGCTGATGGCGGGGCGCACCACCCTGGCGATCGCCCACCGGCTCTCCACCGTGATGGCGGCCGACCAGATCCTCGTACTCGACCGCGGCCGGATCCTCGAACGCGGCACCCACGCCCAGCTGCTGGCGGCGGGCGGCAGCTACGCCCGCCTGTACCTGGAGCAGTTTGCCGGCCAGCCGGTGGAGGCGACCGGCTAGGGGCGGGTGGTCCCGGGGCCGCCACCCTCGTCCCCCGGGGGGAATCCCGGGCGCCGGCCCACGCTCGGCCGGCTAGGGTCGAGAGAGCGGGCGGGCTCCCGGTGGTGGAGGCCGTCCCCCTGGGGAGCGGAGGACCAGTCCATGCGAGCGGCCCGGCGGGTCGCGATCGCGTCCGCGGCCCTCGCGGCCGCGACCCTGGCTCGCCCCCGGCTGCAGAGCTGGGGCGCCACCCCCGACGAGATCCGCAGCCCCCTGCCGGGCGACGCCGTGCTCGAGCGGGCCAGCCTCACCGCGACCCGCGCGATCACGATCCGAGCGGCCTCCCGGGCGGTCTGGCCCTGGATCGCCCAGATCGGTCAGGGGCGGGGCGGCTTCTACAGCTACGACGCCCTCGAGAATCGGGTTGGCTGTGACATCCACAGCGCGAGCCGCATCGTCGAGGCCTGGCAGCACCCCGCGGTCGGCGATGCGGTCCACCTGGCGCCGACCGTGGCCCTGCGGATAGTCGACGTGGAGCCCGATCGCTGGCTGGTGCTGGGCGACGGCCTGCCCGAGGGCGGGGCTCCGCCCGCCTTCGAGTTCACCTGGGCCTTCGTCCTCCGGGAGCGGAGCGACGGGGCGACCCGGCTGCTCGTCCGCGAGCGCTACCGGTACGCAAGCTGGTGGGCGGCGCCGGCGGTCGAGGCGATCCAGGCCGCCAGCCTCGTCATGAGCCGGCGGATGCTGCTGGGGATCCGGGCCCGTGCCGAGGCCGCGAGCGGCTGAGGCCGGGGCGGGCGCAGCGGCTCAGACGCCCCCGACCGATGCTCCCGTGAGCCGGTCCCGGCAGGCGTCGCCGATCCGCTCCAGCCCGACTCGCACCTGGTCCATCGTGTCCCGTCCCCGGATCGTCGCCGCCCCGTCGCTGAGGGTGTCGAAGTCGAGGGTGACGCAGAGCGGGGTCCCGATCTCGTCCTGGCGGCGGTAGCGGCGCCCGATCGACTGGGTCTCGTCGTAATCGGTCGCCAGCTGGCGGCGCAGATCGGCCGCCAGCCGGCGGGCCGGCTCGACCAGCTCCGGGCGCTTCGACAGGGGGAGCACCGCCACCTGATAGGGGGCGACCTGGGGCGCCAGGCGCAGCACCACCCGGCGCTCGCCGCGTACCTCCTCCTCCTGGTAGGCGTCGAGGAGCAGGGTGATCACCAGGCGCTCCAGGCTCACCGCCGGCTCCACCACCACCGGCAGGGTGTGCCCGCCGGTCGCGGGGTCGGGGTAGGTGAGGTCCTTGCCGCTCACCTCCTGGTGGCGGCGCAGGTCGTAGTCCCCCCGGCGGGCGATCCCCTCCAGCTCCCCCCAGCCGAAGGGGAAGCGGTACTCGATGTCGGTGGCTGCCCGGGCGTAGTGGGCCAGCTCCTGCGGGGTGTGGGGCCGCATCCGCAGGTTGGCGTCGCGGACCCCGAGCTGGCGGATCCACTCCCGCTGGTCGTCGCACCAGTAGCGGAACCACTCCTCGTCCTCCCCGGGGGCGCAGAACCACTCCATCTCCATCTGCTCGAACTCGCGGCAGCGGAAGATGAAGTTCCCGGGTGAGATCTCGTTGCGGAAGCTGCGGCCGATCTGGGCGATCCCGAAGGGGAGCCGCTGGCGAGAGGTCTGGAGGACGTTGCGGAAGTTGACGAACATCCCCTGGGCCGTCTCCGGCCGCAGGTAGACGGTGGCGCTGGCGTCCTCGACCGGGCCGACGAAGGTCCGGAACATGAGGTTGAACTGCCGGGGCGGCGAGAGCGGGCCGCCGCAGTTGGGACAGCGATCGGACGCCAGCTGGTCGGCGCGCCAGCGCATGTGGCAGGCGCCAAGGCAGTCGACGAGGGGGTCGGCGAAGGTGTCGACATGGCCGGAGGCGACCCAGACCTGCGGGTTCATCAGGATCGAGCACTCCAGGCCCTCGACGTCCTCGCGCAGATCGACGACCCGCCGCCACCAGGAGTCACGCACGTTGCGGCGGAGGCGGACGCCGAGCGGGCCGTAGTCCCAGACCGCGTTGAGACCGCCGTAGATCTCGCTGCTTTGGAACACGAAGCCGCGCCGCTTGGCGAGCGAGGTGACGCTCTCGAGGCGGGCGCGGTCCTCGGCCTCGCCCGGGTCGCCGGGCTGGGGGGTCGCTGTCGTGTCGGCCGGCATGCGTCCTCCGGATGGGTCGCGGCCCGGGCGGCCGGGCCGCCATTGTACGAGGCACTCCCACAGCGCTCGGGGTCGGCCGCCGGCCGGCGGCCGACCGGCGGCCAGCCGGATGAGGCGGCCGCTCAGTGCCGGTAGATGCGCTCCGCCACGGTCCGCCCCGAGGGCGGACGGCCTGTGCGGCGCGCCCGCTGGTCGACCGCCAAGAGCCCCCGCTGCATGTAGCGGACGCCCAGCCAGCGCAGCGGCTCCGGCTCCCAGCGCGGGGAGCGGTGGTCGACGAACGGCAGCCCGGTGCGCTCCGTCGACTCGCCGACGGCCAGCTCGGCGACGGTCCGCCCGAAGAGGTTGGTCGTGCTCACCCCATCGCCGACGTAGCCGCCGGCCACGATCACCCCGCCGGCCCGGTCGTGGTCGATGCTGGGCATGAAGTCGCGGGGCACCCCGAGCACCCCCGCCCACCCATGGGTGAAGCGGACCTCACCGAGGACGGGAAACCAGCGCCGCGCCTGCTCTTGCAGCATCGCCTGCGTGGTCCGGTCGCGGCTGAGGTCGGCAGGGATGCGGGAGCCGAAGCGGTACGGCGCCCCGCGACCGCCGAAGAGGATCCGCCCGTCGGCGGTGCGCTGAAGGTAGTCGACGGAGTAGCGGTACGAGGAGAGGCACTCGGCTCCCGCCCACCCGATCGCCGACCAGACCGCCTCGGGCAGCGGCTCGGTCAAGACGATCGTCGAGGTCATGGGGATGAGATCCCGCCGCCGACCGGGGAGCTGGGACCGGTACGCCTCGGTGGCGACGACCACCGTGGACGCGGTGATCGTGCCCCTCTCGGTTCGGATGCGGGCGGGACGACCGGGCTCCACCGCCGTGGCCCGGGTCCGCTCCCAGATGGTCCCGCCGCGACGCTCCACCGCTCGGGCCAGCCCTCGGACCAGCCGCCCGGGATGGAGGCGGGCGCACTGCGGGTGCTCGATCGCCCCGATGGCGCCGGCGATTCGAACGCGCTCGGCGAGGGCGGCCCGGTCCAGCACCCTGGGCCCGGCCCCCGGTTCCGCCGCGACCCGGCGGGCCTCCTCGCGGAGGGCGGCGCGGTGCTCGGGCCCCAGCGCCACATGGAGGGCCCCGCCCTTGAGGAAGTCGCAGGCGATCCCCTCGGCCCCGGCCACCCGGCCGACCTCGTCGACCGCGTCGTGGAGCTCCGCCATCAGCTGCCGCGCCAGCCGGGGCCCGAACCGGCGCGCGAGCTGGGACTCCTCCCAGGGGAAGAAGGCAGAGCACCATCCGCCGTTGCGCCCGGAGGCGCCGAAACCGGCGATGTCCGCCTCAAGCACGGTCACGGTCAGCCCGGGTCGCAAGCCGAGCAGGTAGTAGGCGGCCCACAGACCGGTGAAGCCGGCGCCGACGACGGCGACGTCGCAGCTCAGGTCCGCCGGCAGCTCCGGGCGAGGGACGAGCGACTCCCCGCAGGTCTCGAGCCAGAAGCTCTCCGCGGCATAGTCGCGCCCGTCCATTTGGCTCTCCCCTGGTTCCGCCGCCCGGGCGCGCCCGGGCGGTGCCGCCGGCCCGGAGGCCGGCGGCACCGATCCAGTCTAGGACTTGGCGTAGTACCAGTAGTTCGGATGCAGGTTGAGGTACGGGTCCTGGGGCGCGACGCCGTCCAGGCTCTTCTTCACCGCCGAGACGCGGAACACCGGCATCGGGAAGAAGATCTCGTACTGCTGCTTGGCCATGTAGTTCTCGTAGGCGGCGAAGGGCCCGAAATTGGTGGTGGTGTGGGTCGCCTGGATCAGAGCCTGAAGGTGCGGGTCGCAGAGATCGGAGTAGTTCCCGGACGAGTTGCACCCGAACGGTGCGCCGCCGGTCGGATACCAGCCCGGCCACCCCCAGGGCCAGAACTCGAGAGAGTAGTTCAGCTGCCAGACGCAGCTCTTGGCCTGGATGCAGGATCCCTCGAGCGAGACCTCCTCACCGGAGCTCACCAGCTTGAGGGTGAGGTTGATGCCCGCCAGGCTGAAGCTGGAGCGAATCAGCTGGACCATCTCCGAGTTCAGGGTCGACGAGGTCTGGGCGAGCAGGGTGAACTGGAGCGCAGCCCCCTTGCGCACCCCCGCCCCGCACTCCGCGGGTCCGGTGCCGGCCCGCTCGCAGATCGAGGTGCCGTTGGGGACCACCTTCCAGCCGTGCGAGCGCAGCAGCTCCTTGGCGGCGGAGACGCTGAAGGGGTAGGGGTCGTCCCGCTCGTAGGCGGTGACCAGGGGGTTGTTGTAGCCCGGGTCGGGCACCGGTCCCGCCGCGTAGTAGCCCAGCCCGTGCTCGATGTCCTTGGTGATGGTGGACATGTTGATGAGGTGGGTCATGGCCTGGCGGACGTAGAGCTGCTTGAGGATCGGCGTCTGGGGATCCTTGGGGGCGTAGCTGATGACGATCCCGCCCCAGGTGTCCTGGCTCCAGTTGATGATCTTGTAGCCCTTGGCCTTGAGCGAGGGGATCGTGCTGAGGTCGTTGAGAGGCACGTAGCCGTAGTCGAGCTGGCCCGACTCCAGGGCGTTGAACTCGGCGCTGTCGCTGGTGAAGGGGACCTCGACGAATTCCTTCAGCTTGGGCTTGGGCGAGCCCGAATAGCGGGCGTTGGGTTTGAAGGCGACGTAGGAGGTCGTCGGCTGGAAGGCCTTGATGACCCAGGCCCCGCTGACCACCTTCCAGAGCGGGTTGGTGGCGTAGGTCGCGACCGACTTGGTCTGGACCATGAGGTACTGGTAGACCTTCTTGGCTCCGGACGGGGTCTGGTCGTAGTTGCCGATCGCGCCCCCGGTCGAGGTCTTGTCCCAGGCGTGCTGCGGCATCGGCGTGATCTGGGTGAGCTGATTGCCGAGCAGCCAGGTGTGGCTGTAGGTGGCGTTGAAGGTGATCCGGAACGTGCGCGGCGAGAGGACCTTGAGGGCCTTCATGTTGTCGGGGAAGTGGCCGGGGACGTACGCGGGCCAGTTGGTCTTCTCCGCCTTGAGGAGGTTGATCCAAAAGGTCACGTCGCGGGTCGTGATCGGCTGCCCATCGGACCAGCGCCAGGGCTTGAGGGTGATCGTCGCGACCGTGTCCCCGCCGCTCGTGCTCCACACCGGCGGCTGGGCCAGGCTGTCCTGAGCGTCGAAGACGGGCTTGCCGCTCTTGCCCCAGATGTACAGGGGCGGCCACATGAGATAGGTGAACCAGGGGACGTAGCCGACGTCCCAGTAGCTGCCCGTGAACATCGGGAAGAGGAAGCTCGGCCCCTCCCCGACGTACCCGGCGAAGCGAACCACCCCACCGGAGGCGGCCTGTGGCCGGGCCGGGCCGGGCCGCGCGACCGCCCCGCCGCAGCCGGCGAGCACGATGCCGAGCACGGCAAGGCCCGTGAGCGGGCGCCGCAGGGCGCCGAGGCCTCGAGTCATCGGATACTCCTTCCCCGAATCCGCTCAGAGTCGAGGCCGGGCCTACGCCGCTGGCGAGCACCCCTCCCCGACCGCCCGGTCCGCCGGGCCCTCGTCGCGCCGAACGCCTGCACGCTTCGCCGCATCCTAGGGAGCGACCCCCATGGTGTCAAGCGCGATCGCGCGGCCTGGGGCCAGCGGCCCGGCCCGGTCAGCGGCGCGTACC
>DAHUZI010000034.1 GCA_027306595.1 Candidatus Dormiibacterota bacterium | reverse complement strand
GCCAGCGCCAGCGGCCGGCCCGGGGCGGCGCGCCAGCGGCGGCGGACAATCGGGCCCAGACGATCGGGCAGGTACTCCTCGAGCTGGTAGAGGTACAGCCATCCGCGCAGCCGGGGCGCGGTCGCCGCCACCCAGGCGCAGGCGAGCGCGGCGGCCATCCACAGGGGCATCGGGCCGCCCTCAGAGCTCGCTGTCGACGAAGGCGTCGACGATCGCGGCGCAGCGCCGGGGCTCGTCGAGGAACGGGAAGTGCCCGCTCGCCTCCAGGACGACGAGCTCGGCGGAGGTGATCAGCCGTCGGTAGGCGGCCCCGGCGGTGGCAACCGGGACGTCGGCGTCGCGGGCCCCCCAGAGCAGGAGGGTGGGGACGGCGACGGTGGCGGCGATCGGGGCGAGGTCCTCGGAGACGGCGTCGACGAGGGTCGGGCGCAGGGGGCCCGCGTCGCGGTAGTCCGGGGAGCCGTACCGCTCGCGCCAGCGCGCCTCCAGCCGGCGGCGGACGGCTGGGGGCAGGAGCCGGGCCAGGAGGCGCCGGCGGCGGTAGGCCCGGCGGCGGCGGCGCACGGCTGCCGGCGGCGGGAGCCGGAGCCCGGCGGCGGCCACGAGCACCAGGCGGTCGACCGGGCCGGCCGGGCCGGCGGCGAGCCGGACCGCCACCCCGCCCCCGTACGAGTGGCCGAGGAGGCTGACCCGGCTCCAGCCGGCCTCGGCGATCCAGCCGCGCACGAGGTCGGCGTAGCCGGTCGTGGTCCACCCGCCGGGGCCGAGCGGAGACTCGCCGAAGCCCGGCAGGTCCAGCGCCCAGAGCGGGCGGGCCGTGCGCATGCGGAGGAGGAGGGCGGCGAAGGTCTCTGCTCGGGCGCCCCAGCCGTGGAGGAGGACGACCGGCGGGCCCGACCCCGGCCGCTCCAGGCCGCTCAGCGCCACCCCGCCGACGGTCGCCCGCCACCGACGCAGCCCGAGGGCGGGCGGCGACGCGTTCGTCATCGGTCCCCGAGTCTACCGGCCGGGCCGCCAGCGCCCGGCTGGGCCGGCGGATCCCGGCCTATACTCCGGTCGAGATGGGGCTCGCAGCCGCGACGCCGGGCGTCCCCTCGCCACCGCGCGTGCTCGTCGTCGACGACGAGCACGCCATCGCCGACCTGATCCGGCTCGGGCTCACCCGGGAGGGATTCGAGGTCCGCACCGCGCCCGACGGCCAGGCCGCCCTGCCCATCGTCGACGAGTTCCAGCCCGACGTGGTCGTCCTCGACATCATGATGCCCCGGCTCGACGGGTACGGGCTCACCCGGCAGCTGGCGGGCGACCCCCGCCGCGGGGTCATCATCCTGTCGGCCCGGGACGAGACCCGGGACCGGATCCAGGGGCTCGATCTCGGGGCCGACGACTACCTCGCCAAGCCCTTCGAGTTCAGCGAGCTCGTGGCGCGGATCCGGGCCCTGCTCCGGCGCCGGCAGCCGGATCGCGGCGAGGTGCTGAGCTGCGGCGACCTCCAGCTCGATCGCCGGCGGCGGACGGTCACCCGGGGCGGCCAGCCGGTCGACCTGTCGACCCGCGAGTTCGACCTCCTCGCCCAGCTCATGGAGCGGGCCGGCGAGGTGTGCACCCGGGAGCAGCTCCTGGACGCGGTCTGGGGCTACAGCTTCTACGGCGACGCCAACAACCTCGAGGTGTACATCCGGTACCTGCGGCTCAAGCTGGACGATGCGGACCGGGCGCGGATCCAGACGGTGCGCGGGGTCGGCTATCGCCTTGGCCCCGCCTGAGCGGGCACCGGCGCCGCCGGGCGCGCTGGGCCCGGTTCGCTGGTACGCCAGCCTGCGCTGGCAGCTCACCTTGTCGTTCAGCCTGCTCCTCGGCCTCACCCTGGCGGTCGCGGGCGCGGTCCAGTACGTGGCCCTCCGCCAGACCCTGCTCCGGGGCCGCAGCCAGTCGGTCGAGGCCGCCTACTACAGCGTGATCGCCAGCGTCCGCCAGCAGGCCGCCGCCGAGGTCCGGGCCGGCTTCGGGGCCCTCACGGTCGCCGAGGAGGCCCGCCTCCTCGCGACCGAGGTCGCCGCTGATCGGATCGGGATCGTCCTGTACCCCACCCACGGGCGCCAGATCCTGGCGACCGGGCTCCCGCGCGACGCCCAGGCCGCGGACCTCCCCCACCCCACCCGAGCCGCCCTCGGCGCGGCCGCCGCCGGCCGGCCGCCGGGTCCGGCCCTGGTGGCCACCCCCGGGGGGGCCCGGCTGATCGTGGTCGTCCCCGCCAGCCTGCGGACCCGGCCGCTTCCCGTGATCGGGGCCCTCAGCGTGTCGGCGGCCCAGATCGACGGCGAGCTGTCGGGGCTCCGCACCGAGCTGGTCCTGGGCGGACTGGTCCTGGTCGCCCTCGCGCTGCTCGTCGGGCTGTACCTGGGCGCCCGCGCCCTTCGGCCGCTCGGACGGCTCACCGCCGCGGCCCGGGCGATGGCCGAGGGCGACCTCACCCAGCGCAGCCGGATCCCGGTCCGGGGCGATGAGGTCGGGGTGCTGGCCCGGGTCTTCGACGACATGGCGGCGAGCGTCGAGCGAACGGTCCGGGTGCGCGAGGAGGCCGAGGAGCGGATGCGCCAGTTCGTGGCCGACGCCTCCCACGAGCTGCGCACCCCCCTCACCGCCGTCAAGGGGTATCTGGACGTCCTCCACCGCGGCGCCAGCCGCGACCCCGAGGCGGTCGCGCAGGCGCTGCCGGCGATGGCGGCCGAGACGGAGCGGATGCGCCAGATCGTCCAGGACCTCCTCACCCTGGCGCGGGCCGAGGGCTCGGCGGCGCCGGCCCCCCAACCGGTCGCGCTCGACCGGCTTCTGCGCGAGCTCCTCGACCGCAGGCTCGTCGGCGGCCCGGTGGTCGACGCCCTGGAGCCGGGGGTCGTCGCCCTCGCCGACCCCCACGCCGTCCAGACGATCGCCCGCAACCTGCTCACCAACGCCGAGCGCCACGCGCCCGGAGCCCGGGTGCGCCTCGCCACCTGCCGCCGCCGCGGCCGGGTCGGGTTCAGCTGCGCCGACGACGGGCCCGGGATCGACCCCGAGGACCTCCCCCACCTCTTCGAGCGCTTCTACCGCGCCGACCGCGCCCGGGCCCGCCGCGACGGGGGGAGCGGGCTGGGGCTGGCGATCGTCCAGGCGCTCGCCACCCAGCAGGGGGGCTCGGTCACCGTAGCCAGCGGTCGGGGCCGGGGGGCGACCTTCACCGTCTGGCTCCCGGCCGCGAGGCGGACGGGCGCGGCCCGCCGCCGAGTCGGGGCGGCGGCGGGGCCGGCTGACGGCGGGGCCGGCTGACGGCAGGGCCGGCGGTCAGCCGGTGGTCGCCCAGCCCTGGAGCTCGACCGCCGCGCCCAGGGGGAGCTCCGCCGCCCCGATCGCGACCCTCGCGTGGAGGCCGGCGTCGCCGAGCACGGCGCCGAGCAGCTCGGAGGCCGCGTCGATCACCTGGGGCTGCTGGGTGAAGCCGGCCGCGGAGCGCACGAAGCCCTGGACGAGCAGGAGCTGGGTGACCCGGTCCAGCCCCCCCGCGGCGCGCTCGAGGACCGCCAGGAGGGCGAGCGCCGCGACCCGGGCGGCGGCGGCGCCCTCGGCGAGGCCGAGGTCGTCGCCGAGGCGGCCGGCGCGGACGCCGTCGGCGTCGCTCGAGAGGACCCCGGCGGTGACGATCACGGTGCCGGCCAACCGGAAGGGGCGGTAGCGGCCCCGGGGCTCAGGGACCGGGGGCAGGGTGAGCCCCAGCTCCGTGAGGCGCTGGGCCGGGGTCGCGCCGGGCGCGGTCGGCTGGGAGGCGGGGGCGGACGATGCGTCGGTCATGGGGGACCCTCCACCTCGAGGCGGGCGCGCCGGCGGCGGACCCCGAGGGCGATGCCGAAGACGAGGACGAGGATGGCGGCCGCCCCCATCGGGAGCCCCCAGTCCGGCAGCGCGAGGGCGCTGCGGGCTGGCCGCCGGTCGGCACGGGGGGGGGTCGGGCGTGGGGTGGGCGGCGGGGACACGACCGTGACCGTGACCGGGGCGCCCCCGGCGGCCGGCTGGAGCGGCACGGGGCCCGGGGCCGAGCGGTCGAGGATCCGGGCGACCCCCCCGGTCCGCGGCCCGGGCTCGAAGTAGGCGGCGAGGACCGTGAGGGGCCGGGTGGGCAGGGCGGTGAGGCCGACGACGTCGCCGCCGGCGGCGGTGGGCAGGCCGATCTGGAGCGGGGTCCAGGTGCTCCCCCCGTCGACGCTCCGCTGCAGCCCGCCGCCGGAGCTGCCGCCGTTGTCGCCCCCGGCGTAGAGGACCTTCGGGTTGGCGGGGTCGACGGTCAGGCAGGTGACGTCCCACGTGACCCCCGCCGCCAGGGTCAGCTGCTCCCAGGTCGCCCCACCGTCCGCGCTCCGGTAGAGGCCGTGGAAGTTGCCCTCGTAGAGGGGCGGGAAGGGCTGCCCCTGGGCGCGCGGCCCGGCCGCCACCGTCCACACCGGAACCGCCCCGGGGTCGCCCTGGGCGATGACCTGCCAGCCGCCCCCGGTGGTCACCGCCAGATCGCGGTAGAGCGCGCCCTGGGCGAGGGCTCCGCCATCCGCGCCGGCGAGAACGCTAAGGGGCCGGTCGCCGATGATGGCGATGCTGCTGATCGAGAGCTGGCCCAGCCCCTCCAGGCCCCAACCCTGCCCGGTGCCGGAGACGTAGACGCCGGCCGCGGTCCCCAGGACGATCGCGTCGGGCGCGACCGCGATCGCCCGGACGTCGCGGGTGAGGAGCCCCTGGTTGTCGGCGGCCCAGGTGAGTCCCCCGTCGACGCTCCGCCACACGCCCCGGCGCTGGGTCCCGGCGAACAGGGTGTGGCGGTCCGGTCCCACCGCCAGCGCCAGCACCGGACCGGTGAGCGCGGTCGGCGCCCAGTGGGCGCCGCCGTCCGTCGAGCGCAGGAGCCCCCGCGAGGTGGCGGCGAACAGGACCTGGGGGTCGGGGGGCCAGGCGGCGACCGCCCAGACCACCGGGGCCGGCGCGCGCCCCTGGGCCAGGGAGCCGAGCGGGGTCCAGCGGGGCAGCGGGGCGGCGGGCGGGCGGGCGGCGCGGGCCGGTGCCCCCAGCGCCCCCGCCAGCCCGGCGAGAAGCAGCCCCAGCACGGCCCAGCCGCCCACCCCCCGCCGCCGCCCGGTGGCCGCCGCCCCGCTCACAGCGCTTTGCCCCGGACGATGGTCTGCTCGCGGTCCGGCCCCACCGAGACGTGGGTCACGGGGGCGCCGACCAGCTCCTCGAGCCGCTCGATGTAGCCGCGGGCGGCCGCCGGCAGCTCCTCGTACCGGCGCACCCCGGCGATCGGGGTCCGCCAGCCCGGCAGCGCCTCGTAGACGGGCTCGCAGTGCTTGAGGTGGGAGATGTTCGCCATCGGATGGGCGTGGCCCACGCCCTTGCTCCGGTACCCGACGCAGACCGGCAGTGGGTCGAGGTCGTCGAGGACGTCGAGCTTGGTGAGGGCGATGGCGTCGACCCCGTTCACCTGGACCCCGTAGCGGGCCACGGCGGCGTCGAACCAGCCCACCCGGCGGGGGCGGCCGGTGGTGGTGCCGTACTCCCGGCCGGTCTCGCGAAGGTGGTCGGCGGCGGCGCCGGCAAGCTCGGTGGGGAAGGGCCCGTAGCCGACCCGGGTCGTGTACGCCTTGATCACCCCGAGCGTCCGGGTGACATGCCGGGGGCCGATGCCGGCCCCGGCGAGGGCGCCGCCCGCGGACGGGTAGGAGCTCGTCACGTAGGGATAGGTGCCGAGGTCCAGGTCGAGCATCGTGCCCTGGGCGCCCTCCAGGACGATCCGCTCCCCACGGGCGAGGGCGCCCTGGACCAGAGGGAACGGGTCGCGGATGTAGCGGGCGAGCCGAGCCGCGTAGCCGGTGTACTCGGCGAGGATCGCCTCGACGGTGAAGGGCGGGGCGCCGTAGAGGCGATCGAGAACGGCGTTCTTGAGGGGCAGGACGAAGGCGAGCTTCTTCTCGAGGAAGCGGGGCTTGGTGAGGTCGCCGACGCGAAAGCCGATCCGCCGCACCTTGTCGCTGTAGGCGGGGCCGACGCCCCGGTAGGTGGTGCCGAGCCGGTCGTCGCCGCGCGCCTCCTCCTCGAGCCGGTCGAGCACCGGATGGTAGGGCATGATCATGTGGGCGCGCTCGCTGATCACGAGGTTGGCGAGGTCCGCCCCCGCCGCCTCCAGCCCCTCGAGCTCCTCCAGCAGCCCCCTGGGGTCGAGGACGACCCCGTTGCCGATGACGCAGCTCGTCGTGGGGTGAAGGATGCCGGCGGGGATGAGGTTGAAGCGGAACTCGCGGCCCCCGGTGACCACGGTGTGCCCGGCGTTGTTGCCGCCCTGGCTGCGCACGACCATGTCCGCGGCCTCCGCGAGCAGGTCGACGATCTTGCCCTTGCCCTCGTCGCCCCACTGGCCGCCGACGCAGATCACGACCGGCATCGCCCGGTCGGCCTCAGGGCCCGGCGCCGGCCCGGCCGGGGGGCGGGGTCGGCGCGCAGCGGATGGAGCGGGAGGTGGGCCGGTTCACTGGACGCGTGGGGAGGCGGTGGGACGCACGGCGGGCTGCGAGCGGTGGGGACGGCGCCGAGCCACCGGGGCGGTCAACGACCACGGCCCGGGCGCCGTCCGCAGCCCGGCCAGCCGGCAGCATACACCGGCTGGCGGCCGCGCCCGGCGCCGGGTCCGGGCTCAGCCGTCCCCGTAGACGCGCTGGCGCTCGGGACGGACCCGGACGATGACCCGCTCGCTGCGGATCCCGGCCGCCGCGAAGGGCCGCCCGTTGTACTTCAGGCTCAGCTGGTCGACGTGGCGGCGAGCGGCGGGGCCCCGCTCCACCTGCTCCACCCGGCCCCGCACCTCGACGTACCGGTAGGGGCTGGCACAGTCCCAGATCGTGACCGTGACCCTGGGGTCGCGGCGGATGTTCCTGAACTTCTGCCGGTGCACCTCGGTGTTGAAGCAGAGGTGATCGCCGTCGCAGTCGATCCACATGATCTGGGTCTGGGGCTGGCCCCCCGGCATCAGCGTCGTCAGCGCCGCGAAATTGGCCCCTTCGGCCAGCTCCCGGACCTTCGGCTCCAGCATCGCGCGCCCTCCCTCCGGTCGGGGCCCCGGCGCACCCGGGCGATCGGACCGCGCCGATGATAGGGGGTGAGGGGATCGCGCCACCCACTCAGGCGGTCGGCGGGGTCGCCTGGTGATGGCGGTCGACGTCGCGGAAGCTGGTCTGCCCGGCGTTGAAGTAGAGGGAGACGCGCCGTACCGGCCCGTTGCGGTTCTTGGCGATCTCCAACTCGGTGAGCCCGGGATCGGTGCCGTCCTCGTGCATGCCCGGGCGGTAGAGGAACATGACGATGTCGGAGTCCTGCTCGATGCTGCCGGAGTCGCGCAGGTCGCTCAGCTGGGGTCGGCGGTCGGTGCGGCGCTCCGACTCCCGGTTCAGCTGCGAGATCGCCAGCACCGGCACGTCGAGCTCTCGCGCCAGCCCCTTCAGGCCGGCGGAGATGTCGGAGACCTCCTGGGCGCGCGACTCCTGCCGCCCGCTGGCGCGCATCAGCTGGAGGTAGTCGATGACGAAGAGATCGACCCGCTCGGTGGCCCGGATCCGCCGCGCCTTGGCCCGCATCTCCATGATCGAGAGCGAGGGGGTGTCGTCGATGAAGATCCGAGCCCGGTTCAAGGTGTCCATCGCCCGGGCGATGCGGGGCCAGGCGTCCTCGCCGAGCTGGCCGGTGCGCAGGCGGTAGGCGTCGACCCCGGCCTCGCTGCAGAGCATCCGCTGGACAAGGGTGTCTCGGCTCATCTCCAGGCTGAAGAGGGCGACGGCGTGCTGCCGCCGCACCGCCGCGTTGCGGGCGATGTTGAGGGCGAACGAGGTCTTGCCCACGCCCGGGCGAGCGGCCAGGACGATCAGCTCGGAGCGCTGGAACCCGCTGGTCACCTCGTCCAGCTCGACGAACCCGGTCGCCACCCCGGTGACCGCGCGGACGTCGCGGCTGTCGTAGACCCGCGTCAGGTCCTCCCAGGTCTTCGTGAGGTTCGTGCTGATCGGCTCGAAGTCCCCCTTGGCCCGCCCCCGATCGGCCACCGCGAACACCAGCCGCTCCGCCGCCTCGATCGCGTCCGCGGCCTCGGCCCGCTCGTCGAATCCCAGCCGCGCCACCTCCCCGCCGGCCTGGATGAGCCGGCGCTTGGAGGCGTGGTCGCGGACGATGCGCGCGTAGTACTCGAGGTTGGCCGCCGTGGGGACGGCCCCGGCCAGGGCGGTCAGGGTGTCCAGCCCGCCCACCCGCGCCAGGCTGCCGTCCCGCTCCAACTCGTCGGCGAGCGTCAGGGTGTCGACCGGGACGGAGCGGGTGAAGCAGCTGCGCATCGCCCGGAAGATGTCGACATGGGGGGCGAAGTAGAAGTCGTCGGGCTCCAGCGCCGTCACCGCCGCCGCCAGCTGCTCGGCATCGAGGAGGAGCGCCCCCAGGACGGAGCGCTCGGCGTCGACGTTGTGGGGTGGGACCCGCAGCCCCGCGCCCCCGCCAGCCGCGGGGGCCGGCCCGGGGCGCAGCTCGGGGCGGATCGTCACGTGGGCACGACCTCGACCCGCAGCCGGGCCTCGACCTTGCTGTGCAGCTTGACGGTCGCCAGGTGCTCGCCGATCTCGTGAGCGGGCTCGAACTCGATGTGGCGGCGGTCGAGGGCGATGCCCAGCTGGGCCTCGGCCGCCTCGGCGACGTCGATGTTCACGACCGCGCCGTAAAGCTTGCCGCTCTCGCCGGCTCGCGCCGAGATCCGCAGGACGCTCGCCTCCAGCCGCGACGCCAGGGCGCGGGCCTCGGTCACCTCCCGCTCCTCGCGCTGACGCTGGCGGCCGCGCTGGAGCGTCAGCTGGGCCTCCAGCTTGGGGTTGGCCCGGACCGCCAGGTTGCGGGGCAGCAGGTAGTTGCGGGCGAATCCGTCCGCGACGTCGCGCACGTCGCCGACCTGGCCGGTCCCACTGATGTCCTTGGTCAGGATGATCTTCATGGCAGGTCGTCTCCTCGGTCGGCTGCGGGTTTGGGCGGGGGGTCGGCGGCCGGCGGGCCCGATGGGGGCGGCGCCGGCCGGGGCCGGCGCCGGATCGGTCCGGGCGCACGCTCGCCGATCCAGCTGGCGAGCGCCTGGGCGGCTCGGCCGCCGGCGGCGAGGTCGCGGTCGAAGACGCTCGTGCGGGCTTGGAGCTGGGTCTCGAGCTCCTGGCGGATCGCCGGGGGGGCCGAGGCGTTGTAGCGGCGGAGGGCGACCACGAGCAGGGTCACCGCGTCCATCTCGCCGACAACCGGCACCCACAGGGGCAGGTTGATCGCCGGCGTAAGGATGGCGGCGATCGCGGCAGCGGCGGCGAGCTTGAGGGGTCGGGGCGTGCGCGGGTCGCGGGTCAGGCAGTAGGCGAGCCTCGCCTGGCCCGGCAGGTCGAGCACCAGCCGTCGGATCGTGCGGACGCGCCGGACCATGGCTCCTGTCCCCTGCCCGGCGCGCGGGCCCCACCCTCGGCGAGGCCCCCGCCGGAGCGAGACGGTAGTGTAGCGTGCGCCGTTGGGCGGTCAGCCGGTCGCGCTCGGAGCCTGGCAGGCGGGCGGCCGGGCCGGCTTCGGGCGCGGCGCGCAGCCGCGGAGCCTCACGAGATCGGGGACGAGCCGCGCCGCCCAGGGCGACCCCAGGCCGGTGACGAGATCCCAGCCCGGCCGCGCACAGTGGCCCCTCGCGCCGACGACGGCGTTGCAGCCGCTCGTGATGTCGATCAGCGCCCCCCGTCCGCCCGCCCCCTCGGCCAGCCGGTAGACGAGCGGGTTGAGGGCGCCCAGGGGCTGGCCCGCCATCTGGTCGGCGATGGCGACTAGGCCGGCCCAGACCGGAGTGGCCTCGCTCGTGCCGTTGGCCGTGGTCCACGCGCCGCCCGCGGCGACCGCCAGGTTCAGCCCCGATCCGGCGGCGGCGGCGACGTCGGGCAGGCCCCGGCGCCCGTGGAGGATCGCCTGGGCCGCGGCGGGGAGCCCCCGCTGCCAGGCCGGCTCGGGGAAGAGGGCGCTCAGCCCCCCCGCGCTGCCCGGCCAGGCCACCTGGCGGTAGCCGGCGGCGGTGGCGGGCGCGGGGATGAGCTGGGTGCCGCCGACCGCCGTCACCCAGGGGAGATCGGCGGGGAAGGCGACCAGCCTCAGCCCCCCGCTGTCGCCCGACCCGGAGAGGACGGTGCAGCCGTCGCGTTCGGTCAGGGTGCGGTCGAAGGCGGCATAGCGGGCGACCTCGGCACGCCCGGCCGGGCCCCGAAGGTCCTGCTCCTCGGTGGCCCAGCTCTGGGAGAAGATGCAGCCGAGGTGGTGGACGACCGCGTAGCGGTCGAGGGCGAGGAACTGCGGCAGCCCCTGCACCCCCTCGGTCTCGTCGACGGGGCTGGTGAGGACCGCGATCCGGGCCCGGGGCGCGACCGCGTGGACGGTCTCGACGTCCAGGGCGGTCTCCTCCTCCCACCCCAGCATGTCCGGCCGGCGGGCGTTGAACGGCACCCGCCCGAGCGGTGCCCGCACCGTGAGCGTCAGCGGCGGGAGGTGGAATCGGGCGTCGAAGGCGGCGACGTCGGCCACCAGCCGCGGGTCGCCGTACGAGTCCACGATGACCACGCTCTCGCCCTGGCCCTGCCACCCCGCCCGCAACAGCGGGCCCTCCCCGTACAGTCGCTGGAGGCCCGCTGGGGTGAGGCAGGGCCCGACAACGGCGGGGCAGCTCCCGGCGCCGAGGGCGACCGCCCGGGCGGCGGGGGCGGTCTGGCCGACCGCCAGCGCCCCCCCGGCGAGCGTCAGGGCGAGCTCCGCCACCCGGGCGAGCGGACGGCGGCGCCTCACCGCGGGGGCGCGCCCCGTTCGCCGGCGCGCGGCGCCCAGCGGTCGGGGTCGCCGGCGAGATGGGCCCACGCCCCCTCGCCGTCGCCGTCGGCCACCTGCCCGTCGACGACCGCCTGGATCAGGAGCCGCTGGGCCCGCCCGATCCAGGGCCCGTCCCCGAGCCCGGCGCGCTCGCGGAGCTGGTGGCCGTCGAGAGGCGCGCGCGCCCCCCGGGGAAGGGCGGCCGCAACCCGGGCGAGGCGGCGGGCGAGGTCGTCCAGGGCGGCGAGGGTCGGGTAGTGGGAGGCCCGGGTGTCGGCGCGGGCGAGGGCCATCAGCGGGCCCCGCAGCGGCCCGGCGTCGTGCCAGAGCCGGCGGACCGCCCGGTCCTCCCAGTCGGGCGCGTACTGGATGGGGCGCATGTGGAGCGCCACCAGGCGGGCCACCTCGTCGGCCTCGTCGTGGGGCAGGCGGAGCCGCCGGAGCAGCCCGGCCGCGATCTTGGCCCCGACGGCGGCGTGCCCGTGGAACGTGAGCCGGGCGCCGCCGTCCGGGCCGGCTTCGGTCCGGCCGCGCGTCTGGGGCTTGCCCACGTCGTGGAGCAGGGCCGCCAGGCGGACGATCCGGTCCGGGGGCGCGAGATCGACGGCAAGGCAGGTGTGGGTGAACACGTCGCCGACGTGGTACCCCCCCTGCTCGACCCCGACCATGGCCGCGAGCTCGGGCGCCACCTCCTGCAGGAGACCGGTGGCCTCGAGGAGCCGGAGCCCGATCGAGGGGCGACGGGCGAGGAGGAGGCGCAGGAGCTCGTCGCGCACCCGTTCCGTCGAGACGATCCGGAGCCGGTGGCGGGCCCGGGCCATCGCCCGGTGGACCCCGGGGTCGACCGTGAACTCGAGCTGAGCGGCGAAGCGGGCGGCCCGCAGCATCCGCAGGGGGTCCTCCGCGAAGGTGGCCAGCGGGTCGAGCGGGGTCCGGATGCGCTGGTCGAAGCTGTCGAGCAGGGCGAGCCCGGTGAGGTCCTCGACGACCCCGCGGCCGTCGAGGAGGAGGGTGTTGACCGTGAAGTCCCGGCGCCAGACGTCCTCGGCCAGGGTCCCCGGGCGAACCTCGGGTTTGCGACTCTCCGGGTCGTACGCCTCGGACCGGGCGCGGACGAACTCGACCGTCGTGAGGCCCGTCCCGGTCCGGCAGCTGAGCTGGGCGGTGCCGAACCGGTCGAAGGTGACGACCGGCTCGCGGCGGCCCCAGTGGCGCCGCAGCCAGCGGGCGGCGTCGCCCGCGTCGACCGCCTCCACGACGACGTCGAGGTCGGAGCCGTGCGGGCGCCCGAGGAGGAGGTCGCGCACGTAGCCGCCCACGATCCGCGCCCGCCCGCCCAGCGCCGCCTCCATCGGGAGCAGCGCCGCGCGCAGCTGCTGCGGGGTGGGTTCGGTCGCCGTGTCA
>DAHUZI010000033.1 GCA_027306595.1 Candidatus Dormiibacterota bacterium | reverse complement strand
GGGGATCCGCCACACCCGCCTCGCGCGGCGCGTCCCCGACGACGAGCCGATCGCCGGGCCGCGCCCAGCTGAGGTGGCCGCCTGATCAGGTTGCCTGTGAACATCCGTTCCGGCTGCCAAGTCATGCCCGTGCGATGTCTGAGGCGGGGGCCGAGGCCCCAGGGGCCGCCCTAGGGGGCGAGCGCGAAGGCCTGCGTCCAGTCCACCAGGCCGTAGTAGCCGGCGGGGTAGCCGAGGGCGGGGAGCGGCCCGGCGACGCGCCGGGGGGCCGACGCGGGGGTGGGCAGGTACCAGAGCCACCGCTGGCGGACCACCAGGAGCCCGTGGGTCCCCGGCACCCAGCTGGGGGCGTCGGCGGCCCCGAGCTGCACCAGCGGCGTCGCAGGCGCGTCGGACATGCGCACCCAGACCCGGTGGGTTCGCTGCCAGGCGAGGTCCGCCGCGGTGGAGCTCGGCATCCCCGGGCCCAGCCCGAAGGACCCGCCGCGCGGGGCGGCGGTGACGAAGGCGAGGCGGCCCCC
Organism: Candidatus Dormiibacterota bacterium; assembly: GCA_027306595.1. GTDB lineage: Bacteria > Chloroflexota > Dormibacteria > Aeolococcales > Bog-877 > DAHUZL01. The sequence goes on along the minus strand of DAHUZI010000033.1, from coordinate 4,831 downwards.
GGGACCCAGGGATGGCGCGAAGGCCACCGCCCGCGGGGGCCGGGCGACGGCGATGCAGGCGCCGGAGGCGGGACGGCAGAGGGCGAGGCGCTTGTCGGATCCCCAGGCGCCCCGCCCCGCGCCGAGGGTGAGGGCCAGCCGCTCGCCGCCGGGCGCCCAGGCGCGCCAGCCCGGCGCACCCAGGGCGGTCCCCACCTGGTGGTCCGCGCCGGACGCGAGCTCGACCAGGTGGACGGCAAACCCGTCGGCCGCCAGCGATGCGCTCCAGCATCCGTCGATCGAGTACGCGAGGGCGCGACCGTCGGGCGCGGCGCTCACGGACGTGAGGGGGCCGTCACTTAGCGCCTGCAGCAGGCGAGGTCGCCCGCCCCGCAGGGCCCGGAGCTCGACCGCGCCCCCAGTGCAGCTGGGATGGTTCAGGGTCACGGGGCGCTGGCCGAGCTGGGTGAGGGCCACGGCCGGCGAGCCGACGACGGCCGCGACCGCGCCCGCGACCCGGGTCGTGGCGACGGCGCCGGTCGCGGGATCGAGCGCCAGGACCGCGGTCGACCCCGGGCCTGCCGCTCCCACCCGCGCGTACAGCGTGTGCCCCGTCGGCGACCAGCCCAGCAGCACCGGGTGCTGGCGCTGATCCACGGACCGCCGCCGCCGGCCGCCGGCGGCCACCACCACCAGCTGTGCCGACGGGCCCTGCCCCCGGGCCACGGCCAGCCAGGCCCCGTCGGGCGACCAGCTGAGGCCGACGACACCCGCCGCCGGCCCGGCCACGACCGCCCGCCCCTGCCGCTCGAGGACGAGGTGTCCTCCGGCGAGGACGGCGAGCGGGTCGGACGGGGTCCAGCTGGCCGAGGGCGGCCGGACCGTCGAGGGCGGCCGGACCGTCGCTGGGGCCGGGTCGGGGGACCCGGAGGCCGCCGCCCCGAGGCCGCCGATGGCCAGGGCGCCGAGCTGGGCGACGGTGAGGGCCGCCCGCGGCCAGCCGGTTGGCGCCGGGGCGCCGCCCCCATGGGTCGGGCGGGGCCGGATGGGGGTGTGCACCGGCCCTGGAACGCCCCGGCCCTCGCCCCGGTTACGTTCCCGGCCGCCCCCCCGGGGCGATCGCCCTTCGCCAGTGGGATTCGCGCAGGTCGCTCCGTATGCTGAGGCCGAGGGGCCGATGAGGAGGCGGTGCATGCGGGTTGGAATCCTGACGGGCGGCGGCGACGCGGCCGGGCTCAACGCGGCGATCCGGGCGGTCGCCCGCAAGGCGTTCGCCGTCGGCGGCGAGGTCGTCGGCGTCCGCAACGGATGGGCCGGGCTGGTGGGCACCGCGGACCTTCGCCCGATCATCCCCCGGGACGTCTCGGGGATCCTCGCCCAGGGCGGCACGATCCTCGGCTCCTCGCGGGTGAACCCGCTCGCCGACCCGGCCGCGCTCGAGCGCGTGCGCGCCAACCTCGCCGAGGGTGGCCTCGACGCCCTGGTCGCGATCGGCGGTGACGACACCCTCAAGGTGGCCAACGCGCTGGCGGCCGCCGGGGCCCCGGTGGTCGGGGTCCCCAAGACCATGGACAACGACCTCCAGGTGACCGAGTACTGCATCGGCTTCGACAGCGCGGTGGCCGTCGTGACCGAGGCGGTCGACCGCCTCCACACCACCGCCGCCTCGCACCACCGGGTGATGGTGGTCGAGGTGATGGGGCGGGACACCGGCTGGGTCGCCCTGATGGGTGGGCTGGCGGGGGGCGCCGACATGATCGTGATCCCGGAGTTCCCGGTCGAGCTGGCGGCGATCGCCGGCCACCTCGAGGAGCGCCGGGCCCAGGGCAAGGACTTCAGCATCCTCGTGATCGCCGAGGGGGCCGAGGTCGGCGGCCTCGCCGCCTTCGACCTCAGCGGCGCGCCCCGGGACGCCTTCGGGCACGTCCAGCTGAGCCGGCGGGGCATCGGTGAGCGGGTGGCCCAGGAGATCGAGGCCCAGACCGGCTTCGAGACCCGCACCACCGTCCTCGGCCACACCCAGCGCGGCGGCTCCCCCACCCCGTATGACCGGATCTGGGCCACGCGGGTCGGCGCCGTCGCCTACGACCTGGTCGTCCAGGGGCGCTTCGGGGAGATCCCCGTCAAGCGCGGCGACGACGTGGTCCCGGCGGCGATCGCCGACGTCGTGGCCGGTCCGCGCCGGGTGCCGGCGGCCCTGTACGAGCTGGCCCGCATCTTCTACTGATCCGCCCCGGGGGGCGGTGCCGCCGCGGCGGCCGCCGCCGGTCCAAGACCGAGATCCTCGGGCAACAGCTCCGGCCGAAGGTTCCGGCCCATGATGTCGCGGGCGGCATCGGCCACGGTCTTCCCCTCGAAGAGGAGGGCGTGGACCTCGCTGCTGATGGGCAGCTCGACCCGGTGGCGGCGTCCCAGGGCGACCGCGGCGCGGGCGCCGCCGACCCCCTCCACCACCATCGGGCCGCGGTCGCGCGCCTCGGCCGGGCTTGCGCCGCGCCCCAGCGCCTCGCCGAGCTGGCGGTTGCGGCTGTGCGGGCTCATGCACGTGACCAGGCAGTCGCCGACCCCGGCGAGCCCGCCGAACGTGAACGGGTTGGCCCCGACCCGCACCCCGAGGCGCGTCATCTCCGCCAGCCCGCGGGTCATGAGCGCGGCCTTGGCGTTGTCGCCGACGCCCAGGCCGTCGCAGATGCCGGCGGCGATCGCGATCACGTTCTTCAGCGCCCCCGCTACCTCGACCCCGAGGAGGTCGTCGCTGGAGTAGAGCCGCCACGAGGGGGCCGCCAGCGCCACCAGGGCGCGGCTGGCCGCCTCCTGGGTCCCGGCGGCCACCACCGCGGCGCAGGGGAGGCCGGCCGCCACCTCGGTTGCGATCGTGGGGCCGCCCAGGGCGGCCACCGCGCCGTGGAGCCGCTCCGGCAGCGAGTCCTGGAGCACCGCCGACATCGTCGAGGCGGTCTCGGGCTCGAAGCCCTTGGCCGCGCTCACGACCAGCCGGGCTGCGGTGAGCAGGGGGCTCGCCGCCTGGGCCACTTGGCGCATCCCGATGGTGGGGACGGCGAACACCACGATCGTCGCCCCGGTGACCGCCGCCTCGAGGTCGGCGGTCACCGTGATCACCTCGCTGAGCGCCAGCAGCGGCAGGAAGACGGGGTGGTGCCGGCGGAGCGCCAGCTCCCGGGCCAGCTCGGGCCGGCGGGCCCACAGCCGCACCGGTCGGTCCTGGTGGTGGAGGAGCTGAGCCAAGGCCAGTCCCCACGAGCCGGCGCCGAGGACCGCGACGGTCACGAGCGGCTCACGCCGCGCCCCCGATCGCGCCGCTCCGGCGGGCGACCAGCCGGATCGGCGCCCCCTGGAAGCCGTACCGGCGGCGGAGCTGGTTCTCCAGGAACCGGATGTACGAGAAGTGGAGGAGCTCCGGGTCGTTGACGAAGAGGGCGAAGGTCGGCACCGCCTGGCGGGTCTGGGTCGCGTAGTAGAGGCGGAGCCGGCGGCCCTTGTGGCTGGAGGGCGGGCGCCGGGCCACGGTCTCGGCGAGGTACTGGTTCAGCTCCGGGGTGGGGACGCGCACGGCCCGGGCTCGGGCCAGCTCGAAGCAGGTGGGCAGGATGGCGCCGACGCCGCGGCCGGTCTTGGCGCTGATGAAGCGGAAGGGGGTGCCGGGAGCCCAGTCGAACGCCTCGCGGAGCTCGGTGAGCCGGGAGTCGCCGTCCCGGTCGTCGGAGCCCAGGAGGTCCCATTTGTTCACCGCGACGCCGAGCGACGCCCCCGCCTCCCTCGCATACCCGGCGACGTGGCGGTCCTGGGCCACCAGGCCCAGGGTCGCGTCGACGACCAGGACCGCGACGTCGGCGCGCTCGACCGCCCGCAGGGCGCGAAGGAGGCTGTAGTGCTCGACCGCGCTCCCGACCACGCCCCGCCGGCGGATGCCGGCGGTGTCGACGAGCTCCACCGGGCCCTCAGCGGTCTCGAGCCGGGTGTCCACGGGGTCGCGAGTGGTGCCCGCCACCGTCGAGACCAGCGCGCGCTCCTCCCCCACCAGCGCGTTGAGCAGGGACGACTTGCCCACGTTGGGGCGCCCGACGATGGCGCAGCGGAGCGGCGGCGGTCCCGCGTCCGCCCCCGGCTCCGCCGCCTCGGCGCTCGATCGCTCGGCGAGCCGCGCCACCAGCTGGTCGAGGAGCTCGCCGGTCCCCTGGCCGTGCAGGGCGCTCACGGGGAGGGGCTCGCCGAGCCCCAGCCGCCCGAGGTCGTGGAGGAGACCGGGATCGGATCCGCCTTCCACCTTGTTCCCCACCACCACGACCGGGACACCGGCGCGCCGGAGCCGGTCCCCGACCTCGGCGTCGGCGGCGGTCACCCCGCTGCGGGCGTCGCACACGAGGCAGACGACGTCGGCGTGGTCGAGCGCCGTCTCGACCTGTGCTCGGGTGTTGGCGGCGAGGTCGTCCGCCGCCCCGCGCCGGTCCACCGGGTCGAGCCCGGCCGTGTCGACGACCGTGAAGCCCCACCGCCCCCACTCGACCTGGCCCACCAGGCGGTCGCGGGTCAGCCCAGCCTCGGGGGAGACGATGGCCCGCCGGCGACCGATCAGCCGGTTGAAGAGAGTCGACTTGCCGACGTTGGGGCGCCCGACGATGGCGACGGTGCCCAACGGGGTGACGAGCGACCGGCCGGCGAGGTCGTCGAGGTCGGCCGCTGGCCGGCGGCGGCGGCGGGGGGCGGGGCGGGGCGGGGTCCGGGCGCGGTGGCGAGGCATCGGCTCACTGTACGGGGCGGCGCGATCGCCGGGCCCGCGATCGGTCCCGCTCCCGCCGCGGACCGGCCTGGGCCGGTGGGGAGCCGGCGGGCG
>DAHUZI010000031.1 GCA_027306595.1 Candidatus Dormiibacterota bacterium | reverse complement strand
GCGGCCCGGCGGCGCCCGCCAGGCGGCGCTCGAGCGCGAAGGCCCTGAGGCGACGCGGGTCCGAGGGAGCCGTGCGCCCCCCGCGCACGCGAAGGCTCCCCAGGGGCCGTCGAGCGCCGCGCGGGGGCGCCAGCCCCGCGGCGCTGGCCGCGCCGTCCCGGTCGAGCCTGGGCTCGGTGGTGAGCCGCCGCGGGCGGGCGGCCCAGTCGGGACGCTGTGGGGATTCGGCCGTCGTCGATACGCTGGAGCCGTGCGCGACCGACCAGACCTTCGCTCGATCGGCGTGGACGGCCAGCACCCCGCTGGGCTCGCCCGGGTCTGGGCCGACGCCCTGGGGTGGACGGTGCGGCTGGACCGGCCCCGGCGAGCTCGAGCAGCGCGCCCGCCGCGGGGTTCCCGACCACGACCCCGGTGCCGACCCAGCAGCCCTGCGTCGCCGTCCGGGCGCTGCGCGCGACCGCCACCGTCAACCCGCTGGCGCACGTCGCCGCGGCGCCCCCGCGGGGCGCGTCGCCGCTCGCGCGGGCCTCCGGCATCGCCGGCCAAGGGCGGTCGGCCTCAGCTGGCCTCGGGGGCGTCCGCTGCGGCGGCGAGCTCGTCGGGTCCGTCGGCGCCGGGGTAGTCGGCCATGAACGAGGTCCCGCAGCCACAACCGTCGCGGGCCCTGGGATTGGCGAGCCGGAAGCCCCGGCCCCGGTAGCTGTCCTCGAAGTCGAGGATCGAGCCGGCGACCAGGGGCAGCCCGTCCGCCTGGACCACGACCCGCACGTCCGCCTGCTCGACCACGACGTCGTCGGCCGCGGCCGCGTCATCGAGGTCGAAGAAGAGTTTGAATCCGCGGCACCCGCCCAGCCGGACGTCGACCCGGAAGACCGCCTCCGGCCGCTCCGCCCGTGTCCGCCAGGCGCGGATCTCGTCGACCGCGTCCTGGGTGAGCGCGAACGGCCCGGGCATGACCCTTGGGATTCTAGGGCGGGTCGGGCGGGGTCTCGCTCAGGAGTGCCGGGCGCCGGTCTCCCCGGGGTCGGCGCCGTCCGTATGATCGCCGGGTGGCGGCGATCGACGACCCCCCCGTCGTGCTGGTCTCGCAGGACCTCCTGCGGACGTCACGGATCGCCCTGCTCGCCCGCGGCGCCGGGGTCCGGCTGCGGGTGGCGGCCCAGCCGCCGATCCCGCTGGAGGCCGCGATGGTGATCGTGGACTGCAACGGCCACCCGGCCGAGGCGGTGGCGGCGATCGGCCGCTCCGTCGCCGCCAACCCCGCCTGCCCGGTGGTGGCGGTCGTGCCCCACCAGGATCTGGCGACCCGCCGGGCGGCCCGGGCCGCGGGAGCGGCGCGGTGCGTGGCGAACTCGGCGCTGGACACGGTCCTTCGGTCCATGCTCGTCGCCGCCGCGCCTGGCGGCCGGGTCCCGACGACCGGCGCGGGCGCGACCGGGTGACCAGCTGGGTCGACGCGGCGGTCGGGGCGGCGACCGACCGGATGGTCGAGGCGCGCCGCCACCTCCACGCCCACCCCGAGCCCTCCCACGCGGAGCGGGAGACGGCCGCGTGGATCGCGGACCGGTTGCGGGGGCTCGGCCTCGCCCCCGAGCTGCTCCTAGGCGGGACCGCGGTGCTCTGCGATGTCCGGGGTGAGGCCGCAAGCCCGGCCGGCGATCCGGTCATGGTCCGCGCCGACATCGACGCGCTGCCGATCCAGGAGCGCGGTGGGGAGCGGCCGTATCGCTCCACCCGGCCCGGCGTGATGCACGCCTGCGGCCACGACGGCCACGTCGCCATCGCCCTGGGGGTGGCGGAGGTCCTCGCCGGCAACCGGTCCGCCTTCGCGGGGACGGTGCGGCTCTGCTTCCAGCCCGCCGAGGAGGTCGCCGGCGGCGCTCGGCGGATGATCGAGGCGGGGGCGCTCGGCCAGAGGTCCGCCGCCGGCGGGGCCGAGTCGCGCAGGGTCGGGGCCGTCGTCGGCCTGCACCTGTGGTCGGCGCAGCCGGTCGGGACCGTCGGGGTTCGCGAGGGGGCGATCTTCGCCTCGGCCGACGAGTTCGGCCTCACCGTGACCGGGCGCGGCGGGCACGGGGCGCTCCCCCATCTGGCCCTGGATCCGGTACCGGTCGCGGCGTCGATCATCCAGGGGCTCCAGACCCTGGTGTCGCGCGAGACGTCCCCGTTCGACCCGGCGGTGGTCACGATCGGCCGGCTGGGCGGCGGGCAGGCCATGAACATCATCGCCGAGACCGTTCGGATGGACGGGACCGTGCGGGCCTTCGACCCCGAGGTGCGCGAGCGGCTCCTGCGCCGGGTCGCCGAGCTCGCCGGCGGCATCGCCCAGGGGTTCGGCGCCGAGGCCACCTTCGCGCGCGGGCCCGGCTGCCCCCCGGTCGTGTCGGATCCCAGGGTCGTTGCGGTGGTCGCGGCGGCCGCGTCCGCCACCCGCGGGGTGGCGCTGGTGACGGCGGACCCGCTCACCGTCGGTGACGACATGGCGGAGTTCTGTCGCGAAGTCCCGGGCTGCTACTTCCTGGTCGGGGCCGGGAATGCCGCCCGGGGGATCACCGCTCCCCACCACCATCCCGATTTCGACCTCGACGAGGGGTGCCTGCCGGTGGGCTGCGCCGTCCTCGCCCGGTCCGCCCTCCGCCTGCTCGAGCCCGGCGCCCTGGGCGGCTGACCCGGTGCTCCACAACCCCCCGCCCGCCGTCTGCGATCACTGCCGACGGTCCGATGCGCCCTTCGCCACACTGGGGTCCGACGGCGGGACCGTGACCCTTTCGGACGGACGGGTCGCGACCCGTCCCGCGGCCGCCTACGTCTGCCGGGGGTGCGGGCACACGGTGCCGCTCTCCCGGGAGCTCGCCCGCTGACCCCGCCAGCCTGGAGGGCTGTCCGATGGCCGACACGACCCTGACCCGTCCTGCGTCCACGGGCAAGGGCGGCGCCACGCCCACGCCGACGGTCGGCGTGGTCCGGGTGCGCAACGCGAGCGCGCCGGCGCGCCGGCAGCTGGTCCGATTCGCCTTCTACCGGGTCGACCCCGCCTGGCGACGGCTGGAGCCGGAGCAGCGGGCGGCCCATCGGGCCGAGCTGCTCGGGGTCGTGGAGCGCCATGCCCAGCTCCTGCTCCTGCGCACGTACACGCTGGTCGGGACCCGCGGGGACGCCGACTGCATGCTCTGGGTCGCCAGCGAGGAGGCCGACCACCTCCACGACCTCTTCGCCGAGCTCAACCGCACCGCCCTGGCCGGCTACCTCGTCTCCGCCTACAGCTACACCTCGATGACCAAGCGCTCCCTCTACTTCGACAAGGCCCGTCCCGGAAACCGCGGCGGCAGCGAGCGGCTGATCCTCGCCCCCGGCGGGCGGCGGTTCCTCTTCGTGTATCCGTTCGTGAAGACCAGGTCTTGGTGGGCGCTGTCGCCGGCGGAGCGGGAGCGGATGATGGACGAGCACATCCGCATCGGCCGCGATTTCACCGGGGTCAAGATCAACACGACCTACTCCTTCGGCCTCGACGACCAGGAGTTCGTCGTCGCCTTCGAGGCCGACAGCGCGGCCGAGTTCCTGGACTGCGTGCAGGCGCTCCGCGACACCGAGGCCTCGGCGTACACGCTGCGCGACGTACCCAGCTTCACCTGCATGGCGATCGAGCCGGCGGCGATGCTGGAGGCCCTCGGCTGACCTCGGACCGGCCGTCCCGGCCGCGGCCGGCTGGGGCCAAGGGGCGGCGCCCGGCCTTCGGGTGCCCAGCCGCCGCGCCGCGCCGCCCGGGCGCGTGGACGCGTTCCGCTCCGCCGACCGGACCCCGCCCGTCGGCGGTCTAGGGCGGGTCCCAGCGCCGGTCGGCAACCGCCAGGCCGCGAGCCGGGTGGCCCGATCGACGGCTCATGGGTCCGGGCCGAACGAGACCAGGGCCTGCGGTTCGCCGTTCACCCAGGCGAACCCGCTCGGACTCGACTCGCTCGCGTCGGCCCAATCCCGGGCGAGCCCTCCGGCCGCTGCGCGCACCCAGGAGGGCCCGAGGGGCCCCGAATCGGGAGCGGCCCCTCGGGCGGCCGGTTGCGAGCCGTGGCCGCATGGCCGCCCGCGCCGGGCGGCGCCAGCAGGCCATCCTCCGAGCGGAGCTCCCGCCGGATCGCATCCGCTGCCGGGTCGCGGCCGCGGGCGGCCGGGACCGCCTGGGGATCCATCGCCCGCCTGTGAGAGCATACGCAGCGCCCGCCAGCTCGACCCCTCCTGGGTTGACGGCCGCGTCCCCCCTCTGCGACCGGCTCGGAGGCCCCATGCACGCGCTGCCGACCGCTCCTCCAGCCGGACCGACGGGTGAGCCGTTCACCGACGCCGAGCGGCAGGTCCTGTCCCGGCACTTCGTGCCCCCGGCGGGTCCGGTCTTCGCGCTCGTCGGCCTGCCCGAGGCGACGCGCGCGGCCCTGTTCGCCCGGTACAGCCGCTCGCCGAAGTCGCTGCGGCGGCTCTTCCTCGATGAATTCTGGGCCGCCGCCGGCGGGGCGGCCCGCGGCGAGGCACAGGCCTCGGACATCGGGGAGGACCGGTCCCGCGACCTGTTCGCCCGCGTCCTCACCGAGTACGGGGACGATTCGGTCGCCCAGCTCGCCGCCGCCCACGTCGCCTGCGAGGGGATCTCGAATCTCTGCACGAAGGCGGTGGAGTGGGGCCGGTTCGGCGCCTACCTCGAGCAGTCGACCCGCTACGTCTCCTACGCCGACCGGCCGGAGGGCCGGTTTCGCTACCACGTGCCCGTCGAAGTGGAGGCTGACGGGCTGGGCAGCGCCTACCGCAGGACGCTGGATCTGGCCTTCACCCGCTACGCCGAGCTCGTCACGCGCGTCCGGGCGGCTCTCGAGGCCCGGGTGCCCGAGGCCGCCGACGGGGTCGCCCGGCGGCGGGCGATCCGGGCGGCGGCGCTGGACGCCGCCCGCGGTGTCCTGCCGGTGGCCGCGACCGCCAACGTTGGGATCTTCGCCTCCGCCCAGCAGTACGAGGCGCTCCTCCTGCGCTGCCGGGTCCACCCCCTGGCCGAGGTCCGGGCGGTCGGGGCCCGGATCCAGACGGCGCTCCAGCAGGTGATCCCCGACTTCCTTACCCGTCTCGACCAGCCCGAGCGGGGCGGGGTGTGGGCCGAGTACCTGGTGGCCCTCGACCAGGGCCTGGAGCAGGCGGCGGCGTCGCTCATGCCGCCCGCCCCGGCGCCGCCCGCGGCGGCCGGCGTTAGCCCGGCCGCCGCGGGTCCGACCGTCCGGCTCCTCGACTTCGATCCCGCCGGCGAGCGCGCGGTGCTGGCCGCGGCGCTCTTCCCCCACGCGACCGAGCCGCTCGAGGTCGTGCGCCGCCGCGTCGACCAGCTCTCGGAGGCGGCGTTCGCGGACGCGTTCCGGGCCTGCATCGGGCCCCGCGGCAACCGCCGGCACCGCCCCGGGCGGGGCCTCGAGCACACCGCCTACGTGTTCGAGATCGTCTGCGACTACGGCGCCTTCCGCGACCTCCAGCGCCATCGCCCCGCCACCCTCGCCTGGCAGCGGCTCGGGCCCGCGCTCGGGGTCTCCGTCCCGCCCCTGGTCGACGAGGCGGTGGCCCGCCCGCTCTGGGACGAGGCGATCGCCGAGCTGGAGGGTCTCCATGCCCGCCTTGGGGCCTCCGTCCCGGTCGCCGCGCCGTATGCGCTGGCGCTCGCCCACCGGGTCCGATGGGCCCTCGCCTGCAACGCCCGCGAGGCGATGCACCTCATCGAGCTCCGCAGCCAGCCCCAGGGCCACCCCGAGTACCGGCTGGTGGCCCAGGCGATGTGGGCGGCGATCCGCGATGGGGCCGGCCATCGCCTCCTCGCTCAGGCGATGGCGTTCGCGGACCTCGAGCCGCCGGGGCTCAACGATGTCGGGCGGCTGGCGGCCGAGCTGCGGCTGGCGGCCCGGCGGCCCGCCGCCCCGGCTCAGCCGGCCGCCCCGGCTCAGCCGGCCGCTGGCGGGCCCGGCTGAGCCGGGGCGGTCCCGGAGCCGGCCCGGGCTACCATCTCCCCGTGCCCCCGTTCACCCGCCGCGTCGACCCCCGGGTCGCCGCCGACCCCGCCCGGCTGCCGCCCGGGCAGGTGCTCACCGGGAAGTGGCCGGTTCTCCACTACGGCGGGGTGCCGCGTTACGACCTCGACCGCTGGCGGCTTCGGGTCCTGGGCGAGGTCGAGGCGGAGCGGAGCCTTGGCCTCGCCGAGCTCCACGCCCTGCCCGAGACCGAGGTCGTGTGCGACATCCACTGCGTGACCACCTGGAGCCGATTCGACAACCGCTTCCAGGGGGTCGGGTTCGCCGAGTTCGCCCAGCGGATGGGGATGCGCCCCACCGCCCGCTTCGTGGAGTTCCACTGCTTCCAGGGCTTCACGACCACCGTGCCGATCGCGACCGCGCTCGACCCCCAGGCGCTCCTCGCCTGGGCCCATGACGGCGAGCCGCTCAGCCCCGAGCATGGTCACCCGCTGCGGGCGGTCATGCCCCGGCGCTACTTCTGGAAGAGCGCCAAATGGCTGGAGGCGGTCGAGTTCCGCACCGAGGACCGGCTCGGCTTCTGGGAGCGCAACGGCTACAACAACGCGGCCGACCCCTGGCGCGAGGAGCGCTACTGGTAGGGCGCAGGGGCGGGTCTCGACGCCCCCGGGTGGGGGGCGGGTCCGGCTGGCCTCGTCTGCCGCCGCCCCACGGGCCCCACGGTGGGACGAGCCCAACTTCGGGGGCGCGGGTGTTCGCCGGATCCCGGGGCCTGCGCTAGACTTGGACGTGGTGGGCGCCCCGCCCGCCGGAGCCCGTGCCCACAAGGATCCCTGCGCCATGATCACCGTCTCCGAGCCGGCCATCGCCCAGCTGAAGACCCTTCTCGAGCAGCAGGAGAGCCAGGAGCTGGGGCTTCGGGTCTACGTGTCCCCCGGCGGCTGCTCGGGGTTCTCCTACGGAATGGGGTTCGACGACCAGTCCCGCGACGATGACACCGTCGTCGAGCACGAGGGGATCCGGGTGCTCGTCGACAGCTACAGCGCCCCCTACCTCGAGGGCGCCGAGATCGACTACATCGACAGCCTGATGGGCGGCGGCTTCACGGTCCACAACCCCAACGCGGTCAAGACCTGCAGCTGCGGCCACTCCTTCGATGCCGGGGACGGGGGCGGGGACGCCAGCCCCTGCTCCCGCTGACCCGTCCCGTCGACCACCTCTGAGCTCCGGCCGGTGCCCTCGGGCCCGCGGGGCAGGCGGTGGTGAGCGTCGTCACCGACCTCCACGACCGGCTCGCCCTAGTCCTCATCCTCCTGGGTGTGGTCGGCGCGGTGTGGACCTTCCTGGGGCTGCGGCGCCACGGCGGCACCCCGGCCGGGGTCCGGGCGATGCTGGTGCTCACCGAGCTCCTCGCCATGGTCCAGGGGCTGTTCGGCCTCACCCTGCTCTCCCGGGGCCAGCGTCCCAACAACCTGCCGCTCCACGTGATGTACGGGGTGGCGTTGGTCCTGATCCTGCCGGTCGTCTACGTCCTCAGCGCCCGGTCGACTCGGCGGGGCGAGGCCCTGTACGTCGGCGTCGGCTCCCTGCTCCTGGCGGGGGTGGCCTTCCGGGCGCTGGCGGTGGGGGCCCACTAGCGGTCGCCGGCGGCCCCCCAGGCCCGTCGGGCGGGCGCGGGGCCGCCGGCGACCGGCTCAGGTGATGACCAGGTGGCCGGGGACGACCGGCGTGTGGAGGAGGTGGAAGGCCACCGTGTTGAGCCCGCCGAGATCCAGGGTGAGGAACCCCCCCATCAGCACCACGGCGCCGGCCGCGACCAGGGCGGGGGGGAGCGCGCGGGCCAGCTGGCGCAGGAGGAAGGTCAGGCCGATGGCCATGGCCGGGAGCGCCACGAAGAAGTAGCGGCCCTGGGCCTGGAAGTCGACCAGGATGCTGTTGCCGAGGCTCTGGACGACCGCCAGCACCAGGACGGCGGCCAGGGCGACCGCCAGGATGCGCATCCACCGGTCCCAGCGGCGCCAGCGGCGGGCGGCCGCGACCAGGATCGCCGCCGCCGCCACCGCCGTGGCCACCTCGATGGCATGGAAGACCAGGTGGGTGTGGCCGTCGATCTGGAGCGGGCTCGACATGTTGCCGAAGACGCCGATGAAGCTGTGGAAGGAGAGGGTGAACCAGAACGGGAGCTGGCTCAGGTGCTGGAGCTTGGTCGTGATTCCGGCGGTGACGACGGCGGGGTGGAAGTGGGGGAAGGGCCGGCCGAAGATGACCGTGTTCCGGCCCAGCCACCAGCCCGCGACGACGAGCGCCGGGACCGCGACCCGGGCCAGCGCTGCCGCCAGCTGGGTCCGGCCCCACCACCTGGCCGTGGCCACCAGCGCGAGCAGCGCCGCCAGCGCGTAGTCGGTCTCCTTGCTGACGACCGCCAGCCCCAGGCCGAGCCCGACCAGCAGCTGGAGCCGGGCCGTCACCGGGGTGCGCAGGACCCGGATGAGCAGGTAGGTGAGGAAGGCGGCGGTGAAGTCCGCCAGCGCGTCGTCGGTGACCGAGCCGGAGATGAACTGGAACTGGGGGATCATCGCGACCAGAAGCCCGGTGACCGCCCACCAGACGGGCTGCCGGGGCCACAGGAGGCGGGCCGAGAGCACGGCGAAGAGGACGGTGAGGACCCCAAGGCCGACGGACAGGTCGCGGACGGCGTAGAGGTTGTATCGGGTCAGCTTGAGGACGCCGGCGCCGAGGAGGTAGTAGAGGGGCGGCTGCTGGCGCTCCGGCACGCCCGGGCCGGGCAGCTGGAGCGCGTGGGCGATCAGGCCCATGTACGCCGCGTGCGAGCCCTCGTCGGGCGCCTGCCCCAGGGGGGTCAGGTGGCTGTAGAGGCCGGAGGCGGCGGCGAAGACCGCCATCGGCACCACGACCGCCAGGGCGGCCGCGAGCCGGGAGGTGACCGGGACCGCCGCCGACCGCCGGGCGGCGCCCTGGGCCCGAGACGACTCGGCGGCCGTCCGCACGCCGCCCACCTCGCTCATCGGGGCGCCCCGAGTGGAGCGGTCGGGGCCGGGGCTGGGGGGCTCGGCGCGTCCGGGGCGGGGGGCACCGGGCGCAGGGCGGAGCTGCCGTCGTACCCCGTCGGGATCTCGGGGTCGAGGCGGGCGCGCTGCCGGGCCGGCCGCAGGCGCTGGATCCGGCTGAGCCGTTCGAGGACGGCCAGCGCCGACGGGAACTCGTCGACCGAGCGGGCCTCCAGCCGACCGGTGGCGAGGCAGTCCCGAACCCAGCTGTCCCCCGCCTCCGTTCGCAGCAGCGCGATCGTCCAGCCCTCCAGGCCCAGCCCGCCGGCGGCCAGGTCCGCCCACTCGCCGGCGAAGTCAGGGCACCAGTGGCACTGGGCTCGGGCCGTCGGCCGGGCCTCCTTCAGGGGGATCTCGATCACCCCCTCGTCGGACAGCCGGGCGCGGCTGCCCTCGAGCGGGCCGCGGCCGAGGCGGCCCCGGTCGGGCTGGTCCGTGTACACGAGGACCCGGCCCTTGACGTTCACCTTGCGGACCTGGGTCAGGTCGAGCTCGAGGCGGCGCTCGAGGAGGTCGTCGAGGAACGCCGCCTCGCCGAACGTCTCGCTGCACATGAGGCCGACGGTGAAGGCGACCGACCGGAACCGCTTCAGCCGCCGCCACTGGCTCTTCACGGCGCCCGAGACCTGGCACGGGACCGAGACGAGGGCGAGGCGGCGGTCGGCCGATGCCTCGGCCAGCTGGAGGAGGTTGGGGGAGTAGGTGTAGAAGGAGCCGGCACAGGCGAGGACCTGCTCTTCGGTCTCGACCAGGGTCGGCTGCGCGCGCCACGGCCGCCCGGGGACGGGGCCGGCGACGACCGCGCCGTCGATCCGGCCGGTCTGAAGGGCCCAGATGAGCAGCTGGGAGACCAGCCCGCCGTCCTGGCCCCGGGCCGCGACCCTGGGGGTCGTCGCCCGCAGCGCCAGCCGTCCCCGCGCCATCCCGGCCAGCTCGTCGGCGGCGCGGGGCCGACCGAACCGCTCGAGCTCGATCGCGTCGGTGTCGAGGTGGAAGCGGTGGCAGGCCCGCACACAGGCGTCGCAGCCGGCGGTGCCGAAGCGGCAGTCGGCCGGACCCGACGGCTCATCCATCTGGAAGGGATGGGTGTCGCGGTAGCCGAGCACCTTGCGGGGGCAGGCGACCACGCACGCCGCGCACCCGCTGCAGGTGTCGGTCGCCACCACCTCCCGGAACAGGTCCACCCAGTGGGGCTTGGCGCTCGGGGGCATCCGCGCCAGTCTGACGGAAGCCGCTCCCCTGGGGAAAGCGGAACGGCGGGACCGGCGAGCCGGCGGCGGGCCGCGACCCCGCCCCGGCTAGGATGGCGGGCACGATGGGGACGGGGGGCGGGGCGACCCGGATCGCGGTGCTCGCGGGCGGGGTGGGGGCGGCCCGCTTCCTTCGGGGGCTGGTCGCGGCCCGGCCCCGGGCTCAGATCACGGTGATCGGCAACACCGCCGACGACCTCGACGTGTGGGGCCTGCATGTCAGCCCCGACCTCGACTCCGTCGCCTACCACCTGGCCGGGCTCGCCGACCTCGAGCGCGGGTGGGGGCTGGCCGGCGAGAGCTGGGCGGCGCTCGATGCGATGGCGCGCCTGGGCGGGCCCGTCTGGTTCCAGCTCGGCGACCGCGACCTCGCGACCCACTGCTGGCGGACCGAGCGGCTCCGCCGGGGGCTGCCGCTCTCGACCGTGACCGCCGAGCTCGCCGGCCGCCTTCGGCTGCCGGTTGCGCTGGTCCCCATGTCCGACCAGCGGGTGACCACCCGAATCGTCACCCGGGACGGCCGCGACCTCCACGTCCAGGAGTACTTCGTCCGAGAGCGCTGCGAGCCCGCGATCGCCCGCCTCCACTACGCCGGGATCGAGCGGGCCCGCCCGGCGCCGGGGGTGATCGGGGCGATCGAGGCGGCCGACGCCGTGCTCCTCGCGCCCAGCAACCCCCTCATGTCGCTGGGCCCGATCCTGGCGCTCGTCGGGGTCCGCGAGGCGGTCCGGGCCTCCGGGCAGGTGGTGGCGGTCACCCCGATCGTGGCCGGCGCCGCGATCAAGGGCCCGGCGGTCGCGATGCTGGAGGCGGCGGGATGGGAGGCGACCGCGGTCGGGGTCGCGGCTGGCTACCAGGATTGCGTCAACCACTTCGTTCTCGACGACAGGGACGCCGCGCTCGCGACCAGGGTGGCCGCGCTCGGCATCCAGCCCTGGATCACCGACACGCTGATGGTCGACGGCGGCGCCGCCCAGCGGCTCGCCGAGATCGCGTGCAGCGCCGCAGGGGTGTGAAACGGAGCGGTAACGGGTGGATCCGCCTAGCGCACCCTGTGGATAACTTGTTGGCGTTCTGGAGACAGCCGTCGGGTACCTGGGGAAAACTCGTGCAGGTTCGGGGCGCGTCTTCCGCACATTGACTTCCAGCGGTTGACGTTCAGGTGAGAGGGCGGCGATACTGGCTCTGGGTCCGCAGGGGCAGATCCATGCATGGTCCGTAAACCGAACCGCGATCCGGGGCGTCTTAACTGGCGGTGGAGATCGGATACCCCACCTCCCGACCTCGCAGGTCCCCGATTGGACAGGTCACGGGTGGGGGGGGTCCCGACCCCATCTCGACGGACTATCGACCCGACACCGCAATCCCCGCATCAGCTGCCGGACACAGGAGGTCACGCGCTCGTGAGTACACGGAAAGAATCGACGGACCAGGTGCCCCGGACCGCAGGGCGGCTTGGGCTCCCCACCTCGGGGGCTCGGCTCCTCTCGTTCCTGGGCCTGCTGGTCGCCAGCCTCGGGCTCGCACCCTTGGCGTTGACGGCGTCGGCGCAGGTCGCGCCGCACGCGACCACGTCGGGGGGCACATTCGTAGCGGTCACCCCGTTCCGCCTGCTCGACACCCGCTCCAGCACCGGTGGCCAGCCCTTCGGCGTGAGCTCCACCGACACGCTGCAGATCACGGGGGCCGGCAGCGGCGCGATCCCGACCTCGGGCGTCACCGCCGTGGTGGGGAACCTCACCGCCCTCAAGGCGACCTCGGCCGGCTACTTCCAGGCCTTCCCGGCCTCGGGCGGCCTGCCCTCGGTCTCGAACCTCAACTTCGCGGCCAACCAGACGGTGCCGAACCTCGTCACCGTCCCGGTGTCGGCGAGCGGCCAGATCTCGATCCACGACTACCTCTACAACCAGAGCGCGAGTGGGTCGGTCCAGGGCCTCTTCGACGTCTACGGCTACTACACGACCAACACCAGCGGGACGACCGGGCTCTTCAACCCGATCACCCCGATCCGGATCGCGGACACCCGCACCGGCAGCGGGCAGCCCGACGCCGGCACCCCGCTGGGCTCCAAGTCCACCACCCAGCTGACCGTGACCGGTAGCGCGAGCGGCGTGCCGACCACGGCCTCGGCGGTGGTCCTCAACGTCACCGTCGCGGCCCCGACCGCGAGCGGCTACCTCACGGTCTGGCCGGCGGGCGCCAGCCAGCCGACCGCGTCGAACCTGAACTTCACCGCCGGGCACGTCTTCGCCAACCGCGTGATCGTGGGCGTGGGCACCAGCGGCCAGGTCAGCATCTTCAACTCCTTCGGCACCACCCAGCTGATCGTGGATGTCGACGGCTACTACACCGGCTCCAGCGGCGGGACCGGGAGCGCCTACTTCCCGATCACCCCGACCCGCATCGTCGACACCCGGTCCAGCTTCGGCGGGACCACGATCGGTGGCGGCTCGAGCGAATCCTTCACGATCGCGGGCGCCGGCGGCGTCCCGAGCACGGGGGCGACCGCAGTGGTCTCCAACGTCACCGCGCTCGGCACCACCTCGACCGGCTACCTCACGATCTACCCGTCCACGGCCACCAAGCCGGTCGCCAGCGACCTCAACTGGCCGGGCGCGAACGCGACCGTGGCCAACATGACCCAGGTCGGCCTGGGGACCGCCGGCGCGATCACGATCTTCAACGGCGGCGCCGGCTCGTCCAACATCCTGGTCGACCTCTTCGGCTACTTCGGCGCCTCGAACGTGACCGGGGTCGGCGTCAGCGCCAGCCCGGCCAGCCTCCCCGTGAACGCCACGGGCTTCACCACCTCGCGGTCGACGATCACCGCGACGGTCACCAGCAGCGGCACGCTCGTCTCCGGTGACACGGTGCTCTTCACCCTGAGCGGGTCGGCGTGCGGCACCTTCACCGGGGGGTTGTCGAGCATCACCGGCACCACCTCGGCCAACGGGCTGGCCACCACGACGTACATCGCCGGGACCTCGACCGGGACCTGCACGATCACGGCCACCTCGGCCAAGCTCGGCACCTCCGGGACGGCCACCGTCACCCAGACGGTCATCGCCAACCAGGTCAACTTCGCCAGCCCGGTGCTGACGACTGGCAACGCGGCCGGCGCGTACAACACCGTCGTGAGCGGCACCCCGCTCTACGTCACGGTCACCGTCACCAACCCGTCGGCGGCCGTCGTCGCGGGTGACAGCGTCACCTTCTCGGCGACCGGCACCCCGGCTGCGGCCTGCCCCACCATCAGCAGCACCGCGGTCACGACCAACAGCGCCGGCCAGGCGGCGGTCAGCTACACGCCGACCTCGACCGCCGGGTTCTGCGTGATCACCGCTACGGAGAGCGCGACCGGTGGGAGCAACACCCTCACCATTGATCAGAAGGTCTCGCTCACCACGATCGCGGCCGTCGCGGTCACGACCAGCCCGAGCATCCTCTCGGCCAACGGGAGCACGACCTCGACCGTGACCGTCACGGTGACGGGGTCGGGATTCTCCGCGGCCAATGACGGCGTGATGCTCTCGACGACCGGCCTCGAGTGCGGCACGCTCGGCAGCACCGCGCTGGTGACGAACGCCTCGTCGGTCGCCACGACCACCTACACGGCCGGGGCCGACGCGGGCACGTGCCAGATCACCGCCCAGGAGGCCGACGGCGGCTTTTCGTCGCCGGCTGGCGTCAACAGCGTCCTCTCGGCCAATCTCGCGGCGAATGCGACCACCCTGAGCATCACCAACACGGTGCCTGACCCCGCCCCCGCAACGGCCTTCCCGGTCGGCGCTGTGGTCGATGTCGTCAACGGAACGGCGAGCGCTCAGTACACGGTCACCGTCGCGGGCGCCGGCACCAACCCCGTGACCATGACCGTCGCCGCCAACACCAACCCTGCCGTCCTCGCGATCGGCAGCCAGGTGACGGTGGATGGCAGTTCGGTCATCAACCAGACGGGTGCCGTCACACCATCGAACACCTTCACCGTCGCGCCAACGGGCGTGCCGGCGGTGGTGCTGAACGCCCAGCAGTCCTTCACCGTGACGGTGACCTCGCCCACCGGTGGGCCGGTCACCAACGACACGATCACGGCAGGCAGCGTGGTCGGGGTCGCCCCATACCTCACCTCGTCCTGCGGGACGGTTGCTCCGAGCTCGGCCAACACCGGCTCCGGCAACACCGCGACCTTCGTCTACACCGGCGACGGCACTGCACCGACCAACGGCTTCTGCACCTTCACGCTGTCGGACGCCAGCGGGGCGTCCGCCACGATCTACGTGAACCAGCAAAGCTAAGGGCTGTCAGTCGACTCGATCTTCGGAAGGGGCCCCGCAAGGGGCCCCTTCTTCTTGCGTTGGCGCGAGCGCGGACGTGGGGCCCCACCGGGCATGGGCCCTCGGCCTCCGCAAGCGGATCTGACGAGTGGCAGCGCGACCGTGGGCGGGGCACGACCCGGCGCTGCGGGCTGCTGGCGCACCACCGCGCATTGCCCCGGCCATTGCCGGGGCGGGGCGGGGCGAGCTGCCGTGCGCCCCGAGGGACCCAGCTCCAGGTGCTGGGTCGGGCGATGCCCTGCGCGATCGCGGGCTCGAGGCGGTTCGGCGCTCGGGTCTCAGCCAGCCACGGCGTCGGCGTACGGGGACGCGGGCGGCCGCGCCGGAGCCTCGGTCGCAGGCTGGCTCCCCACAGGGCGCCCCGGATGGGCTGGCGGCCCCCGGGCTCGCGGTCCCCTAGTGTCCTGGAACTGAAGTCCGCAGGCAAAATCGGCGAACGCTGTCGAGGATCTCGTCGGCGGACTTCACCCAGGTGAATGGGCGCGGGTTGTCGTTGTAGGTGGCCAGGTACAGCCGGATGGCCTCCTCGAGCTGGC
>DAHUZI010000030.1 GCA_027306595.1 Candidatus Dormiibacterota bacterium | reverse complement strand
AGGACCGCGGCGAGGACCGATCGCGGCCAGGGCTGGGGCTGGGCAGTCGCCGGCCAGCTGCTCGGCACCTGGATCGCCGGGCGCCGCCCGGCCTGGTTCTGGCCCGTCCAGCTCCTCACCCTCGCCCTGGGCGGGCTCGGCGGGTGGCGGCGCGGCGCCGGCTCGGGGGCAGGGCGGGGCGCCGCCGCCCTTGGGCTCGGGACCGGCGCCGCCTGGTACGGGCTGGTCCGGGTCGTGGCCCGGCTGGCCCGGCGCACGCCGGCGGGCCGGAGCGCGCTCGGCGATCTCGACCGCCGCCTCGGTGCCTGGCCCGGTGGCTGGCGGGTCGCCCTCGCCCCGCCGGCCGCGGTTTGTGAGGAGCTCGTGTGGCGCGGGTGGGTGCTGGCGGGCTGCCGCGCCCGGTTCGGCCGGCGCCGAGGGGCCGTCGTGGCGGTGGGCTTCGCCGCCGCCGTCCAGGTCGCGGCGGGCAATGCCCTCTTCCCCCCGGCCGCGCTCGGGTGGGGGCTGATCGCCACCCGCCTCGCCGACGGCACCGGGTCGGTGGCGCCGGCTGCGGTCGCCCACGCGCTGTGGTCCGGGCTCACCCTCGGCCGACCGGGCCTCCCGACCGCCGCAGGGTCCGCGTGACGCGTCCGCCGCGGGGCGGTCACCGCCGGGGCGATTCCGTGACCGGCGTGTCGCCCGGCCCAGCCAGGTCGCAGCGGACCATGGGCGCCTAGAGATGGCAAGCCCTGCGGTCGAGGGGTCCGGTCGCCGCCGGCACCCCACTGCGACCGAGATGCAGCGGGCGCTGACCCTGAGCCTGGCCGAGGCCACGTCGCGAGTCGACGTCCTCGACCGCCTCCTCCTCCTTCTGGAGGCCAGCGGGGTGCACGCCGTGATCTTCCGGGAGGAACGTGGCGAGCTGACGCTCATCGCCCACCGGCTCCCCGCACCGCTCCAGGCTTCAGCCCAATCGCGGCTCGGCCGCCCGCTGGTCGACCTCAAGCTGGGCCTCGGGGACCTCCCGTTCGCCGCCGCCGTCTCGGGTCTGGGGGTGCCGGCGCTCGCGCGCCCCGGCGTCTGCGGCCCGTTCGAGCTCGCCGCCGGAGGGGACGGTGGCCCCGTCGGCGCGGCGCTCGGCTGGTCCGCGGGCCGGGTTGCGGTCGTCGCGGGACGAACCGGTCCGGACCGGCGCGCCGTGCTGGTCGCCTTCGGCCCCAACGTGGGCCGCTGGCTCCTGCCGGTCCTGGAGTCGGCCGCAGCCCACGTCGGGTTCGCCTGGCGGATCGACACCCGCGCGCGCAGCCAGCTGGACTCGGCCGCGGCGACCCCGACCGGCGAGCACGGCTTTCGGTTGGGGGTCGAGCTCGACGCAGCCGAGGCCGTCCTCTGCCCGATCGTGCGGCTGGCGGACCGGGTGACGGTGGGCCTCAAGCTCAGCTTCGCCTTCGCAGGGGCAGAGGGATCGGCGAGCCTCGGCGACGTGATCGCCCGCCAGTCTCCCCCCGCCGGGCGCTCTGGCGCGGCCCCTCGCTGGAGCCAGGAGCTGCGGCGGGTCCTGCGGGCCCGACCGACGGGCTGCCAGATCGTCGTCGCCCTGCACCCGGCTCAGGTGGCCGACCCCCATGGCTGCCTCGCCCTCGTCGCCCACGAGCTCGGGCGCCTGCCCGTCGCCGAGCGGGTCGTCGCGCTCGACCTGGGCGCCGCCCCGGCGGAGACGGTCGCCCACGCGGTCCACGCGCTCCGTCAGCACGATCTCACGGTCGAGTTCACGGGGGTCGGCTCGTCCAGCCCCGAGCTCGAGCTCCTGGCCGGCATCCGCCCGGACTTCGTCGAGCTGGCCCCGGCCATCGCCGCCCAGGTCACGACCAACTCCACCCGGCGGGCGGTCCTGGGGGCGATCCTCGCCCTCGGGGCCACGCTCGGCGTGCGGGTGAGCGCGGCCGGGGTCGATGACGAGACGATCGCGGGGACCCTGTTCTGGCTGGGGGTCCTCCACGGGTGCGGCCAGGCGCTGGGGCCGGCGTTCCAGCTCGGGGAGGGCGAGCCGACGGGTCCGTTCGCGCGGCTCAGCCCCCAGGAGCTGGCGGTCGCCGCCTCGGGACGGGCCAACGGGCACCCCGCGGCGAGCGCCCGCGGCTACCACCCGCCGGCTTCGGCCCCGGGCGCGGCCCCGGGGCCGATCGCGGTCGGGCCCGGCCCGCACCGCCCCGACGGCGGCCCTGGCCACCCGACGGACCTCGCCCGCACCCTCAGCACCGCCGCCCTCGCCCTCCAGGGCGAGCACGACCCGGACCGAATCCTGGCGGTCATCGCCGACCAGCTCGAGCGGCTCGTCCCGGTCGACACCCTCGTCATCTACGCGGCCCGCCTCGAGGACCGCCGGTTCCGCGCGGTGCTCACCCGCGGGGCGTTGGCCGAGGCGTTCACGGACCACTCGTTCGGGCTCGACCAGGGGCTCACCGGCTGGGCGTTCGCCCTCGGGCGCCCGTTTCGGGTCGGCGACGCCGATGCCCACCCGGCCTCGCTCCAGATGCCCGGCACCCCGGTGGTGGACGAGTCGATGATCCTGATCCCGCTCATCGCCGGTGACCACCGGCTCGGGATGATGAACTGCACCCGCACCGGGCTCGATCGGTTCACCGAGGCCGACCTCGAGACCGCCTCGCTGCTCGGCCACATGGCGGCGGCCGCCTGGCGGAACGCCCAGCTGTACGCCGAGCTCACCGAGTTCGCGATCACCGATGCCCTCACCGGCTGCTTCAACACCCGCTGGCTCCGGGAGGCGGGGCCCCGGGAGCTGGCGATCAGCAGCCGGGACCACCGGCCGCTGGCGCTCGTCCTCCTCGACCTCGACCGCTTCAAGCTCCTCAACGACAGCGCCGGTCACGCCGCGGGCGACCTCGCCCTCCAGCAGGTGGGCGAGGCACTGCGCGCCGTCATCCGCGCGGGCGACGCCGCGGTCCGGCACGGTGGCGAGGAGTTCGTCCTCCTCCTGCCCGGCGCGAACGGGGACGGGGCGGAGCGGGTCCTGCGCGCGGCGCGGGCCGAGCTCGCCGCGATCCGCCTGCCACCGGCGAGCGCGCTGGCGAGGATCACGGCCTCGGCGGGGGTCGCCGTCCATCCCGCCGACGGGCAGACGCTCAACGCCCTCCTGCAGGGGGCGGACCGGGCCATGTATCTGGCCAAGAGCGCGGGCGGCGACCGGGCCCGTCGCGCTGGGGCCGCCGGTCCGCTGCCGGTCGCCGCGGGCACCGCGCCCGGGCGCCAGCCGACCCCGTGGGGTGCGCCGCCCGGCTGAGGTCGATCAGACGGGGTGGGGGAGCGCGGCCCCGGGCTCCGAGGCCAGCCCCAGGACCCGGGAGATCCCGGCCAGCCCCACTCGCAGCCCCTCGAGCTCGGCCGGCGTGAGCCGCCGGAGCAGGGCGCGAGCCGAGGCCCGGTGGAGCCCACCGATGTCGCCGATCAGCCGGTCGCCCGCCTCGGTGAGGGAGACGGCGACCACCCGGCGGTCCTGGTCGCCCCGGGCGCGGGTCACGAGCCCGCGGCTCTCGAGGCGGTCGATCAGCGCGCGGATCGGCGGGGGGCCGACCCCCAACGCCTCGGCCACCCGGCTCATCGGCGTGGCCCCCACCTGGTGGAGCGCCAGCAGGACGCGGAGCTGGGGGATGCTGAGGTCGTGGTGGAGCCAGTCGTCGCAGCCGTGGCGCCACTGGAGGTCGCGCAGCCGCTCGACCTGGGCGAGGACCGCCTCGGCCGCCGGGGCGGGCGCCCCGAGGCTCACCGGCCGGACCCTCGCGCCGGCGGCTCCGGCGCGACGCCGGCCCCCGTCGGCACCATCGCCGCGGGACGCTCCCCGGCAGCCTGCGCCGACGCCGCAAGGGCCGGCCCCGGGGCCGAGCCGACGGTGGCCCGCAGCCGCACCTCGCGCAGGAGGAGCA
This sequence comes from Candidatus Dormiibacterota bacterium, assembly GCA_027306595.1. Taxonomy (GTDB): domain Bacteria; phylum Chloroflexota; class Dormibacteria; order Aeolococcales; family Bog-877; genus DAHUZL01. The sequence goes on along the minus strand of DAHUZI010000030.1, from coordinate 10,489 downwards.
CGGCGAGGAGCGCGACCGCCCCGCCCACCACGCCCAACCAGAAGGTGCTGGCCAGCGCCAGCGCCAGCGCCTGGTGGACGGCGGCGATGATGCGCGGGATGAGCGGCCGGAGGGCCGGGGGCAGGTGGTGGGCGACGCTGGTGCCGGCGCTGGTGCCGACGCCGGTGAGGCCGCCGGTGCCGACCTTGGCGAGCGCGTGCACCGCGCCGGCCGGGACCCCGACCCGGCGGAGCTGGTCCGGGAGCAGGCTCGTGAACCCGCTCCCGACCAGGGTCCCGGCGATCGCCAGCCCGACGGTGCCCGCGACCTGGCGGATGAAGACGAGGGTGGAGGTCGCGACCCCCATGCTCCTCGGCGACACCGTGGCCTGGACCACCACCGTGTACACCGACATCGAGGGGCCGATCCCCAGGCCGGCGATGAAGAGCCAGAGCCAGAGCGGCGGATCCTGCGTGGTCGCGGTGAGCCGGGTGAGGAGGAGCATCCCGATCACCATCACGACCGCCGCCAGCGCCAGCATCCGCTTGTACCGGCCGGTGTGGGCCACCAGCTGGCCGGCCCCGACGCTGGCGCCGATCAGCCCCAGCAGCATCGGCCAGATCATGTAGCCGGAGGCGGTGGCGCTGATCCCGCGCACGGCCTGGAAGTACCGGGGCATGAAGATGACGGCGCCGAAGAAGCCGAACGAGAGGAAGAACGTCGCCACCTGGACGAGGGTGAAGTTCAGGCTCCGGAAGAGGGCAAGGGGGATGATTGGCTCCTCGGCCCGCGACTCGACCCAGAGGAAGGCGCCGAGGATGACGACCGACAGGGCCATGAGCCCGCCCACCCGCCAGTCGAGCCACCCGTAGGTCACCCCCTGGCTGTTGGTGAGGCCCTTCTCGGTGAGGCCGATGAGCAGGGCCACGATCGCGATCGAGAAGACGAGCGCACCCCAGATGTCGAGGGTGCCGCGGGCCCCCTCCCGGCGCAGGGTGGGGAGCTGGGTGGCGATGACGGCGAGAGCGAGGAGCCCGACCGGCACGTTCACGTAGAAGACCCAGTGCCAGCTGATGCTGTCGGTGATCCAGCCCCCGAGGAACGGCCCGACCAGGAACGACAGCCCGAACACCGCCCCGAAGAGGCCCTGGTAGCGGCCGCGTTCGCGGGGGGAGAAGAGGTCGCCGATCACCGCCAGCGACACCGGGAACAGCGAGCCGGCCCCGATCCCCTGGAGCCCACGGAAGGCGATGAGCTCGGCCATGTTCTGGGAGAGGCCGGAGAGGGCCGAGCCGACGAGGAAGATCACGATCCCGATGAGGAGGATCGGTCGCCGGCCGAATAGGTCGGAGAGCTTGCCCCACATCGGCACCGTCACCGTGCTGGTGAGGAGGTAGGCGGTGACCACCCAGGTGTAGAGGCTGTTCCCGCCGAGGTCGGTCACGATCGTGGGCAGGGCCGTGCCGACGATCGTCTGGTCGAGGGCGCTGAGGAAGAGCCCCAGCATCACCGCCCCCATGACCGTCAGCCGCGCCCTCTGGGAGAGCACATGTGGGGCGGGCGCGGACGGCAGCGACATGCTCACGCCGGGACCTCCTTCGGGGTGGGGCACGGCCGGAGGCCGGCAGCGGGGTGCGCCCCGAAGCTTATCAACACATGAATGATTACGTCAAGGCGAACGATGAGGCGCGCCTAGGGTCCCGGGGGCGCCACCGCCAGGCATGCGGCGCAGGTGCCGTAGAAGTCGAGCCGGGCATGGTCGACCTGGAAGCCCCGGCTCCGCTCCAGCTGGCGCAGCAGCGGGTTCACCTCCCCCTCCGGAAGCTCGGCGACCGCGCCGCACTGCTGGCACACGAAGTGGTGGTGGTGGTGGGCGGAGCAGCCGACGTAGGCGGTGCGGCGGCTGGGGAGGGTGAGCCGGCGGGCCACCCCGGCCGCGACCAGGGCGTCCAGGGTGCGGAACACCGTCGCGCGCCCGACCCCCGGGGCGACCTCGCGCACCGCGACCCACAGCTCCTGGGCGGTCCGGGGCCGGGCGTCGGCCTCGAGGACCTGGGCGATCAGATCGCGCTGCGGGGTGAGCCGATGGCCGGCGGCGAGGACGCGGGTGCGGGTGGTCTCGGTCGGCACGGGCCGGATCGTACCACCGGTTCGTCGCTTTAGTGAGACTTCCTCTCGGTTCTGAGATGTAATCTTGACGCCGCAACCCCGTCTCGCCATGATGGGCGGGACCGATGGAGACCACGACCGGCAGGAGGGCGCGGCGCGACCGGCGGACGACCGCCCGGGCGGTGGCGGCCGGGCTCGCCGCCACGCTCGGCGTCGTCGTGGGGGTGGGCCTCGGCCCCGGCGCCCAGGCGGCCACCCGCCTGCCGGTCGTCGCCGCCGAGAATCAGTACGGCAGCCTGCTCACCCAGATCGGAGGGCCCTACGTCCGGGTCACCAGCATCATGCGCAACCCGAGCATCGACCCCCACACGTTCGAGGTCAGCACCCGGGACGCACTGGCGGTGGCCGGTGCCCGCCTGGTGGTTCAGAACGGGGACGGCTACGACGCCTTCATGGGCCACCTCGAGTCGGCCTCCCCGACGCGGGGCCGCGTCGTCGTCGTCGTCAACCGGGTCGTGAACGGGTCGAAGACCCCGCGCAACCCCCACCTCTGGTACAGCCCGGCGACCATGCCTCAGCTCGCCACCGTGGTCGCCCGCGACCTGGGACGCCTGGACCCCGGCCACGCCGCCGCCTTCCGCCGTGCGGCCCAGCGGTTCATCCGCTCGCTCGCCCCCTGGACGCGGGCCATCGCCCAGATCCGGTCGCGCTTCCATGGCGCCAAGGTGGCGGTGTCGGAGCCGGTCGCCAACTACCTCCTGAAGGCCCTCGGCCTGACGGTCGCGACCCCGTGGGGCTTCCAGGCCGCGGTGATGAACAGCCTCGACCCCTCGCCCCAGGACGTCACCATCCAGGACGCCCTCCTCACCCACCGCCGGGTTCGCCTCCTCGTCTACAACCGCCAGGCGGTGGGCGCGGCCACGGCCACCCTCCAGGAGCTGGCCCGGGCCCACCGGATCCCGATCGTCGCCGCCTACGAGACGATGCCGACCGCCGCCACCTACCAGAGCTGGATGCTGAAGGAGACGACCGCCATCCAGGCCGCCCTGGTGAACGGCCGCTCCACCCTGACCCTGCCGTGATGGACGCCCCCAACCCGGCCGCGGTCGAGCCGGCGATCGCGTTCGAGGCCGTGTCCGTCGCCTTCGGTCGGCGGGAGGTCCTGCGCGGGCTCGACTTCGCCGTCGCGCCGGGATCGTTCGTGGGCGTGATCGGTCCCAACGGCGCCGGGAAGACCACGGTGCTCCGTCTCGCGCTCGGACTCGTGCGCCCGACCCGCGGGGCGGTTAGGGTGCTGGGCCAGGTGGTGCACCGCGGAAGCCGCGCCCTCGGCTACGTGCCCCAGAGCCTCGCCGCCGAGCCGGACCTTCCACTGCGGGCCCGCGACCTGGTGGGGCTGGGTCTCGACGGCGAGCGCTGGGGCCTGCCGCTGCCCAGCCGAACCCGTCGGCGCCGGATCGACGCCTGCCTCGAGCGGGTCGGCGCCCTCGCCTACGCGGACGAGCCGGTTGGCACCCTCTCCGGGGGTGAGCGCCAGCGCCTCCTCATCGGCCAAGCGCTCCTCACCGATCCCCAGATCCTCCTCATGGACGAGCCGCTGGCCAACCTCGACATCCGCAGCGGGCGCGCGGTCATCGACCTCATCGCCACGATCGCCAGGGAGCGGCAGGTCACCGTGCTCTTCGTCTCCCACGACGTCAACCCGCTCGTCGGCGTGCTCGACCAGGTCCTCTATCTGGCGGACGGGCGGGCTGTCCTCGGCACCGTCGACCAGGTGGTCCGGTCCGACGTCCTCTCGCAGCTCTACGGGCGGCCGGTCGAGGTGGTCCGGGTCCAGGGCCACATCCTCGTGTTCGCCGGCCCCGATGTGGTGCCGCTCGAGCATGGCGAGCTCGCCGCCCACGGGCGCACGCGCTCGACTGCCGGCCATGCCTGAGCTGGACCGGGCCGCTCAGGGATAGCGGTGGGGTTCTGGCACCAGCTCGTCGCCCCCGGGTTCTTCCAGAGCGGCCAGGTCCAGGCTGCGCTCGTGATCGGCAGCGTGGTCGCCGTCAGCTCCGCCGTCGCCGGCATCTTCGTCGTCATCCGTGGACAGGCGTTCCTGGGCCACGCGCTCGGGGACATCGGGGCGACCGGGGCGGCCGCCGCCGCCCTCGCCGGCCTCCAGGCGCTCTGGGGGTTCCTCGCCGCCGGCCTGGTCGGCGGCCTCGCCGTCGACGTCTCCAGCCGTCGGGCTCGGGAGCGCGACGTCGCCACCGGGGTCGTCCTCTCGGCGATGTTGGGGCTGAGCGCCCTCTTCCTCTACCTCATCAGCCAGGCGAGCGGTGGCGCCGGGGTGACCCAGCAGATCCTGTTCGGGTCGATCTTCGCGGTGGACCCCGCGCTCACCGATCCGATCGTCGGCTTCTCGCTGCTGTCGGTCGCCCTGGTCGCCCTGCTGTTCCGGCCGCTGCTCTGGTCGTCCGTCCATCTCGAGGCGGCGAGGGCGCGCGGGATCCCGGTGGGGCTGGTGAGCCTTGGCTTCCTCGTCGCCGTGATCGTGACCGTCGAGGAGGCCGCCCTGGTGGTGGGCGCCCTGCTCAGCACCGCCCTGCTCGTGGGGCCGGCGGCGACCGCGATCCGGTTCACCGGGCGGGTCGGCCGGGCGATGCTCCTGGCGGTGGGGCTCGGTCTCCTGGACGTCTGGCTCGGGGTCCTGCTGTCGTATGACAGCTACACGTGGCCCCCAGCCGGCCGCGGGTGGCCGGTCAGCTTCTTCATCGTCGCCGTCATGATCGTGACCCACGGGGTGAGTCACGTGCGCCCGCACCGCCGGCTGCGGGCCGGGCGAGCCGTCTCGGAGCCGCTGGGATGAGCGGGATCTGGAACGCGGTGTTCCCACCCGGCCTGTTCACGAACCCGCTCCTCATCCATCTCTGGATCGCCGCCACCGTGATCGCGGTCGTCGCCGGGACGGTGGGCGTCTTCGTGAACCTGCGCGGCGACGCCTTCGTGGCCCACGCCGTGCCCCGGGGGGCCTTCGCGGGCGCCGCCGCCGCCTCGCTCGTCGGGGCCAACACGGTCCTGGGCCTTGGCGTGTTCGCGGTGGTCATGGCCGGCGCCATCGGGATGCGGCGGCAGCGCCGCGCGAACCCGGTCGATGTCGCGCTGATCCTGGTGCTGGCGCTGGGCCTGGGCGATCTCTTCCTCACCCTCAGTCAGGCCTACGCGCCGCTGGTCTTCTCGCTCCTCTTCGGCCAGCTCCTCGGGGTGTCGGCGACCGACGTGTGGCTGATCGGCGCGCTGGGGGTGGTCGTGCTGGTGGCGGTCGGCGTCGTCTACCGGCCGCTCCTTCTGGCCTCGACCGCCCCCGAGCTGGCGGCCGCCCGCGGGGTCCCGATCGTCGCGCTCAACCTCGCCTTCACGGTCCTCGTCGCCCTCGCGGCCACCCTCACGGTTCCGGTGGTGGGGGCGCTGCTCGCCTTCAGCCTCATGGTCGGCCCGGCCGCCGCCGGCTGGTACCTCGCCCGCACCCCCGGCCGCGTCCTTGGCCTGTCGGTCGCGGTCGCCATCGCCGTCGTCTGGATCGCCATCGTCCTCGGGTACGACACGAACCTGCCGATCGGCTTCCTTGTCTCGGCCCTGTGCCTCGCCGCCTACGTCACCGCCCGGGCGTGGCGGTGGGCGAGTCGCAAAGGCCGGTCGCGGGCGGGCGCCGGCGCCGCTGGGAGCGAGCCCCTGGCGGTCGGCTGACCGAGGTCGGCCGGCGGCTTCGGGCCGGTCGCCCGCACGCAGCGAGCGGCCCTGCGGCCACCCGCCCCGGCACGGGCGCGGCGGCGGGCTCAGCTGGCGGGCGGTCCCCGCGCCGGATCTCGGACGGGCGGGCCCGGTTGACAGAGTTCGGCCCCCTCACTACCATGCATCCGTATGGTCGGGCAGCCGAATCAAGTGCCACCCCCGCCCCGGCCGCCCGCGGCCGCGGCCGGTCGGTCGGCCCTGATCGAGCGGGTGCTCGAGCTCCAGCCGCTGCTGCGCCGCCGCTTCGAGCTGTCCACCAAGGGTGAGGCCGCCCCATCGGCCCTCCGCGAGGTGATGGCGACGGCGACCCTGCACCAGCTCGAGGTGTTGCGGACGCTTGCGAGTCGTGGGCCCCTCGCCATGCACGAGCTCGCCGAGCTCCAGGGCATCACCCGCTCGAGCGCGACCGAGGTCGTCGACCGCCTGGCCGAGCGCGGCCTGGTGCAAAGGGGCCACGACCCCGCCGACCGTCGCACCATCACGGTGGCGCTGACGGAGCCGGCGATGGCGATGGTCGAGGAGGTGCGCCGCATGCACAAGGCGACCATCGCCGCCGTCGTCGACGTGTTGGACGACGCCGAGCTCGCCACCCTGATCCAGCTCATGGAGAAGGTCGCCGCCCGGGGGGCGGCGTCCGTCGCCGCTCCGTGCGGGGCTGGGCCGGCGTGACCCGCGTCTATGCCGGCCTTGGCCGCTTTGCGGTGCGGTTCCGCTGGCCCGTCCTCATCGGCTGGATCGCGGTCACGGTCGTGGCCGTCCACCTCCTGCCCTCCCTCGCCAGCGTGAGCAAGGACAGCAACAGCGCCTTCCTGCCGGCGTCGGCGCCGAGCATGCGAGCGGCCCGGATGGCCGCCCCCTTCCAGAGCTCGAAGCTGGCGGCCTCGACCCTGGTCGCGGCCAGCACCAACGGCCAGCTGACCCCGGCCCAGAACGCCGCGGTGATCCGGTTCGAGGGTCGAATCCGCACCCTCCCTCACGTCCGATTGGTGCGCGACCTCGGCGTCTCACCCGACGGGGTGGCGCGGGAGGCGCTGATCGAGGCGGCCGTGCCCGCGTTCGGCGGCGGCGACGCCGCCCCGTTCGTCGCCTCCATTCGGGGGGCGTTCGCGGCCAACCAGGTCGCGGGGCTGCGCTACCACCTGACGGGCGACCTGCCCACGGTCATTGACAGCCAGCAGGGCACGACGCACGCGAGGGACGCGACCCAGCTCCTGTCGGTCGTCTTCATCATCGCCCTGCTCCTGCTCGCCTTCCGCGCCGTGCTCGCGCCCCTCGTGACGCTCCTGCCGGCGGCCCTCGTCCTCACCCTCTCTGGCCCCGTCGTCGCCGGGGCCACCCACCTCGGCGTGCAGGTGTCGGTCATCACCCAGGTCATCCTGATCGTGCTCATCCTCGGGGCCGGCACCGATTACGGGCTGTTCCTCGTCTTCCGCGTGCGCGAGGAGCTGCGCCGGGGGCTCGAGCCGGGCCCGGCGGTGGTCCGGGCGGTCGCCACCGTCGGGGAGTCGATCACCTTCTCGGCGCTCACCGTGATCGCGGCCCTGCTCACCCTGGTCCTCGCCCAGTTCGGCATCTACCAGAGCCTCGGTCCCGCCCTGGCGATCGGGATCGCCCTCATGCTGCTGGCCGGCCTCACCCTGCTCCCGGCGCTCCTGGCGATCTTCGGTCGGGCCGTGTTCTGGCCGACGCGGACCACCCGGCTCGAGGACGCGGGGACCGGGCTCTACGGCCGCCTGGCGAGCGTGGTCGTCCGCCGCCCGCTCGCGATCGCCGTCCTCGGGGTGGTCGTCTTCGGTGGCCTGGCGGTGGGCGCGCTCACCGGAACCACCTCCGGGTTCGCCAACAGCAGTGCGCCCACAGGGAGCGACTCGGCGGCGGGGGCGACCGTGCTCGCCAAGCACTTCCCCGCCGGGAGCACGCAGGCCGCCGCGGTCCTCTTCCGGCTCCCCCGGCCGGTGTGGGACCGGCCCCAGGTCCTGGCGCAGGCCGACCGCGCCCTCACCGCCACGGGGCGCTTCCGCCAGGTGATCGGCGTCCTCCAGGCCACCCGGCTCAGCCCCCGGCTGCTCGTCAGCCTGCACCACGAGCTGGGGCCGGCCGGAGCGCTGCCGCCGATCGAGCCGGCCGGGACCGCGGTCTCCGCCACCCTCTACAACGCCTACCGCGCCACCGGTGCGTTCATCAGCTCCGATGGCCGCACGATCCAGTACTCGGCGTTGCCCCGCCACCCCAGCTACGCGACCCCGGTGGGGCTGCAGGCGGTCCCCGCGACCAGGTCCGCGATCGCCCGCGTCGGTACCGCCATCGGCGCCAGCGCCAGCGGCCTGTTCGGCATCCAGGCCTTCGCCTACGACGTCGAGCACATCTCCAACGGCGACCTGGTGCGCATCATCCCGGTGGTGGCCATCCTGATCGCGCTGCTGCTGGCGCTGGTTGTGCGGAGCCTGGTGGCGCCCCTGTTCCTGGTGGTCAGTGTCGTGCTCTCGTACCTGGCCGCGCTCGGTCTCACCTCGGTGATCTTCGTGCACGCCGCCGGCGAGAACGGGATCAACTTCCTCCTCCCGTTCCTCATGTTCGTCTTCCTGATGGCGCTCGGCTCCGACTACAACATCCTGATGATGACCCGGATCCGGGAGGAGGCCCATGGGCTTTCCATCCGCCGGGCGGTGCGTCGGGCGATCACCATGACCGGCACGACCATCAGCACCGCCGGCCTCATCCTGGGGGGCACGTTCGTGGTCCTCGGGCTGGCCGGCGGGGGCGGATCCGGCGGCACGCAGGTCCAGCAGATCGGCCTTGGGATCGCGGCCGGCGTCTTCATGGACACGTTCGTGATCCGACCGCTGGTGGTGCCCGCCTTCGTGGTCCTGCTGGGCCGCTGGACCTGGTGGCCCTCGCGGCTCTCGCAGCAGGTGGCGGCCGAGACGGAATCGGCGGCCTAGGCGGACCCAGGCGAACGAGGTGGAGGCGAGCCGCCGCCAGGTGACCGCCGCGGGAGCAGGCGGCGAGCCGCGCCTCGACCGGCGCCGCGTCTTCCTGGTCATCGGGGCCCTGATGCTGGGGATGCTCCTTGCCGCCCTCGACCAGACCATCGTCGCCACCGCGCTGCCCACCATCGCCGGCGACCTCCACGGGCTGGACCACCTCTCGTGGGTGGTGACCGGGTACCTCCTGGCGGCGACGGTGTCCACCCCGCTGTGGGGCAAGCTCGGCGACCTCTATGGCCGCAAGGTCTTCTTCCAGGCCTCGATCGCCATCTTCCTCGCCGGCTCGGCGCTCTCCGGGCTCAGCGGCTCGATGCTCGAGCTGATCGCGTGCCGCGCGGTCCAGGGGCTGGGGGCCGGGGGCCTGATGGTGGGCGCCCAGGCGATCATCGGCGATGTGGTCCCGCCCCGGGACCGCGGCCGCTTCCAGGGCATCTTCGGCGCCGTCTTCGGCCTCGCCAGCGTGGCCGGCCCCCTCCTCGGCGGCTTCTTCGTCCAGCACCTGTCGTGGCACTGGATCTTCTATATCAACCTGCCCATCGGCGCCATCGCCCTGGCGGTCACCACCTTCGCGCTCCCCGCCGCCCTGCGCCGGGTGGCGCACGTGATCGACTACCTGGGCGCGGTCCTGCTCTCGGCGGGGATCACCAGCGTCGTCCTGCTCACCACCCTGGGCGGGACGACCTACCCCTGGGGCTCGGTACCGATCGCGATCCTGGCCGTGGCCGGGGTGGTCCTCCTCGGCGGCTTCGTTTGGGTCGAGCGGCGGGCGGCGGAGCCGATCCTGCCGCTGCACCTCTTCCGCAACCGCGTGTTCGCCGCGGCCAGCGCGATCGGATTCATCGTCGGCTTCGTGATGTTCGGGGCGATCACCTACCTGCCGACCTACCTCCAGGTGGTCCGGGGCGCGAGCCCGACCGCCTCCGGCCTCCAGCTGCTCCCTCTCATGGCGGGGCTGCTGGTCACCTCCATCGGCTCGGGAATCCTCATCAGCCGCTGGGGCCGGTACAAGATCTTCCCCATCTGCGGCACCGCGGTGATGGCGGTCGGCCTCGACCTCTTCTCCCGCCTGGGGGTGGACACCAGCCTGGTCACCGCCTCCTGGTACATGGTCGTGCTCGGCCTCGGCCTCGGCGGCGTGATGCAGGTGCTGGTGATCGCGGTGCAGAACGCCGTGCCCCACCGCGACCTCGGCGTCGCCACCTCCGGCGCCACCTTCTTCCGGTCGATCGGGGGCTCATTCGGGACGGCCATCTTCGGCGCCATCTTCGCCAACGTCCTGACCGGCAATCTGTCCAGATCCCTCTCCGGGGTCCGGCTCCCGCCCGGGTTCAGCGGCGCCGCCGGCGCCAGCCCCGCGGCGCTGGCCGCGCTCCCGCCCGCGGTCCACCACGGGTATGTCGAGGCGGTGACGCGCTCGCTCCACCCCGTCTTCCTGTGGGCCGTGCCCTTCGCCGCCCTGGGCTTCGCGGTCACCTGGCTGCTCAAGGAGGTGCCCCTGCGGCAGACGATCCGAGCGTCCCAGAGCGCCCAGCCCCCCGCCGTCGCCGGCGAGGAGCCCGTCCGCCTGGCCGGCTGACCCGTCGCGCCGCCCCCGCCCCACCCCCGATCGAGCCGCTCGCCGGGGGCGCCGGGCCCGG
>DAHUZI010000029.1 GCA_027306595.1 Candidatus Dormiibacterota bacterium | reverse complement strand
CGGCGGCCAGGGCCAGCAGCCCAACGGCGGGGGCCGCCGCCGGCCCCACGCCGAGGAGCGCGGCGAGCACGGTGGCCTGGACCACGGCGGCCCCGATCAGGACCATGCCCAGCGCCCCGGCGAGCCGCGCGGCGGGCGGCTGAGACCCGGCCGCCGGCGTCGCGGCGGGCTCCCGCAGGAGCGCGGCGCAGAGACCCACCAGGACCGCGGCGACCAGCAGCCAGCCGGCGTAGTTGGCGAGCGTGACCCCGAAGAATGGGCCGCCGGCGGGGTACCGGTAGATGCGGCCCAGCCACCAGTGGGCCCCACGCAGCGCCACCGGATCGACGACGACATCGACCGCCACCACCGCCAGGGTCGCCCCCAAGGCCCGCCGCCAGCCGCGGCCGCCCAGCGCCCCCGCGGCCCACCAGGCCGCCAGCGCGAGCCAGGTGAAGCTCACGCTGTCGAAGACCGGGACGCCCGCGACCCGCCAGTCGTGGGCGAGCGCGGCCGCACGGTACACGTAGGGGCCGAACGGGATCCCCGGCCCGCGGGTGGATCCCCACTCCGCCGCGAACGCCACCAGCCAGCCGAGGGCGCCGAGGGCGGCCGCGCGGGCGGCGCCGTGGCGCCAGGCCGCCACGCCCAGGCAGAGGACGAGGGGCACGAACGCGTACCAGCGGTCGACCAGCGGGGCGAGCACCATCCCTACGCCGCCCGGCTGGTCGGCCCGCGGAACCAGGCCACGGCGTCGGCGAGGGCCCGGTCGAGGTCCCCGGGGTCCCAGCCGAGCTCGGCCCGCGCCCTGGCGGCGCTGACGAACATCGGGTGGGCCGCCATCCGCACCGCCGTGAGGGGGACGGGTGGCGGACGCCGGGACCAGCGGGCGGCCAGCTCCGAGGCCCCGGCGACCCCGTAGGCGAGGGCGAGGGGCACCCGCCACCTGGGGGCGGGGCGGCCAGCGATCCGCCCGACGTAAGCGAGGCACTCCCGGAGCCACAGGTTCCGGTCGCCGAGGATGTACCGGGCGCCGGGACGGCCCCGCTCGAGGGCGTCCACGTGGCCCCGCCCGACCGCCTCGACGTCGACCCAGTTCAGCCCGGTCGCGACCGTGGCCGGGAGCCGTCCGGCGCAGAAGTCGCGGATCACGGCCCCGGTCGGGGTCGGCCGTCGGTCGCCGCCCCCGACCGGGGTGCTGGGCAGCACCGCCACGACCTCGAGGCCGCCGCCGGCGGCGGCCAGCGCCACCCGCTCGGCCGCCCACTTCGAGCGCTTGTAGGGGCCGGGGAGGCGGGTGGGATCGGGCGCGACATCGGTCTCGTCCAAGACCCGGCCCGCCGCGGTGAAGGCGAGGACACCGACCGTGCTGCAGTGGACCAGGCGCCGCACCCCGGCGCGCCGGGCGGCCTCCGCCACCTGCCAGGTGCCCCCGACGTTGGCGGCGATCATTGCGGCGGCGCCGCGCGGCTCGAGGGCGAGGCGGTAGTCGGCGGCGCAGTGGATGACCGCGCCGCAGCCGCGGGCCGCCGCCCGCAGCGCGTCCGCATCCGCGAGGTCGCCCTCGACGACGGCGACGCCGGCGGGGACCGCGTCGAGCCGGCGGCGGTCGCGCACCAGCGCGCGGACCGGGTAGCCCCGGGCGCGCAGCGCCCGCAGCACCGCCCCCCCGACGAACCCGCTCGCGCCGGTGAGGAGGACCGGGTCGCGCGGGGAGCCGGTCACGGCGGCGGCCCGCCCGCCCGGCCGCCCGGCGGCGCCGCGAGGAGCACGTAGCCGTCGCCGCGGCGGGTGCGGAGGAGGGCCGGGTGGTGCGGGTCGGCCTCCAGCTTGCGGCGGAGCCGGTGGACGCACATGGTGACCGCGGCGAAGCTGGCCTCGGGGTCCCCGGCCCAGGCGCCCTCGATGATCTGGCGGCGGGAGACGACGACGCCCTGGTTCATCGCCAGGTACTCGAGCAGGTCGGCCTCGCGAGGGCTGAGGAAGTGGCGGCGCCCCTCGATCCGGGCGCTGCGGGCGGCCGGCTCGACGGTCAGCGGGCCGACCCGCAGCACCCGTCCCGCCGCCGCGCGCTCGATCCGAAGCCGGCGGAGGACCGCCTCGACCGTGGCCCGGAACAGCCCCGGGGCGAACGGCTTGGCAAGGACGTGATCGGCGCCCGCGCTCAGGAGCGCCGGTGGCGGCTCGCCGGCCCCGTCCAGCACCAGCAACGGCGCCGTGCTCGCCTCCCTGAGGCGGGTGACGCCGGAGCGGCCGCCGAGGAGGACGCCGTCGGCGACCACCAGGGCCACCTCGCGCTGGCGCACGAGGTCGAGGAGCTGGGCGAGGCTGCCCAGCACCGGCACCTCGCTGACCCCCAGGCGGCGGAGGAGCGCCGCGCCCAGGGCGCCGTAGTCGGGATCGGTCTCCAGGATCGGGACGAGCACCGCACCTCCCCGCGCGGCCGGTGGGCGGGCCGGCAGGCGGCCCGGGCGCCGGGGTCGGGGTGCGCCTCCCCACCGGCGCCGCCATTGTGCCGCCGCCGCCCGCTCGATCGCGCGGCCCGGCCCCGGGTCAGGAGAAGGCCAGGACCCGAAGGGTCGCCGCCACCGAGTCGGCCAGCGCCTGGAGGTCGTACCCGCCCTCGAGCGTCCAGACCATCCGTCCGTCGGCCGTGGCCTGGGCGACGGCGGCGAGCCGGCTGGCGATCGTCCGGTAGCTGTCGGTGGTCAGGCGCAGCTCCGCCAGCGGATCCGCGACGTGGGCGTCGTAGCCCGCGTGGACGGCCACGAGCTCAGGGCGGAAGCGCTCGACGGCCGGCAGGACGCGGGTCTCGAAGGCGCCCAGCCACGCCGCCGGCCCGCTTCCCGGGGGGAGCGGGCAGTTCAGGGTCGTCCCCGCGCCGGCGCCGGCGCCGGTCTCCCCGGCGCGCCCCGTCCCCGGGTAGTGGGGGAGCTGGTGGAGCGAGCAGTAGAGGACGGTGGGATCCTCGTAGAACACGTCCTGGGTCCCGTTGCCGTGGTGGACGTCGATGTCGACGATCGCGACCCGCCCGAGGCCGAGGCGGCGCTGGCCCACCCGGACCGCCACCGCCAGGTTGTTGAAGAGGCAGAAGCCCATCGCCTGGTCCGGACCGGCGTGGTGGCCGGGGGGACGGACCAGGGCGATGGCGGTGCGGGCGCGCCCGGCCGCGACGGCCTCCATCCCCATCACCGCCGCGCCGCAGGCGCGCCGGGCCACCGTGAACGAGTCGGGGGCGCAGTAGGTGTCGGGGTCGAGCCAGGCGCCCCCGGCCCGGCTGGCCGCCTCGACCCGACGGATGTGGTCGGGCCGGTGGACCAGCAGGAGGTGGGCGGGGTCGACCGGGGTGGGCGCCGCCCGGGGCAGCGCCGCCAGCCGCGGGTCGGCGGCGATCGCGACGGCGATCGCGCGCAGCCGCTCGGGCGACTCCGGGTGGCCGGCCGCGGCGTGGCCCGCCGTGTCCGGGTCGAGGAGCACCAGCAGCGGCGGGCGCGGATCAGACGGCGCCGCGGGCCCCGCCGACTCAGCCACCGTCGGGCGCGAGGCTCCGGCGCCGGGCCGGCACCTACTGATCGAGCGAGAGGACCATCTGCGGCCTCTCGATCTGGTGCTCGGCGCGGGTGCCGCGCACGGCCGTTCCCACCGCGAAGAACTCGATCACATGGCTGCCCCAGCCGTGATTGTCCTCGTGGATCTGCGCCCCGACGATCCCCTCCGCCTTCAGCTGGTTGGCCTCGGTCTGCATCCGCTCCATCGCCAGCTCGCGCGCGTCGTAGAGGGCCTGGGTGTAGTTGGGCATCTCCTGGTTCTGCCCGACCTGGCGGAGGAACTGGCCGATCCCCTGGTGGGCGACGTGGTACACACAGCTGCCCATGACCAGCCCGAGCGGCATGTAGCCCGCCTGGAGGAGGGTCCAGAAGTCCTGCCCCGACAGGTCGGAGGTGAAGGGCTTGCCGGCGGCCGTCCGGAAGGGCTGGCCGCGGCCCTTGACCGCGGTGCCGATGGCCATGAACTCGGCGAGGTGCTCACCCCATTCGTACCGGTTGATGACCAGCCGGACCCCCACCACCCCGTCCGCGGCCAGCGCCGACGCCTCCTCCTCCATCCGGCTCATGGCCAGCTCGCGAGCCTGGTACATGGCCTGGCTGAGGACCTGGAGCTCCTGGTTCTGCTTGTAGTTCGCGACCTGGATCCCGATGTGGTAGATCGAACTGCCCACCACCAACCCGACCGGGTCGTAGCCGGCCTCCTTGACGAGCAGGAACTCGTTGACCGACAGGTCGCTGGTGAACAGAGCCGCGTGGCCACCCTCTCCGCGCATCTCGCGCAGGCGGCGGAGCGCGTCCTCGGGCAGGTCGCCGGGGGCGACCGGCTGATCGGTCATGCGAAGGCCTCCTCGTCGAGACGCCGATGGCAGGTCGGCGCGTGGAACGTGGCGGGCACCCTCACCGGGACGGCCCCGCCGGCGGGGTCGGGTCGGTGAGGGGGACGGTGAGCCGCGGCGACTGACCGCGGTGGGCGTCGGTGAAGGCGACCACGGCGGTCCCGGTCACGACCCACTCGACGAGCCGCCCCTGGACGCGCTCGCTGCCGGTCGCGAACTCATGGATCTCCCGCAGGGATTCAACCCCGACGATGCCCTCACCGCCGAGCCGGGCGGCGTCGGCGCCGAGCCGCTGGCGGGCGACCTGCTGGGCGCGGTGGAGGGCTTCGGTGAAGGGGGTGACCTCCTGGTTCCACCAGCTGGAGACGGTGCCCCAGCCCATCCCCAGGCCGGAGAAGGCCACCATCGCCTGCATCGCGCAGGCGCCGAGGACCAGACCAGCGGGCATCCACCCGCTGCGGACGAGCTTGCCGAACTCCTGGCCCGACAGGTCGGAGGTGAACGGCCGCGGCAGCGCCGCCGCCGTGCGCCGCCGCACCGCGGTGCCGAGGGCGGCGAACTCCGTGAGCCCGGAGCCCCACTCGTAGGGGCGGATGGTGAGGCGGACCCCGACCACCCCGTGGGCGCCCAGCCCCTGCGCCTCCTGCTCGAGCCGACCGAGCGCGAGCCGGCGCGCCTCGTACAGCGCCTGGGAGAGGACGGGGATCTCGCTGGCGCCGGTGAGGAGGGCCGCCTGCTGGGACAGCATGCCGCCCAGCCCGATCCCGGCGCCGCCGAGCCCGACCCGCAGCGCGCTGACGCGGTAGATCGTGCTGCCCAGCACCTGGCCGACGGGCTCGAATCCGACGTCGTGCAGCGCCGCCAACTCGTCGACGGACAGGTCGCTGGTCCAGGCCCCCGCCCCCTGGGCCTGGCGCTGGAGCCGCTCCTGGGCCCGCAGCGGCAGCCGCCCTGCGGCCAGCTCGGCCTGGCTTCGCGCGTCGCGGTCGGCCTGCTCGGCCTGGGTCTTCGGGTCGGGTCGGGACGAGCCCCGAAGCCAGCGCACCGGCTACGTCACCAGCCGCGCCAGCGCCTGGCTGGCGGCGCTGCTCTCCACCGCCGACCGGGCGAGCGCCTGGCTCAGCCCGTCGATCCAGGCGTCGAGCGGGACCGTGTCGCTCTTCAGCGCGATCCCGCGGACCACCCGGGTGCGCACCGCCTCCAGCCCGCTCTCGCGCCGCTCGAGCTGGAAGCGCTCGTCGCCGAGCTCCAACCGGACCCGAACGACCCGACGGGGTTTGCGCAGAAGCCCGCCCGTGCGGTCCACCTGGACCCCGCCCGGCAGCGCGTGCTCCAGCTTGTCGGCAAGGACTTCGAGGAAGGTCGCGAGATCGCGGGCGTCGGCCCGGAGCGCGGCCGCGACGCGGTCGAACTCGGGAACGAGACCGGCGGCGTCGCGCTCGTCCATCACCGTTCGGCATCATAGCCCGGGTCGGGGGCCGGGCTGGGATCAGCCCCCCGGCCGAGCGGCCGGGGCCGAGACCCAAGGCGGCGCCGAGGCCGCCCCGCCCCTTCCCAAATACGCCAAGGATGCGTATCGTTCCGCAACAAAATGGGCCGGTGAGCGCGGGGCAGCCAGCGCCGCCCCGTCCTCCGGACCCTCGGGTCCACGGAGGGAAGTGGTCATGGCGGCAGCGCCTCGCTTGATGCCCCAGGACACCGGGGCCGAACCCCCCGACATGGAGGAGAGCGACCGCAGGCTCGTTCGGAGCATGACGGTCTGGCAGCTCTTCTTCCTCTCGATGGGCGCGATCATCGGGTCCGGCTGGCTGTTCGCCGTGCTGGCCGCGGATGCCACCACCGGGCCGGCCTCCGCCATCTCCTGGATCATCGGGGGCGTCCTCGTCCTGTTCGTCGCCCTCAACTACGCCGAGATCTCGGGGATGCTGCCGCGGACCGGGGCGATCGTCCGCTATCCCCACCTGACCCACGGTGGCTTCACCGGGTTCATCCTCGGCTGGGCCTACCTCCTGTCCGCGGTCAGCGTCCCCGCGATCGAGGCCGAGGCGGTCGTCACCTACGCCAACACCTACATCCACGGCCTCGTCAACAGCCAGGCGGTCCTGACCTGGCCCGCGGGAATCCTCCTCGGGATCGGCCTCATGCTCCTCTTCTTCGTCATCAACTTCGTCGGCATCCGGTTCATGAGCCGGTTCAACACCTACATCACGACCTGGAAGTTCGTGATCCCGACCCTCACGTTCATCCTCCTGTTCATCCTCAACTTCCACTCGAAGAACTACGGCGGCTACGGCGGCTTCACCCCGCTCGGAGCCCAGGCCATGCTGGGCGCGGTCGCCACCAGCGGGATCGTCTTCTCCTACCTGGGATTCCGCCAGGCGCTGGACTTCGGCGGCGAGGCGCGCAATCCTCAGCGCGACGTCCCCATCGCCACCATCGCCTCGGTGGTGGCGGGGATGGTCCTCTACACCCTGCTCCAGCTGTCGTTCACGGGTGCCATCCACTGGCACGTGTTCGGCGTCAGCCCGGGCAACTGGGCGGGGCTCAAGTCCAGCGGCGCGGTGAACGCCGCGCCCTTCTACGTCGCCGCCAAGTCGGCGGGCATCGGCATCCTGGGGGCCTGGGGCACCATCCTCCTCATCGACGCCTTCGTCTCGCCCAATGGCACCGGCTACATCTACCTCGGCACCAGCGCGCGCACCGTCTACGGGCTGACCATGGTCGGCTACCTGCCGCGGGTCTTCGCCTCGATCACGAGCCGGTTCCGCATCCCCTGGTTGGCCCTGGTGGCCTCGGGGGTGGTCGCCTGCCTCTTCTTCCTGCCGCTGCCCAGCTGGTACACCCTGGTCGGGATCATCACCTCGGCGACGGTCCTCACCTACATCATGGGGGGGATCGGGGTGCCGATCCTGCGCCGCACCGCCAGCTCGCTGGCCCGCCCCTACCGGCTCTGGGGCGCCGCCGTCCTCTCGCCGGTGGGCTTCCTGGCGGCGGTGCTGATCGTCTACTGGTCGGGCTTCAGCATCCTCATGACCGTGCTGGCCGCGGTCTTCATCGCCCTGCCGATCTTCGTCTGGTTCTACGCGCCCCAGCGCGGCTGGATTCCGCTCAACACCGGCCTTGTGCTCGGCGCGGTCTTCCTCGGCCTGTGGATCCTCACCCAGCGCTGGGGGGAGTGGGTGTTCACCACCCTCAGCGGCACGGGCGCCCTGCCCCTCAGCGCCCACCCCGAATTCGGGCTCTTCTACTTCGTCAACATCGTCGAGATCCTGGGGTTCGCCGGCGCGCTCTGGTACCTCAGCGATGCGCGGGGGCGCCAGGCGGTCACCAGCACCTGGTGGCTTCTGGTCTTCCTCCTCGGGATGATGGGGGTCTCCTACTACGGCGCCTACGGCCCGCTGCCGACCCCGGGGATCGTCTTCCCCGCTGACCTCTTGGTCGTGATCCTGCTCGGACTCCTCGCCTACGGCTGGGCCGTGCACTCCGGCTACGAGACCGAGGAGATCGCCGCGATCGTGGCCAGCGGAACCGGGCTGGTGCGGGAGATGCCGATCGCGGGCGCCCCGCCGGGGGACGTCGCCCCGCCGACCTTCGGCGAGCCCCGGCCGCGCCCCACCGGCTGATCCACGGGGGCCGCCCCGGCGCGGCGCCCGGGCGGCCCCCGTGGCCAGGGCTGCGTCGCCTGGCCGCCCGGGCCGGCCACGGCCGCTGTCTATAGTCGAGGCATGGGGCGGCTCGACGTCGACCGGCCGGGCACACCCGCGGCGGGGGGATGGCGCCGGCTGCTCACCGAGCCGCGGCGCCCGCCCGGGATCGCGGACCGGCCCAATGCGCACTGGCTGGTCGTGGCCACGGTCTGCGTCGGGGCCTTCATGGGCCAGCTCGACGCCAGCATCGTCCTGGTCGCGGTGCCCAGCCTCCAGCGCGCGTTCCACGGCAGCCTGCCGGAGGTGGAGTGGGTCTCGATCACCTACCTGCTCGCGCTGGTGGCGATGGTGACGGCCGTCGGGCGGTTCGCCGACATGGTCGGCCGCAAGCTCCTCTATATCTACGGCTTCCTCGTCTTCATCGTGGGCTCGGCGCTCTGCGGCATCGCCCCCAGCCTGCCGCTCCTCATCGTCTTCCGCATCCTCCAGGCGGTGGGGGCCGCGATGCTCCAGGCCAACAGCGTTGCCCTCATCGTCCAGGCGATGCCCGACCGCGAGCTCGGGCGCGGGATCGGGGTGCAGGGCGCAGCCCAGGCGCTGGGCCTGGCGCTCGGGCCAAGCGTCGGCGGGGCCCTGATCGCGCTCGGCGGCTGGCGCCTCATCTTCTACGTCAACGTCCCCGCCGGGCTGGTGGGCACCGTCCTCGGCTGGTACCTCCTGCCCCGCTCCCGGCACCTCACCGCGCGCGTCCGCTTCGACTGGGCCGGCCTCGCGCTCTTCGTCCCCGCGGTGGCCGCGCTCACCTACGCGCTCTCGTTCGGAGACCAGACGGGCTGGACCAGCGCCCCGATCCTCGTCGCCCTGGTGGCGGCGGTCGGGCTCACCGCCGCCTTCCTCGTCCGCGAGCGGGGGATCCCCACCCCGATGGTCGATCTCGCCCTCTTCGCCCGCACCCAGTTCTCGGCCGGGATCGCGAGCGGCCTGCTCTCCTACCTCGTCCTCTTCGGCATCCTGTTCATCACCCCGGTCTACCTCGAGTACGCCCATCACCTCGGCTCGCAGGCCTCCGGGCTCCTGCTCACCGCCATGCCCGTCGCCCTCGGGGTGACCGCCCCCCTGGCCGGCCGGCTGGCGGAGCACGTGGGCGCCAGGCCCCTCACGGTCGGCGGCATGGGCCTGAGCGCCGTGGGCCTGGTCCTGATCGCGCTCACCCGGGACGCGGGCGCGGCCCTCGTCGCCGAGCTGGTGGTGGCCGGGATCGGGCTCGGGGCGTTCACGCCGCCCAACAACGCCGCGATCATGGGCTCGGCCCCCAAGACCGAGTCGGGGGTCGCGAGCGGGCTCCTCAACATGACCCGCGGGCTGGGCACGACCATGGGGGTGGCGTTCACCGGCCTCGTCTTCGGCCTGGTCGCCGGGGCCAGCGCGACCCGGGGCGGCCACCCGGGCCCGACCGCGACCGGGTTCGCCGCGGCGATGATCTTCCTCGCCGCGATGGCGGTGGCCGCGGCGGTCCTGGCCGGGCTGCGCGGCAACGCCGCCTTGAGCCGCGACCCCACCGCCTCGGTGGAGGGCTGAGCCCGCCGGCCGACAATGGCGGGGGGCCCAGAGGAGGTCCCGGCGCCGCCGGGCCGGTCCCCCACGGAGGTCGCAGGCGATGGAGCTCGGCGTGATCTTCCCCCAGCGCGAGATCGGCAACGACCCCGGCGTCATCCGCACCTACGCCGAGGCGGTGGAGGCGGCGGGGTTCACCAGCCTTGGCGCCTTCGACCACGTCCTCGGCGCCTCGCCCGACCGTCCCGGCGGCTGGTCGGGCCGGTACACCCACGCCGACGCCTTCCACGAGGTCTTCGTCCTCCTCGGCTACCTGGCCGCGGTCACCCGCCGGCTCGTCCTGGCGACCGAGATCCTGGTCCTGCCCCAGCGGCAGACCGCCCTGGTCGCCAAGCAGGCGGCCGAGGTCGACGTGCTCTCCGGCGGCCGGCTGCGGCTCGGGATCGGGCTGGGCTGGAACACGGTCGAGTACGAGGCATTGGGGATGCCCTTTGGCGACCGGGGCCGGCGCCTCGCCGAGCAGGTCGCGGTGCTCCGGCGGCTGTGGGCCGACGAGGTCGTCACGATCGAGAGCCCCACCCACCGCATCCGGGCCGCCGGCCTCAACCCCCTCCCGCCCGGCCGATCGATCCCGATCTGGTTCGGGGGCACCGCCGCCCCGGCGCTGCGGCGGGCGGCGGCGCTGGGCGACGGCTGGATCGCCAACCTGCCCCTGGGCGCCCCCCTCGATGCGGCGCTGGTGGTGATCCGGGACGCCCTGGCGGCGAGCGGCCGCGACCCGGCCACCTTCGGGATCGCGGGGCGGGTCACGGTCGGCGACGACCCGTCGCGCGTGCTGCCCGAGCTGGCCCGCTGGGCGCAGCTCGGCGCGACCCACTGCGCCCTCAACACCATGGATGCCGGGGTCACCGCCCCGCTCGAGCACCTCGAGCGCGTGCTGCGAGCCAAGCGGCTCTGGGACCGCGGCTGACCGCCGTAGACTCAGCCCCAGCATGCGCGCGTTGGTCGCCGACCCCGCCCAGCCCGAGCGGATCGCGCTCCGGGAGGTGCCCGAGCCGGTCCCGGGGCCCGGCTCGGCCTTGGTCGAGGTGGAGGCGGTCGCGCTCAACCGGGGTGAGCTGAACCGCCTCGCCCTGGCCGACGACGGCTGGCGGCCGGGCTGGGACATCGCCGGCACGGTGCGGACCGCGGCCACCGACGGGAGCGGTCCGGCCGCCGGGACCCCGGTGGTCGGCCTCCTGGCCGATGGGCTCGGCTGGGCGGAGCTCGCCGCGGTCCCGATCGGCGCCCTCTGCCAGCGGCCCGCGGGGCTGGCGGCGACGACGGCCGCCGCCCTCCCGGTCGCCGGCCTTACCGCCCTGCGCATCCTGCGGATGGGCGGGCTGCTCCTCGACCGGCGGGTGTGCATCACCGGGGGCGCCGGCGGGGTGGGCCGCCTGGCGATCCAGCTCGGCCACCGGGCCGGCGCCGAGGTGACGGCGGTCGTCGGACGCCCGGAGCGCGCCGAGGGGCTGGCAGCGCTCGGCGCCGACCGCGTGGTCGTGGGCGCGGACGCCGCCCAGGGGCCGTTCGACCTCGTCCTCGACGCCGCCGGCGGGGCCTCGCTCGCGGCCGCGATCGGGCTGGTCGCCCCGGGCGGGACCGTCGTCACCTACGGCAACTCCGCCCGCGAGCCCACCACCTTCCTCGTCAACGACCTCTACACGAAGTGGGGCGCCAGCATTCGGGGCTACTTCCTCATCGCCGACGCGTGGCGCGACCCGCCAGCGGCCGACCTCGCCCATCTCGCCAAGCTGGTGGTCGACGGGCGGCTGGATCCCCAGGTGGCGCTGGTCGGGAGCTGGCGGGACGCGGCGGCCGCGCTCGCAGCCCTCAGGGAGCGCCGGGTCGGGGGCAAGGCGGTCCTCCGCATCGACTGACGGCGCCCGCCCCCGGCCGCGGCTGCTACGGTCCCGGGGACATGGGGCTGACCAGCGCCCGGCGCCCCCCGCGTCGCCTCCTCGCGGCCGGGATCCTCCTCCTCCTCGCCCTGGTGGTCGTCCTCCTGGCGGGGCGGGCCCTCCTCGCCAGCCGGGCCGTCCGGACGCTGCCCCAGACCAGCCACGACCTCGTGCTCGGCGGCTTCCTCCTGGTGGCCGCCGTCCTGGCCCTGCTCGCCACCCGGGCGCTGGTGGCGGCCGCCTTCGGCCACGCCGCCGGCACCGCCATCGCCACCTGGCGAACCGCAGTCAGCTGGATCGCCTACGCGGTCCTCGGCCTGCTGATCGTCTCCCAGCTCCACCTCGACCTGTCCGGCTTCCTCGTGGGGAGCGCGGTGATCGGGGTGGTCCTCGGGGTCGGGGCCCAGACCTCGCTCGGCAACCTCTTCGCCGGGGCCGTCCTCCTCGTCGCCCGCCCCTTCTCGGTCGGGGGCTGGGTCCACCTGCGCACCTACCTCTTCGGCGGCTTCGGGGGGGCGGATTTCAGCGGGACGGTCCTCCACGTCGGCAGCTTCCACACGGTGCTCAGCGTCGGCGGGCGCACGGTCCACGTCCCCAACAGCGCGATGCTGATGGCGGCGATCACGACCGGCCCGATCCCCGTCCAGGTGGATCTCGACGTCACCCTGCCCGCGACGGCTCCCCTGGCGGAGATCGAGCGCCGGATCGCGGCCGGGCTCGGCCTCCAGCCCCCCGCCGGGGTCGCCCTTCGACCGCACCGGGTCACCGTCGGCGCGACCGCCGAGGTCGGCTGTCGGCTCCAGGTCGCGGCCCTGCGGCCGGTGGACGCCCGGGCGGTCGTGCGGCTCCTGGCGGAGGCCGCCGGCCCGCCCCTGCCCCCTGCCCCCGACCCTGACCCCCCGCCGCGCCGAGAATGAGCGGGTGTCCCTGAGCGACGATCGCCACGCCTGGGCCGAGCCCGCCCTCGAGCCGGTCGCGGACGAGGTCTTCCGCATCCCCCTGCCGCTGCCGGGCGACGCCCTGCGGGCGGTCAACGTCTATGCGATCCGCGCCGGCCGGCAGCTGACCCTGGTGGACAGCGGCTGGGAGACGGCCGCCAGCTGGGCTTTGCTCGAGGCCCAGCTCCAGCGACTCGGAGGCGGGGTCGCGTCGGTCCGCACGGTCGCCGTCACCCACCTCCACCACGACCACATCGGTCAGGCCGCCCGGCTCCGCGACGCGGCCGGGGCGACGGTCTGCCTTGGGGTGGGCGAGCGCCAGGGCCTCGAGCGCCTGCGCCAGGACCCCGACCACGGCCGCGGCCGGCTGGCGACACGGCTGCGGCGGCTGGGGGCGGGCCCGCTGGCCGACCACCTGGCGGCCGGCGACCCCGTCGGCGAGGAGCCGCCCCACCGCGCCCGGTACGCCGCTCCCGACCTCTACCTCGGGGACGGCTCGGTCGTGGTCGCGGGCGGGCGGGCGCTCACGGTCCTCGCCACCCCCGGGCACACGGCCGGCCACGTGTGCCTCGTCGACCCCGCCGACGGCCTCCTGTTCGCGGGCGACCACGTCCTCCCCCAGATCACCCCCTCGATCGGGCTGGAGCCGGTCGAGCGGCCCGGGGCGCTGGGCGACTTCCTCGCGTCCCTCGAGCGGGTGCGCCGGCTCGACGTTCGCACCGTCCTGCCCGCCCACGGCCCGGTGTTCGTCGACCTCGCCGGCCGGGTCGACGCGCTCACCGCCCACCACGAGCAGCGCCTCGCCGCCTGCTCCGCCGCGCTCGTCACCCTGGGCCCGGACCCGGCGACCCCCCAGGCCGTGGCCGAAGCGCTCCCCTGGACCCGGCGGGCGCGCCGGCTGGCCGACCTCGACGGGTTCAATCAGATGCTGGCGGTGGGCGAGACGGCCGCCCACCTCGAGCTGCTGGTCGCCCGCCACCTGGCGTGTCGCGCCCCGGCCGGCGGGGTCGACCGCTACCGACCCGGCGCCGGCCCGCCCGCCCGCACCCCCACCCCCGCCACGGAGGAGTCCCGATGACCATCGCCCCCCCGATCGCGCGTCCGCTCGCCTCCGTCAACCCCGCGACCGGCGCGCCGCTGGAGCGGTTCACCCCCCTTGGGGCCGAGGGGCTGGCGGCGTCGCTCGCGGCCGCCGACCAGGCCCAGGCACAGTGGGCGCAGCGCCCGATCGCCGAGCGGGCCGCGATCGTCGGCGCGATCGCCGGCGAGCTCCGGCGCGACGCCGAGCGGCTGGCCCTGGTCATGACGGCGGAGATGGGCAAGCCGGTCACGGAGGCTCGCGCCGAGATCGAGAAGTGCGCGGCCGCCTGCGTGACCTTCGCCACGGAGGGGCCGAGCTGGCTCGCCGACGTCCCCAGCCCCGCGACCTCCGACCGCAGCTTCGTCGCCTTCGAGCCGCTCGGCCTGGTGCTGGCGATCATGCCTTGGAACTACCCCTTCTGGCAGGTGGTGCGCGCCGCCGTCCCCGCCCTCCTCGGGGGCAACGGCGTCCTCCTCAAGCACGCCCCCTCGGTGGTCCGCTGCGGCCTCGAGATCGAGGCCGTCCTGGTCCGTGCCGGGGTGCCGGCCGGGGTGTTCACGACCCTGCTCGCCACCGAGGAGCAGGTGGCGGACCTCATCGCCGATCCCCGGGTGCGCGCCGTCACCCTCACCGGCAGCGACCGTGCCGGGGCCGAGGTCGCCGCCCTGGCCGGGCGCCACCTGAAGAAGACGGTGCTCGAGCTGGGGGGCTCGGACGTGTTCTGCGTCCTCGAGGACTGCGACCTCGACCAGGCGGTGGCGACCGGGGTCCGCGCCCGCTTCCAGAACGGGGGCCAGACCTGCATCGCCGCCAAGCGCTTCCTGGTCGTCGAGGCCATCGCCGACGCCTTCACGGCCAGCTTCACCGCCGCGGTGCGGCGGCTGCGGGTCGGCGATCCCACCGACCCCGCGACCGAGGTCGGGCCGCTCGCGCGCGCTGACCTGCGCGCCAACCTCGACCGCCAGGTGCGGGCGTCGGTCGAGCTGGGCGCCCTGGTCGCCTGCGGCGGCCGGCCGGTCGCCGGCCCCGGCTTCTTCTACGAGCCGACCGTCCTCACCCAGGTGACGCCGCAGATGCCGGCCTTCCGGGAGGAGACCTTCGGGCCGGTGGCGGCGATCACCCGGGTCGCGGACGAGGCGGAGGCGATCCGGCTCGCCAACGACTCCCCGTACGGGCTGGGCGGCAACGTGTGGACCCGCGACCTCGAGCGCGGGGTCCGGGTCGCCCGCCAGCTCGACACGGGTGGGGTCTTCGTCAACGGGATGACCCACTCCGACCCCCGGATGCCGTTCGGGGGCGTCAAGCGCAGCGGCTACGGGCGCGAGCTCTCCCGCTTCGGCATCCACGAGCTCCTCAACGTCAAGACCGTCTGGCTGCCCCCGACGCCGACGGCCTAGGGGCCGCCGCGCCGGGACCCGGGGCGGCGCCGTCGGCGGGCTCGGCTGTGAGCCGCAGCGCCAGCCGCGGGCAGTCGGCGACCGCCCGGCGGGCGAGCGGGAGCAACGGGGGCGGCACCGGCCCCGCCCGCAGGATCGGAAAGCCCCAGCTGTCGGCCCGGATCCGCTCCGGGAGCAGCTCGAGGCACAGGGCCCGCCCGTCGCAGGCGATGGGATCGAGGACGAGCCGCATCAGCCGCCCGCGGCGACGCAGCCGCCGCGGGCGTGCTGGTCCCAGTCGTCGCGGAAGAGCTCGAGCGCCGACCGCAGCACCGCGACGGCGCCGTCTGGGTAGCGGCAGGCGCCCCGGCCCGAGACCTCGCCCATCCAGCGCTCGACCCGGGCCCGCACCGCCGGGGCGGCGGCTGGCCCGATCTCGCCGAGCGCACGGAGCCCGGCGGCGATCTCGGGGAGCCCGCGGGCGCAGGGGCCGCACTGGCCGGCGCTCTGCCCGGCCAGGAGCCGCGCCAGCCGGCCGGCCTCCGCCACCGGGCAGAGGCTGGCCCCGAGGAGGTGGAGGACGCCCGCCCCCGGGCTGGCGTCGATCGCCGCCAGCCCGGCCCGGCTCCAGGTCGCGCGCAGGGCCGCCGGCGCGGCCCGGTAGACGCCGAAGTAGCCGCCGACGAGCAGCGCCCGCAGCGGCTCGGTCGCGCCCCCGGCGCGCTCCACGATGGCGGCCACCGCCTCGCCGAGCGCGACCTCGTAGACCCCGGGCCGGCGGACCGCGCCTGAGAGGGTGACCAGGGTGGTCCCGGGCTCGGCCCGGGTGCCGACGGCCCGGTACCACTTCGGCCCGCGGGCGAGCAGGAGGGCGAGCTGGGCGAGCGTCTCGGCGTTGTGGACCAGGGTCGGGCGCCCGTCGACCCCGCGCTCGACCGGGCGCGGAGGGCGTGCGGTCGGACGGGGGTCGCCGGCCGTGATCCAGTGGACGACGGCCGTCTCCTCGCCGGCGACGAAGGCGCGCTCGGCCCCGATCACCGTCACCGGGACGGGGTCGCGGGCGGCGCCCGTCCGCTCGGCGGCGGCGCGGCGCACCGAGGGGACGACCCGCTCCTGGGTCACGACCAGCAGGGCGGTGGCCCCGATCGCCCGGGCCACCGCCTGGGCGCCGTCGAGGACGAGGTGGGGGGCGGCGACGAGCAGGGCCCGGTCCTTGGCCGCCAGCGGCTCCCCCTCGACCCCGTTCACGACCAGGACGGGGCGGCCAGGCCGGGCGGCCACCGCCTCGAGCTTGCGAGCGACCGGGAAGCCCGCGCCGCCCCGGCCCCGCAGGTCGACCGCGGCCACCAGGGCGGCGAGGGTGTCGGCCCGGGCCGCCGCCGGCCGGTGCCAGGGCGGCGGCCCGTGGCGCTGGCGGTGCTCGGCCAGCTGGG